>CAYPYK010000074.1:0-13231 GCA_964414665.1 uncultured Intrasporangiaceae bacterium | reverse complement strand
GACGTGGCGCACCTGGACGCTCCCGGCCAGCTCGCGGCGCGGCTCGACGCCGGCGGCGGGCTCCGGCAGCGGGGGCGCCGGCTCGGCCACGCGGCCGGTGCGGCGGATGAGCCGCCACAGCCTGCTCGCGCTCACCCCCGGCCCCGCGGGGCGGGCTCGAGCTCCTGGGCCAGGTGGTCCTGGTGCACGAGGATCTCGCGCAGGACCCGGCGGGCCGCGAGCAGGAGGTCGGTCGTCTCCGGGACGAGGATCGAGTAGACGACCTCACCGCCGACGCGCTGTTGGCGGACCAGGCCGGTGCGCCGCAGGACCGCCAGCTGCTGGGACAGGCTGCTCGGCTCCAGCCCGATCTCGGCGAGGAGCTCGTGGACCGCGTGGTCCCGCTCGGACAGCAGCTCGAGGACCCGGATGCGCACCGGATGGCCCAGGGTGCGGAACAGCTCGGCCTTGGCCTCGTAGAGCGGGACGGACACGGCCGCACCCCTGTTCGGCTTGTCGAAGGATGCACTTGAAGACTTCATCAAGCATGCTATCCGACTCGGTCGGCGCCTCCGGCGAGGGCCCGCCGATGCCGCCACCCGGCGATGCCCCCGCCCCGGCCGAGTCCCTCGGGATCAGGGGTAGACCGCGCCCCGGCCATCGGCCGCTCGCGGCCGGTGGCCGGGGCGGGCATCGGCCAGTGCTCCCCGCAGCCCGGTGAGGACCGAGAGCTGGTCGTAGCCGACCGTGATCATCCGGAAGCCCCGGGCCGTCCACTTCGCGGCCAGATCCGGGTCGGCGTGGATGCCGGGCACGACGCCGTGCCGGGCGCACGCCGCCAGGATGGCGTCGACCGCCCCGGTGAAGCGGACGTCGTCGTGGTCGGCCTCCGGGGGGAGGCCGAGCGTCAACGACAGGTCGACCGGACCGACATACACGGCGTCGATGCCGGGGACCGACAGGATCTGGTCGAGGTTGCCCAGGGCCTCGGCGGTCTCGATCATGACGATGCAGGCGACGGTCCGGTTCGCCACCCGCGCGTAGTCGTCGCTGTAGCGGCTGATCGCGGCCACCGGCCCGTAGCTGCGCGACCCCTCGGGGGCGTAACGGCACGCCGAGACGGCGGCCCGCGCTCCCTCGGCGTCGTTGACCATCGGCACGATCACCGCGAGGGCGCCCGAGTCCAGGGCGCGCCCGATGGCCGTCGGGTGGTTGGTGCACACCCGAGCCACGGGTATGGCGCCCGCCGCCTCGGCCGCCTGCATCATGGCGAGCGCCTCGGGCTCGGACGCGACACCGTGCTGCAGGTCGACGACGACATAGTCGTAGCCCATCCGGGCTGCTGACTCGGCGGTCATCGGCTCGCGCAGGAACATCCACGCGCCGAGGGCGGTCCGGTCGCTCCACCGGTCCTTGAGGGTGGGGATGGCCATGGCCTCAACCTAGTGTGGCGGGCTATGGCGGCGCCCCGATCGGTCCGCGGTGGGGAACGCATGCGCACCGATCTATGCTGCCGAGATGGCTGACGGCATCCGAGGAGCGGCGGACGAGCGTTTCGGGGCGGTCGCGGACGCGTTCGCCCACACCGTCGTCGACCCGGACCGGGAGGCTGCTGCCGTCGCGGTCCTCCACCGGGGCCAGAAGGTGGTCGACCTGTGGGCCGGGACCGACGCCGTCCACCACCGGCCCATGGCCGAGGACTCGCTGATGATGGTCGCCTCGTGCAGCAAGGGCATCACGGCGACCGTGCTGGCCGTGCTCGTCGAGCGGGGGCTCATCGACCCCGAGGAGCGGGTCGCGACCTACTGGCCGCAGTTCGCGGCGGCGGGCAAGGAGCGCGTGACGGTCGCCATGGTGGCCTCGCACACCGCCGGACTGCCCTACCCGCCCCTGGGCACCGGGCTGTCGGGCCTGGACCTGCACCGCGGTCCGGCGGTCACCCGGGCGCTTGCGGCTGCGGCTCCGCTGTGGGAGCCCGGCACCGCGATGGCCTACCACCCCGTGACGTACGGGACGCTGCTGGACGAGGTCGTGCGCCGGGCGACCGGGACGGGCGTCTCGGGGCACCTGCGGGCGCTCGTGGCCGAGCCGCTGGGGGTCGACCTGTGGATGGGCCTGCCCGACGGGCTCGTGCCCCGGGTGGTCCCCGGCTGGTGGGACGAGACCAGCCCGATGGAGCCGGCGACCGAGGAGCCGGAGCCCGGCAGCTACGCCGCCCAGCGGCAGGCGTTCCTGCGCGAGAGCCCGCCCATGGACCCCGACTTCGCCGACCCCGACGAGGTGCTGGCGCACTACGCGGCCGAGCGCCCGGCCGTGGGGGCGATCACCAACGCCCGCGCGCTGGCGACGATGTATGCCGCAGCGCTGGGTCCGGTCGGCGGCGTGCGGCTCCTGACCCCGGCGACCCTCTCGATGGCGACCCGGCCGCGCACCGACGGGATCGAGACCCTCATCGAGAGCGGGACCGCCGGGCCGGACATCCGTTTCGGGCTCGGGTACCAGCTCGCCTCACCGAGCATGCCCGGGTTCGGCCCGGGGTCGTTCGGGCACACCGGCGCCGGTGGTCGGCTCGGGATCGCCGACCCCGACCGGGAGATCGGGTTCGGGTTCGTCTGCAGCCGGATGACGAACATCGGCCCGGTGGGGGACCCCCGATGGGCCACCCTCGTCGACGCGGTGCAGAACGCGGTCGAGAGCGCCTGAGCGCTCGTTGCCGGCGTCAGGACGAGGGCAGCGGCATCATGTCGGAGTCGTGCGTCGCCCTCGGTGCCGCGGTGCTCGGCGGGCCGGTCGGGGTCGAGGTCGGCGAGGGCCCTGCCGAGTTGCAGGCCAGGCTCCCGCCGCCGCTGGCCGGTGGACCGTCGGAGTTGCAGGCCAGGCTCCCGCCGCTGTGGGTCGCAGCCGGCGAGGAGCCCGCGGCCGTCGACTCCATGAGTGCCGTCAGCGTCGCGGCGTCGAGGGCGCCCACCACAAGCTGAGACTGACCGTCGGGCCGCACGAACACGAAGGAGGGCTGCGAGACAACCTGGTACTCGCGCCATACCGCTCCGGTGGTGTCGGCCACGTGGGTGAACGAGCCGGTGCGGGTGTCAGCGATGAACCCGCGCATCTGGGCGACCGTGCCCTGGCCGGCGACCCCGACGACCTGGACCCGCCCGGCCAGCTTGGCCGCGACGGTGTTGACGGTCGGCGCCTCGCCCCGGCAGATCGTGCACCACGGAGCCCAGAACCACAGCACCACGGGCTGCCCGCGCAGGGACGACGCGTCGAAGGCCGCTCCCTGGACGGTGGTGCCCCGGAAGGCGAGCCCGGCCGAGACGGTGGCGGTCCCAACCGGCGCCCTCGACCCGCTGGTCGACCCGGTCGTGCTCCCGCACGCGCAGAGGATGAGCGTGGCCGCCACGGCGGCAGCGACCTGGGGCACGCGGCGCCGGAGTCCGAGGTCCATCACGAGCTCTCCTGCCCGGGGACCGTCCGGACATAGGCGCGGAGCCGTTCCACGGCCTCGAGGTCGGGAAACGGCCTGCTCCACCTGGACAGGGCCCGGTGCAGGACGCGGTGCTCCTCGGCCGTCTGGGTGCACCGCTCGCACTCGGCGAGATGGGCCTCGAGACGGGCCACCTCGTCGGCCGAGAGCAGCGCCGACGGGTCTGCGTCGAGGTAGCGCTGGATGCGGCGGGCCGACCATCGGCACGTCATCATCTGTCGCAGCGACTGGCTCATGCGAACCTCCCTGGGGTGAGCGTGGTGGGGCCGAGGCGGCGGCGGAGCCGTTCCCGCGCGCGGCTGAGCCGTGACATGACGGTGCCGACCGGCACGTCGAGCACCGCGGCGGCGTCGGCGTAGGACAGGTCGTGGACGTCGACGAGGATGAGCGCGGCCCGGAACCGGGGGTCGAGCTCGGCCACGGCCGTCGACAGCCGCTCGTCGAGCGTGACGTCGAGGACCGCGTCCTCGGCGCTGGGCGTCGTGGCGGCGCCGAAGGCCGGGCGGGAGTCGCGGATGAGGTCCCAGTCGTCGACCGGGTCGGGGCGCCTGCGCCGGTGCATGTTCATGTTCGTGTGCCTGAGGATCGTGAGCAGCCACGCTCGGGGGTGTCGGCCGTCGAACCCGTCGATCCCGCGGAAGGCCCGCAGCAGCGACTCCTGGACGAGGTCCTCCGCGTCGTGGAGGTTGCCCGTGAGCGACTGGGCGACCCGCAGCATGATCTCGATCTCGGGCTCGACATACTCCCGGAACGCACGCGTGCGCTCCGGCTCGGTGCTGCTCTGAGCTCCGGTCACGGGTGGGGAACCCGGTGAGCCTGCGCTGGCCTTCCCATGAGCCCATGATGGCGTCACCTTCGCGTGTGCGGGGGCCCCGCCGCCCACCTGGCGTCCATGGTCGGCGACGGGACGTTCCTGGCCGAGCACCTCGTCGTCGGCTGACGCTCGGGCTGCTCCTCGCCCGGTCGCCCGCCCCACTTGCGACGCAGGCGCCACCGTGGTCGCCTAGGGTGGGACGAGGGCGGATGGCCCGGTCCTCGAGCAGAGGTGAGGGGTCGTGACCCGGCGGACGACAGGCTCCATCGACACCACCGGCTACCCCACACCGGCCCGGTCGGTGGCGCAGATGTTCTTCGACCGCGTCGAGGCGACGCCGGATGCCGAGGCCTTCCGGTTCCCGACGGGCACCGGTTGGGCGTCGGTGACCTGGGGGCGGACCGCCGAGACGGTCAGGACCCTGGCAGCCGGACTGTTGGCCCTCGGGATCGAGCCGGAGCAGCGGGTGGCCATCGCCTCCAACACCCGCATCGAGTGGCTCTACGCCGACCTGGCCATCCTCTGCGCCGGCGGAGCGACGACGGCCGTCTACCCGACGACGGCCGGGGACGACGTCGCGTTCATCCTCTCCGACAGCGGCAGCCGGTTCGTCTTCGCCGAGGACGATGTCCAGGTCGCCAAGCTGCGTGACCAACGGCAGCACCTTCCCGACCTGGTCCAGGTGATCACCTTCGACGGCACCTCGGACGGGGAGTGGGTGCTCGGCCTGGAGGACCTCGAGGTGCTGGGCACCAGGTACCTCGCCGAGCACCCCGCCGTGGTGGACGACGTCGTGGCGGCGGTCGGGCCGGAGCACCTGGCCACGTTGATCTACACCTCGGGCACCACCGGACGGCCGAAGGGTGTCGAGCTCCCCCATCGCTGCTGGACCTATCTGGGGGCCGGCGCCGAGGGGATCGGGATCCTGCGCCCGGACGACCTCCAGTACCTCTGGCTGCCGCTCTCGCACTCCTTCGGCAAGATGTTGGCGGCGGTGCAGCTCCAGATCGGGTTCGCCACCGCCGTCGACGGCCGTGTCGACAGGATCGTCGACAACCTCGCGGTGGTCCGTCCGACGTTCATGGCGGGCCCACCGCGGATCTTCGAGAAGGTCCACGGGGCCATCGTGCAGACGCTGCAGGCGCAGGGTGGGCTCCGGTGGCGGCTGTTCACCTGGGCCTTCGGCGTGGGCGACCGCGTCTCGCGTGCCCGCGTCGAGGGAACGACGCCGGGATGGGTGCTCCGGGCGCAGTCGGCTCTGGCGCACCGGCTGGTGCTCGCGAAGATCGGGGCCCGGCTCGGCGGACGGATCCGCTTCATGGTCTCGGGCAGCGCCGCGCTCTCTCCGGACATCGCCACGTGGTTCCATGCGGCCGGGCTCACCCTCGTCGAGGGGTACGGCCTCACCGAGACCGGCGGCGGCGCGTGCATCGGCGACCCCGAGCATCCGGTGTTCGGGCTCGTCGGCCGCCCGCTCGTCGGCACGGAGGTCAGGCTCGCCGACGACGGGGAGATCCTGCTCCGCGGGCCGCTGGTCATGCGTGGCTACCATCACCTGCCCGAGGCCACGGCCCAGGTGCTCAGCCCTGACGGCTGGTTCGCCACCGGAGACATCGGCGACCTCGACGCGCAGGGGCGGCTGCGCGTCACCGACCGCAAGAAGGACCTGATCAAGACCTCCGGAGGCAAGTACATCGCCCCCCAGCCGATCGAGGCGCAGTTCAAGGCCGTCTGCCCGCTGGCCAGCCAGATCCTCGTGCACGCCGAACGTCGCAACTACGCGACAGCCCTCATCGCCCTGGACCCCGACGCGTTGGCCCAGTGGGGGCTGGCCGAGGGCGCCCACACCGAGGACTACCGCGAGCTGACGGCCGATCCCGCGGTGCGCCAGTACGTGCAGACGTGCGTCGACCGGCTCAACAGCCGGCTCAACCGCTGGGAGACCATCAAGGACTTCAGGATCCTCGACCGCGACCTGACCGTCGCCGCCGACGAGCTGACCCCGAGCATGAAGATCCGGCGCAAGGCCATCGAGGCCAGGTACGAGTCCCTGCTCGACACGATGTACGGCGCGTAGGCGGCCGGCCGGGTGCCGGCCACCCGACCTGGCCGGGGCCCGACCGGAGCCGGCGTGGAGCGCCCGCCCGGCTGCCCGCAGTGCGATGCTTCTCGCGTCGGCAGTCCAGGGCCCCGCCGAGGAGGTATCGATGAGCACGGTCGTTCCCGACCCCGGGCCGCCGGACGGTGCCCCCGGCCGGCGCCCACGCGAGGTCACCCTCCGCTTCCTGGCGGCGCCGACCGACGGAGGCTACTCCGGTGGCGTCGACGGCGGGCGGGTCCTGGAGTGGATCGACAAGGCCGGCTATGCGCTCGCGGCGGCCTGGAGCGGCCGGTACTGCGTCACGGCATACGTCGGCAACGTCCGCTTCGCCAGCCCGGTGAGGACGGGTGACCTCGTCGAGGTGACCGCGCGGCTCGTCCACACCGGCCGCAGCAGCATGCACATCGAGACCACGGTGCGTTCCGGTCCGCCCACCGGCGGAGCCCTCGGTCGGCGGACCCAGTGCCTCCTCATCTTCGTCGCCGTGGACGGTGACGGCCGCCCGAGCGAGGTCCCGGCCTGGGTCGCCGACAGCGAGGAGGACCACGTGCTCGAGGACGGGGCGGTCCGGCGCATCGCGCTGCGCGCCGAGATCGAGAAGGCGATGGCGGACCAGGAGCTCACCGGTGCGGGCACCGCGCCACAGGTGGTCCTGCGCTTCCTCGCGGCGCCGACGGACGTCAACTGGGGCGGCAAGGTCCACGGTGGGATCGTCATGCGCTGGGTCGACGAGGCGGCGCACGTCCTGGCGACCCGGTGGACCGGCAGCTCGGAGAACGTCGCGGTGTATGCCGGCGGGTTCCGGTTCTACCGGCCGCTCCTGATCGGGCACCTCGTCGAGGTGGAGGCGAGGCTGCTGCACACCGGGACCACGAGCATGCACATCGGCGTGCACGTCCGGTCCGGCGACCCGCGGGAGACCGGGATGGGCGTGACGACGCACTGCACCATCGTCTTCGTCGCAGTGGGGGAGGACGGAGCCGCGGCGCCATCTCCGACCTGGGTCCCGGTCACGGCCGAGGACGTCGCGCTGGAGGAGCACGCCGTGGAGCTCATCCGGCTCCGGGCCGCCCTGCGGGACGCCGCGGGCTGACGCCCACCCGCGACCTGCGGCTCACTGCGTGCCGTGTCCGTCGAGGAACGCATCGACGACGCTGGACGCACTCAGCCCGGCGGCCTCGAGCCCGTTCCCGCTGCGGGCCCAGAGGCCTCCCGCCACGAGGGGGGCGATGAGGAAGGCGACCTTCTGCAGCGGGTCGCCGGGCTTGATCCGGCCCCGCTCCTGGTGGCCGGCGATGATGTGGGCCGCATTCTGCAGGTTGGGCATGAGCGCCGAGAGTGCGCCCTGAAGCTCGGGGTGGCGGGGGAGCTCGGTCAGGAGCGTCACCACGGCGCCGCCGTAGGCGCGGTTCGTCTCGTGGTAGGCCCGGACGATCGCGACCAGGTCGGCCCGCAGGTCCTCGCTTCCGACGACCTGCCCGAAGGGGGACCGCGAGAGGCAGTGAGTCAGTGCGGTCTCGACGAGCGCGGCCTTGCTGCCGTAGCGGCGGAACAGCGTGACCTCGTTGATCCCGGCCCGCGTGGCGATCTCCTGGGTCGTGGCGGCGCTGTACCCCCGCTCGGCGAAGACCTCCACCGTGGCCTCGAAGAGGCTGTCGAGGTCGACGACCTTGGGCATCGGGCTCCGTCAGGGTGGCGTCGGGTGAGGTGCTCTATTGTAAGTGAGTACTTGCAATAAGACGAGGACAGTGACTACGGTGAGTGTCGGCGAGCGCCGTGGGCCCGGTGCGGCGGCGGTGGCCCGGGCGGCCGGGTCGTGGGCGACAGGAGGACGGAGATGACGCAGACCGGGCTTGGTCGGCGGGCGGGAGGACGGCCGGCTCGAAGGCGGGAGGACAACCCACTGTGGCGGCTCAAGCTCCGGCTCCAGTTCACCGGCTGGCTGCAGTACCTGCCTGTTGCCGCCGCCTCCGTGCTCTTCTTCCTCCTCGCCGCGGTGGGGTCCCTGGTCGGGGTGTGGCGGGTCGCCCTGGTCCGGTTTCCGGCGGCCGTCGCGGTCGTGCTGCTCCTGACCACCGCCTTCGACCTCCTCACGGTCAAGGCGGGGGTGCGCCCCTTGGAGCCCGCGCCGGCCCCCGCGGGCGGCCTCGACGCCTTCGCCCTCATGCGCTCCCGGCGTGCCTGCCGGTCCTTCCAGTCCACCGACCTCGGTGCCGAGCACCGGGCGGCGCTCATGGCGTCGGTGGCCGACAGGAGCGGACCCGACCGGCTGATCGGCGACAAGCCCGTCCGCTTCGAGTACGTCTCGGGCCACCTCACCGTGTGGCCGGTCGTGGGGGCGCACGAGTTCCTCGTCGCCATCGCTCCGCGCGAGTACGACCGCCTGGCCGTCGTCGACGTGGGGCGCAGCCTGCAGAGGGTTGTCCTCGACGCCACCGCGATGGGCCTCGCGACCTGCTGGATCGGCCCTGGCGCCGACCACGACAGCATCGTCGCGCACCTCGGCACTCGGTTCGACCCCGGAACCGACCACATCATCTGCGTCTGCGCCGTGGGCTACCGGTCGCGCTATCTTCCGGTGGTCACCCGCCTCATCGGGGTGGTGCAGCACCATCGGCTGCCGTTGAGCGAGCTGTTCTTCGCCGACCCGGGGCTCCGCACGCCGTTGGACGTCGGCCGACCGCCCTTCAGCGCCTTCGGCCGCTGCTACGAGGTGTGTCAGTGGTCACCGTCGTCCTACAACAGCCAGACGACGAGATGTGTCGCCGTCGCCGAGCCGGCCGACGGTGGGGCCCGCGCGGCGAGGTTCGACTTCTACGCCGCCACGGCCTCCCGCTACTACGCGGCCGTGGCCCTGGGGATCTGGTGCGCCGACTGGGAGGCCGGCTGCGAGGCGCTCGCCATCCCCGGGCATTTCTCGGTGCTGGCGCCGGTGGCGCGCGGGGTCCGGCAGAGCCAGGAGCCCCCGCACTATGACGTCAGCTGGGTCGTGGACGCGGCCGAGACCGCCTGACCGGGTCGCCCCGGAGGCGGGCCGCGACACCGCACGGATCGACGCGCGGGGGCCGCGCGCCCCTTCCCAGGCGCTCCCAGCCACGGTTGACTGCGGGTATGCCGCAGAAGATGAACCTCCGCGAGTACATCGACACGCTGCGCACCGAGGGGTACACCGTCCGCGGCGGGAAGGGGGAGGACCCCGAGCTCATCGCCCCCGACGGCCGAGCCGTCCAGACCTGGCGGGACGAGTACCCCTACGACGAGCTGATGGACCGGGACGCGTACGAGGAGGAGAAGTACCGGCTGCAGGTCGAGCTGCTGAAGATGCAGTACTGGAGCCAGGACGTCGGCGCCAAGCACATCGTGGTGTTCGAGGGCCGCGACGCCGCCGGTAAGGGCGGCACCATCAAGCGCTTCATGGAGCATCTCAACCCTCGGGCCGCCCGGGTTGTCGCCCTGACCACGCCGAGTGACGACGAGCGCGGCCAGTGGTACTTCCAGCGCTACGTCCAGCATCTGCCGACCGCCGGTGAGATCGTCCTGTTCGACCGGTCCTGGTACAACCGCGCCGGCGTCGAGCGGGTCATGGGCTTCTGCAGCGACGAGCAGTACGACACCTTCATGCGGCAGGCGCCGGTCTTCGAGCGGATGCTCATCGAGTCCGGCATCACCGTGACCAAGCTGTGGTTCTCGGTGACCAGGGACGAGCAGCGCACCCGCTTCGCCATCCGGCAGATCGACCCGGTGCGCCGGTGGAAGCTCTCGCCGATGGACCTCGAGAGCCTGGACCGGTGGGAGGAGTACACGGCCGCGAAGGAGGCCATGTTCGAGTCCACCGACAAGAAGTACGCGCCCTGGCTCACCATCAAGAGCAACGACAAGAAACGGGCCCGGGTCAACGCGATGCGGGCCTACCTCAACCAGTTCGACTACAAGGGCAAGGACCCCGCGGTCGTGTTCGCGGCGGACCCCGCCATCGTCGCCCGCGCCAAGCACACCGAGGGCGACTGACCGAGGCGAGCGGCGCGCGGACGTGCCCTGACCGCAACGGGTCCGGGCCCTTCAGCGGGTCTCGCGCACCACCGTTCGCAGCGCCGCCAGGGCGGTCTCGACGTCGGCGAGCGAGGTGTAGACGGCGAAGCTGAGCCGGCAGCTCGCCGGTGGGTCGAGGCCGAGGTCCCGGTGGGCCAGGGTCGCGCAGTGGCAGCCCGCGCGTGACTCCACGCCCAGCCGGTCCAGACCCTCGGCCACCGCGAACGGGCTCATCCCGGCGACGGTGAACGCCACCAGCGGCGACCGCTGAGCCGCGTCCGACGGCCCGAAGACCTGCAGGCCGGCGATGTCGGCGAGCTGAGCGAGCGCCACCTCGGTGAGGGCGCGCGTGTGCGCCCCGACCGCCGCCATGGTGCGCTCCACGGCATACCGCGGGACGGGGTCGTCCGCGCCGAAGTAGCGGTCCTCACCCGCCACGTCGACGAGGTCGACGAGCAGCCGCAGCGCCTGGGCGGAGACGATGGTGCCGAGGATGTTGGGCGTGCCCGCGGCATACTTCCACGGCAGCTCGTTGTACTCGACGAGGTCCGGCGCCACCTGGCCCTCGGCGATCATGTCCCCGCCGTAGAGGAAGGGCAGCGAGCGGTCGAGCAGCGACTCCTTCGCGTAGAGGACCCCCACCCCGAACGGCGCCAGGAGCTTGTGGAACGAGAAGGCGAGGTAGTCGACGTCCAGCGCCTGGACGTCGACGGCCGCACTGGGTGCGAGCTGGGCCGCGTCCACCAGCATGAGGGAGCCCACCTGTCCGTCCGGCTGGACGTACCCGCTGGCGTCGGCGATCCGGCGCACGGCGGCCAGCGGTGGCTTGACCCCGAGGAAGTTGGACGCGCCGGTACAGCACACGAGCTTGGTTCGGGAGTCGACGAGCGAGCCGAGGTGGGCCAGGTCGAGCCGGCCGGTGTCGTGGTCGAACCGCGCGACCCGGCACTCCACCCGTCGGCCCAGCCGCGGCAGGATGTCGTGGGTGAGGCCGTACCACGGGACGAAGTTCGAGTTGTGCTCCAGCATCGTCGTCACGACGTTGTCGCCGTCCTCGAACTCGGTGAGCAGCGAGTACATGACGGCGTTGACCGCCTCCGTGGTGCCGCGGTAGGTGGCGATGCACCGCCGGCTCGGCGCGTTCACCCAGCCCGCGATCGTGTCGTAGGCCGCCTCGAACCGTTCGGTCGTCACGCGCGAGGCGGCCGACTGGCCGCGGTGGACGTTCTCGTAGTCGGGAGCGAGGCGCCGGTACAGGCCCAGGAGCTGTCGCGGCGGCTGCGTCGTCGCCGCGTTGTTGGTCACCACCCGTCCGCTGCGGGGGAAGTCGAAGCTCCGGCGCACGCGGGCGAGGTCCATCAGCGGTGGCCCCTGTCGCTCTCGCGACTGCGGCCCGGCGTCGGTCACGGACGGGGCCACGGCATCCACCTCATCGACTCGGGTAGCCCCCCGGACGGTCCCGGGGCGCGGCCGGGCCGGATGCGCGCCGCCGGTGCGCCGCGACCCAGCCCGGTTGCTCACAGGAGTGCGCGAGACCCCCGGTGATACACCGACCAGCTCGGCCCCGTGATCGCTACCCCTCCGGCAGAACCCGCGGGGAGCGCTGTGGGGTCGGGGCGGGCGACCGGGCGGGTCCCTCAGACCCAGGGGGAGTCGACCGAGAACTCGGCTGCCACGCGCGCCGGCTCGTCATCGGTGAGGCGTTCGGCGCGGCCGCCGGCGACGAGGTCCATGTACTCGTAGGCCGCGCCGGTCTCGGCGTACTCGATGCGGTCCACGGCCGGGTGACGGAGTAGTCGGAGCGGGCCATGACCCCGTGTTTTGCTCCACAGGACGATCTGGTGGGTGCGCAGCCCCTCGACGTTGGCCGCCATGAGCTCGGCGGACCCGGGCACCACGAAGGGCAGGACCCCCACCCCCTCGGGGAGGGCGACGACCAGCTCCGGCTCCCAGCGCAGGATCCGGCTGTTCAGCGCGCGGGTGTCGCGGTAGGCCCGGATGTGGCTGAGGTAGGTGAGGTGCCGGGGCTGGGCGTGGACGACCGCCTGGAGGAGACTCCCCGGCGCGCGACCTGGTCCTCGTGCACGGCGAGGTGCGAGCTGAGCTCGCTGGTGAGGTTCTCGAAGAGCCGCCGCGGTCGACCTCGGGGCCACCTCCGGCCGCGTCATGGTCGGGACGGTGGCGCCCGGGCGGCTCGACCAGGTCGAGGTGCACCGGTTCCGCAACGCCCCGGTGCAGGCGCCCGACGGCTCGCTGCACTGGGACATCGACCGCCTCTACGACCAGATCCTGGCGGGCCTGCGCGAGGCCGGCCCCGTCGACGCCATCGGTGTCGACTCCTGGGCGGCCGACTACGGCCTGCTCGGACCGGACGGCCGGCTCCTCGGATGCCGTACGCCTACCGTGACCCCCGGACCGACCCGGTGATCGAGACCGTCCGTGACGCCGTCGGCGAGCATGTCCTGTACGCCCTCACCGGCATCCAGCACCTGCCGTTCAACACCCTCTTCCAGCTGGCCGCCGAGCCGGACCTGTCGCGGGCGCGGAGCATGCTCCTCATCCCCGACCTCGTCGGGTACTGGTTGACCGGGTCGGTCGGCGCCGAGACGACCAACGCCTCGACCACCCAGCTCTACGACGGCCGCCGCCGCACCTGGGCGTACGACATCGCCACCCTGGCCGGCATACCCCACCGCCTCCTCCCGCCGCTGCGAGAGCCCGGAACCATCATCGGCGAGCTCCTGCCACAGGTGGCACCGCGTGCGGGCCAACGGCCCGGCACGCCCGTCGTCGTCGCCGTCGCCTCCCACGACACCGCCTC
>CAYPYK010000073.1:0-13255 GCA_964414665.1 uncultured Intrasporangiaceae bacterium | reverse complement strand
CGCCCTCCGCTGCGTAGATTTTCCCTTGTCCGCTCATCGACCTCAGGAAGAAGACCCTGGGCCCCGGGTTAGCGCGGAAATTCTGTTTCGAGATGGGGGGCGCAAATTCAGACTTTCTCGTCAGCGTCGTGCCATTCCTTCTCCGGAGGTGCGCCCGCTGTCGCCCAGCCCCGTTGGTCGCACGGGAGAGCCCACCGTGGGGGGCAGAGGGCGGCCTGAGCCGGTGGGGGGCCTAGCAGACCAGGTGGGCCGTGAACGGCTGGCCGGCGTTGGCGATGACGAACTGCCCGTCCCGCCGGCCGATGACCGCCCCGTCGACCTCGACCGACTCGGGGTCCGCCCCGTGCACGACCAGGTGGAAGGCGCCGCGGGCGAACTCCGGGTAGCCGTCGCCCTCGACCTCGGCGGAGAGGGTCACCGCGTCGCCGTCCCGCCCGACGACGAACGCCGTGCGGACCCGCCCGCCGTCGGCCGCGGCATACGTCAGTCCGTCGTCCTCCTGGAGCAGCGAGCGGTGGACGCGACCGTCGTCGGCGGGGACGAACAGGTGCAGCTCGACGGCGCCGGGCCGGTAGTGCGCCGTCGAGGCGGGCGCCTCGGTCCACATGGGGATGACGGCACCACCCCTGGCGTACAGCGGGATCCGGTCCATCGGCGTCGCGGCGATGACGAACCGGCCGCCCTCGAGCACCTCACCGGTGTGCCAGTCGTACCAGCGCCCCCTGGGGAGGTAGACCTGGCGCGAGGTGACCCCGGGGGATGAGACGGGGGCGACGAGCAGGTCACCGCCGAGGAGGAACTCGTCGTCGATGTCGGCCACCAGCGGGTCGTCCTGGTGGTCGTAGACCAGCGGCCGCTGGATGGGGGCCGCGGTCTCGGAGGCCTGGACGAAGCAGGCGTACAGGTAGGGCATGAGCCGGTAGCGCAGCCGGATCGCGTCGCGGACGAGGTCGAGGACGGCCGGGCCGAACGACCAGGCGTACTGGTCGACGGTATGCAGCATCGCGTGGTTGCGCGCGAACGGCGTCAGCACGCCGTACTGCATCCAGCGCAGGAACAGCTCGGCCCCGGTGTCCTCGTAGAACCCGCCGATGTCCGCACCGACGAACGGCTGCCCCGAGACCCCGAGGCCCATGCCCATCGCGACGCTCAGCTGGAGGTGGTCCCACCGGGAGCAGTTGTCGCCCATCCAGTTCGCCGCATGGCGCTGGATCCCGGCGAACCCGGACCGCGACAGGACGAACGTGCGCCGGTCGGGCATCGCCTTGAGCAGCCCGGCCGTCGTGCCCATCGCCATCAGCAGGGCGTACTGGTTGTGGAAGCGCTCATGGGAGGCCCTGCCGTGCTCGAAGAGCATCCGGCCCGGCGGGACCGAGCCGGTCGCCGGCTCGTTCATGTCGTTCCAGATCCCGGCCAGGCCGGACGCCACGTGCGCGGCGTTGAGCTCGCCCCACCAGTCGCGCGCCTCCTGGGTCGCGAAGTCCGGGAACGCGGTGTCGCCGGGCCACACCTGACCGAGATAGACGTCGCCGCCCTCGGTGCGGCACAGCAGGTCCCCCTCGACGGCGGCGTCGTAGACCGAATAGCCCGGGTCGTGCTTCACCCCGGGGTCGATGATCGTGATGACCTTGAACCCGCTCTCGGACAGCCGCTTCAGCATCGCCGGCGGGTCGGGGAACAGGCCGCGGTCCCACGTGAAGACCCGGTAGCCGTCCATGTACTCGATGTCCAGCCACATGGCGTCGCACGGCAGGTCGAGGTCGCGGTGCCGGGCGGCGAGGTCCTCGACCTCGTCCTGGTCGTAGCGGAGCCAGCGGCACTGGTGGTAGCCCAGGGCCCACAGCGGCGGGACGGCCATCCGACCGGTGAGCCAGGTGTAGGCCTCGAGGATCTCGGCCATCGAGGGCCCGGCGAAGACGTACTCGACGTACTGCCCGCCCTCGACCTGGACGGCATACTCCTCGAGGCCGGCGAAGTCGACGTGCGAGCGGTAGCCGTTGTCGACGAACGACGCGCTCATCGCCCCCGACGGCCCGCTCTGGTGGTAGAAGAACGGGATGGTCACGTAGTAGGGGTCGTACTCGGTGCTGGTGCGGTCAGCGCGCGGGTCGTCCGGGTCGAGGCCCGCCGTGAACTCCAGGCTGAGATACGGGTCGAGGACGTCGGTGTTCCAGTTGGTGAAGGTGCGTCCGCGCCGGTTGAACCGGCCGGTCTTCTCCCCCAGGCCGAAGAACGCGTCCTCCTGACGGCAGCGGCGCCGGAACGTGAAGGCGTCGTTGAGCGTGGCGTAGGCCCATGGCCGGCCGGCTCCGTCGGTGGCCGTCTCGATGACCACCGAGCCGTCGCGGCGGTGGACATCGATCCGGAACGGGTCCAGGCCGAGGGTGAGCACCAGCGCGTCGGTGCTCAGCGTGACCGTCCCCGCCGAGTCGTCCCGAGCCACCGTGTATGCCGGCTGCGCGGCGAGCGGGTCGACGCACACGGCATACGTCGGGTGCTCGTCGAACACCCCACCGCGGCTGATGGCGATGCGGACGACGTCGTCGCGCACGGGCTCGATCCGCAGCCGCTCGCCGGGCAGGTGCGCCAGCAGGCCGGTGGCGGTCTCCTCGACGCGGTCGACGGTCTCGGGACGGAGGTAGCTGTCGGTGGACCTCATGGCTTCGACCCTACGGGCCTGGCCCGTTCGACCGCCCGGCCAGATCGTCCGTTCGTCCACCCGGCACGTGTCCGTTAGGACGGTTCCCTGGGGAGGATCCGTCGTCCGCAGGGCCCATGACGGGCCCGCCCGGTGACCGGCCCGGGATGCAATCGTCAACGAATCCCATTGGAACAGTAAGGGGATCGTAAAGTCCCTTCCGCGGCGGCCGGCACCAGCAGGCATGGCCGGGAGGCCCCGGAGACAGCGGTTTCGGCCACGGCGGTCTTTGCGAACCGGCTGCGGGCGAGGAGCGATGTGGATACCTTCATCCCAGCAAGGTAAAGAGAAGGTAAAGGCCCCCTCGCGGCGCGCACGACGACGGCGAGCACGAGGGCATGAGCGTCCGGTGACGGCCGGATGGAGCCGGGCGGCATTCCTGAGGGGGTTTGTCGCCCGGTCTCCGCCGCCTCCGCACCGCCGGCTCGTCCGGCTTGCGGATTCTTGACGGTCTTGCCCGGCCTCCCCACTCGAGCAGCGGGGTCAGCCGAGGTTAGACGCCGACGGTTCCGGTCGGCACATCGTCGGCATACTGAAGGTCCCGACGACCGGAGGACCACCATGACCACCGAGGCATTCCCGGCCATCGCCACCGGGGTGACGGCCGGCCGGCTCCGGGGGCTGCGCGTGTGGAACCTCGGCCTCACCGCCCTCCACCTGGCCCAGGCCGTCGCCATCGTCGTGCTCGCCGGCGACTTCGCCATCACCGTCACGTCGTCGATCCCGGCGGGGCCGCCCGGCTCGGCCGTCCCGGCACCCGACGCCCTGTTCGACGTGCCGATCGGGTGGGCGGTCGCCGTGTTCCTCTCGTTGGCCGCCCTCGACCACCTGGTGACCGCCACGGTCGCCCGGTCGACCTACGAACGGGACCTGCGGCGCGGAATCAACCGGTTCCGATGGGTCGAGTACTCCGTGAGCGCCACCCTGATGGTCATCCTCATCGGCTTCTACTCGGGCATCACCGGCATCAACGCGGTCATCGCCGTCGCCGGCGCGAACGTCGGGATGATCCTCTTCGGCTGGATCCAGGAGCTGATGAACCCCCCGGGCCGCTCGACCACCACGATGCTCCCGTTCTGGTTCGGGACCCTTGTCGGGCTCGCCCCGTGGGTGGCGATCGCCGTCAACATCGCCGGCTCCGCCACCGTCCCCGGGTTCGTGTACGGGATCGTCGTCACCCAGGTGCTCCTGTTCTTCAGCTTCGGGCTGAACCAGTGGCTTCAGTACCGCGAGGTCGGACGCTGGACCGACTACGCCTACGGCGAGAAGGTCTACCTGGTGCTCAGCCTCGTCGCGAAGTCGCTCCTCGCCTGGCAGATCTTCGGCGGCTCGCTAGCCGGCTGACCGGCTGACCGAGGTGGCTGCCGAGCGCAGGTGCGGCCGCGCCAGCTTGACGGTCAGCAGGGCGAGCAGGCCGGCCACGACCGACCCGCACAACGGGATCGCGAGGGCGACCCGGGCTCCGTGCGCGTCCGCCACGACACCGACGACGGGCGCGGCGGCCCCGGCACCGAGGTTGAGCCCGGTGCTCACCCAGGCCAGGCCCTCGGTGAGCCGCTCGGCGGGGGCGACGCGTTCGAGCAGTCCGAACATGGTGATGAGCAGTGGCGCCGTCCCCAGCCCGACGACGAACATCTGGACCGCCAGGACGCGCACCCCCACGGCACCGAGCAGGACCGCGGGCAGGATGGCGAACACCGCCGCGACCACCGGCAACCGGGCGTCCACGGGGGAGCGCCAGCCGCGGGCGCCGTACGCCAGCCCGGCCAGCCCGCTACCGAGGGCGAAGCATGCCAGCACCGCGCCGGTCCATCGGGTCTGGCCGGCCTGCCCCACGAAGGCGACGGCAGCGAGGTCGACCGCCACCAGGGTCACCCCCACGGCGACCATGACAAGCACGAGCGCGGTCGTCGGGACGAGCGGCATCCGGGAGGCCGGCGCCCCGTCGACGCGCCTCGCGACCGGAGCGGTGCCCCGCAGCAGGTGCAGGGCCACGGTGCCCCCCAGCACCAGGGCGGCTGCGGCCATGAACGGTGCGCTGGGGCCGATGGCGGTGGCCAGCACCGTGGCCAGCACCGGGCCGACGACGAAGGTGATCTCGTCGAATGTCGACTCCACCGCCAGCCCCGTTCCCAGCTGGTGCGGTGAGGATCCGGGAAGCCCTGCCCACCGGGCCCGGACCAGCGCCCCGACCGGCGGGAAGGTCAGCCCGGTCAGGACCGCGGCCACGACCAGGAACCCTGGCGACGGCGCCGCCCTCCCGGCCAGCACGAGGAGCGAACCGAGGGCGGCGAGATGAGCGATGCAGGCCGGGAGGAGGACCGCCCGCTGGCCCGCGCGGTCCGCGACCCGGCTCAACAGCGGGTTCCCGGCCGCCCCGCCGAGGATGTATGCCGCGGTCAGCGCGCTGCCGAGCCCGTAGGTTCCGGTCCGCAGGGACACCAGGAGCACCAGGGCGACGGGGTACATCGCCAGCGGGAGGCGCAGTATCAGCCCGGCCCCGCTGAACGCCGCAGCCCCCGGCACACCGAGCGCGACCCGATAGGAACCGAGCACCACCCCGCCTCACCCCGCCGCCGGGGACCGACCGGTCGAGGTCTGGCGCTTGGCTGTCGGGCTCATGGGACCAGCCTGCTCCACCTCCGCGGGCGATGGGTTGTGAGACCGCCCGCACCCCTCCCTCACGGCGGGGCGCCGCTACGCGCCACCGGTCTCATCGCGGTGGTGACGGCGCCGGCATACCGGGGACGGGCACGGGCATGCCCTCGTGACGGCGGTGCGCGACGTCGCTGCCGGATCGGCGCCGACCTGGTCCTGTCCTCGTGCCGCCCGGCAGACCCTCACCCGTAGCGCCGGTGTCCGACGACGGAGGTAGGTTCCGACGATGGAGCAACGGATCAGTCTGATCACTCTCGGTGTGGACGACCTCGCCCGTTCGCGGGCCTTCTACGCGGCGCTGGGCTGGCAGGGCCAGGAGGTCGAGGAGACGGTGTTCTTCCAGGCCGGTGGAAGTGCGCTGGTGCTGTGGGGGAGGGACAAGCTGGCCGCTGACGGTCAGGTGCCCCCTGGCGGAGGCGGCGGGTTCGGGGGGATTGCGCTGGCGCAGAATGTGCGCTCCTCGAGCGAGGTCGACCAGCTTCTCACCGCTGCCGAGACGGCCGGGGCGACGATCACCAGACCGGCTGGGCCGACCTCCTACGGCGGGTATGCCGGCTACTTCGCCGATCCCGACGGGCACCTGTGGGAGATCGCGCACAACCCCGGCTTCGCCCTGACCGACGACGGCGCGCTGGAGCTGCCCGACTTCGGCCAACAATGATGGGATGACCGCCGCCGGCGCACGCGGACCGTGGTTAGGACCATGGTAGTAACTGCCGACCTGGCATGTGTGAGGGATCTGCCACATGATGATGCAGTGGCAGAGATGCGTATCGACACCAAGATCGGCGAGGCCGGTCGCGTCGTGGTGCCTGCACCGATCCGTCACATGTTGGGGCTTCAGGCGGGGGACCGGATCGAGTTCATCGTGTCGGGTGACCGCGTCGTGCTGGCTCCTTCGCGTGCCCGTCTCGCTGCCGTGTGGGCCAACAACCAGGGCGGCGACGCCCGCGACTCGGCCTTGGACATGCGCGCCGAGCGCGGCCGAGACCTCGCGGCGCAGGAGGAGAAGTGGGCACGAGTCGAGGCCCGTGCTGCGGCAGAGGACCGCACCGAGGACCAGATCGCCGCTGACCTTCTTGGCTCTCTAGGGCTGACGTGACCGGCGTCACCCTCGAATCGTCCGCGGTTCTCACCCTCGTGCTCCAAGAGCGGGGCTGGCAGGCCGTCCAGGCTGTCCTGTCCAAGGCCGAACCCGCCGTACTCCCCTCCCCCGGGTTGACCGAAGTCATCTACAAGGCCCGGGAGAAGGGCAACATCAGCACCGGACCGCAGATCGCGCAGGCACTGGCCGCTCAGGGGCTCAGGTTCGAGATGGCGAACGAAGAGGACCTCGTCGACGCGGCAGACCTCATCGAGATGTCACGGACCGACCCGGGCACGCCACCCGCAGCAGGGAAGCCACCCCCCACCCTCTCACTCGGCGACGCGCTCATCCTCGCCATCGCCCAACGGCTCGGTCACCGAACCGTCACCCGGGACGCGTACTGGGGTGAACTCGCTGCGCGCGGCCTCATCACGGTTGATGTCTCCACGTTCTAACAGCACGGACAGGGGCCCGTCACCGGCGGCGCGCCGTGTTCTTCGGCAGCCACGCAGACCGGGCCTGGACCGTGCCCGCCACCGGTCCACGCGGGACCGCTCCGAGACCCCACCAGCGGGCACCAGGCACGTCTCGACCCGCCCATGCCGGCGTGCCGACGGCCAGGGCAGCCGGCCACGCTCAGACGGCCCCGTGTGAACCCTCCCGCACAACGGCGGACCCCGCCTCAGCCCGCGCCCGAAGCGTGTACCTACCCGGTGACGACCGCCAGGCGGCACGTGCCGCATCCTCGCGGACCCCACGAACCCCCACTCCCAGGCGATGTCGGCCCACACCCTGGCCGAGATGAGACGAACCCCAGAAACGCCGGCCGCCCCGCATCAGCGAGGCGACCGGCGTTTCCGCAGGTGAAGCGCGGTGGCGGTGGGATTTGAACCCACGGAGGGCTTGCACCCTCACACGCTTTCGAGGCGTGCTCCTTCGGCCGCTCGGACACGCCACCGCCGAGCAGGCTACTAGGACCGGCGGTCCTCGAAGAAATCCAGAAGCAGCCGGGAGCACTCGTCCTCGAGGACGCCACCGACGACCTCGACCCGATGGATGGCGTGCCGGTCGCGGACGATGTCCCACACCGAGCCGCACGCCCCGAGCTTGGGATCCCACGCCCCGAACACCAGCCGCGGCACCCTCGCCAGCATGATCGCCCCCGCGCACATCGGGCACGGCTCGAGGGTGACGACGAGGGTCGCCTCCTCGAGCCGCCACGACCCGGTCAGCCGGGACGCCGCCCGCAGCGCGACCATCTCGGCGTGCGCGGTCGGGTCCTCGTCGGCCTCGCGCAGGTTCCACCCCTCGCCGAGCACCTCGCCGGCCGAGTCGACGACGAGCGCGCCGACCGGGACGTCTCCGCTCTCGGCGCAGCGCCCGGCGAGGGCGAGGGCCGAGCGCATCCACCCGGCATACAGCGGATCACCGGCCGGGCCGCCCACGTTGGTCACGGGGTAAGTTTCGCGTATGCGCGTCCAGGTTGCCGACCACCCGCTCGTCTCTCACAAGCTGACCTACCTGCGTGACGAGCGGACGGACTCCCCGACGTTCCGGCGGCTGGCCGAGGAGCTCATGACGCTGCTCGCCTACGAGGCCACCCGCGACGTGCGGGTCGAGCCCATCGCCATCCAGACGCCCGTGGCCCCGACGACGGGCATCAAGCTCGCCCGGCCGCGGCCGATCATCGTCCCGATCCTGCGCGCCGGGCTCGGGATGCTTGAGGGCATGGTGCGGCTGCTGCCCAGCGCCGAGGTCGGCTTCCTCGGGATGCAGCGCAACGAGGAGACCCTCGAGGCCATCACCTACGCCAACCGGCTGCCCGAGGACCTCTCGGGCCGCCAGTGCTACGTCATCGACCCGATGCTCGCCACCGGCGGCTCGCTGGCGATGGCGATCCGCTACCTCGTCGACCGCCGCGCCGACGACATCACCGCCGTCACGCTCATCTCCGCCCCCGAGGGCATCGCCCACCTCGAGGAGGCCTTGGCCGACGTCACCCCGCCGGTCACCCTGGTCACCGGCGCCATCGACGACCACCTCAACGAGCACGGCTACATCGTCCCGGGACTCGGGGACGCGGGAGACCGGCTCTACGGGGTCGTCTGACGGCTTCGGTATGCCGTGCCCGGCACCGGCGGGCTGACCTCGCCTCCCGATCGACGCGGCATACCGTCGCGGTGGCCCGTCCCGGTGGCCCGTCGCGGCCTACCCTCGTTGCGGACCCTCGTTGCATACTGTCCCGGTGGCCCGCCCACCACTCCGACACGCCCAGCGTCACCTCTCACGTCACACGCGCCACATACGGCACGATGTGTCGTGGAGGATGAGTGAACCTGTGCGGCGGGCCGACTGCCCCACCCGCCCACCGAGAATCGAGGACCCCTGATGCCCCCCGTCAAGAAGGTGGTCACCTGGGTCGTGCTTGCGTTCGTGCTCTACGCCATCCTGACCTCGCCTGATGCCGCGGCCGGCATTTTCACCAACGCGTGGCAGGTCCTCGCCGACGGGGTCAGCAACGTGGGAGTCTTCTTCAACCACCTGCTCGGACGGTGACGTGACCCTGCAGGCCAGGGCGCCCGCTTCCGAGCTCGAGGGCTACCTCGCGCCGGGTGAGCGAGTGGTGTCGGCCGTGCACCAGCACTGGTGGGCCCTGCACCGCGAGATCCTGGCCGCCGTCGGCGCGACCGTGCTCGCCGTCTACATCGACCTCAACGCCTCGGTCACGACGGCCGGGCGTGCCGCTCAGAACCTCGGCTGGCTGGTGTGGCTCGGCTCGCTGGGGTGGCTGGCCTGGGGCGCGCTCAACTGGCGGCACGACTGGTTCATCGTGACGGACAAGCGGCTGCTGACGTTCTTCGGGTTCATCCGTCGCAAGGTCGCGATGATGCCGATGCGCAAGGTCACCGACATGACGTTCGAACGCTCACCGCTCGGGCGGCTGCTGGGCTACGGGAACTTCATCCTCGAGTCCGCCGGCCAGCAGCAGGCCCTCGCCCGGATCGACTACGTCCCCAATGCCAACGAGCACTACCTCAAGATCTGCACCGTCCTGTTCGGAGACGGGGCTGCGCCGGTCGGCTGGGACCCCGACGAGGACGGCTGGGACGGCGACGGCGAGGGCCCCGGAGACGGCGGAGGAGGCGGGCATGGTCGCGGGCCTGGTGACGGCCCCGGCGACGGGCCTGACGACGGGCCTGGTCGCGGGCCTGGTGACGGGCCTGGTGTCCAGCCCGCGATCCCGTATGCCGGCCAGCACGAGCGGCCGCCCCGATCGGCGTCGAACGAACACCCCTGGCCGACCCCGGCCCCCCGGCCCACCCGCACCGCCGACGACTGGCTGGACGACCTGTTCGGGTACCCCGACAGTGGACGCGACGGGGACTCCGAGTCGCTCTACCGCAGCGACGACCTCGTCCGCAGCGACCGCGACGCCGACACCGGCGAGATCCCGGTCGTACAGCCACGCAGGATGCCGCCGCCCCAGACGCCCTGGTAGCCCCGGCATCCCTGGTAGCCCTGGTAGCCCTGGCTGCCCTGGCTGCCCTGGCTTCCCCGCTCTGGTGCTCGCACGCCGGGCGGCCCTCCCCTTCACGCAGCGTCCGAGGAACTGGTCGCCATACCCGCCAACCACTCGGACACAGCAGGAGACGCGGGCGCAGCGTCCGAGCTACTGGTCGCCATACCTACCAACCACTCGGACACAGCACGGGGGCGCGTCGCCTCGTCGTCCAGGTTGCGGTGGGTCAGCTCGCCGAGGACCCGGCCAGAGCGGCAGACGCCGTGCCGATGTCCACCACGAGGCTGTCCGCATCCAATCCAGCGATGGCGCCCGGAACGTGGCGTCGACGACGTATGCCGCTCCGTGCAGACCCTGCGCCGGGCCGGACATCTCACCACCCGGGCCGTGGGCGAACCTCATGTGGTCGCGAACGGTCACGCTGAACAGGACCCTGCCGTTCGTCGTAGGGGTGAGACGGCCCGTCAAGCAGGGGCGTGACAAACAACAGGCCTACCCGTGCTCAGCCGAGCTATCGGCCTGTGGCCAAGCGAGCGACTGACGTTCGCGGCCACACCCACCGTGGTCGGGGGGACAGCGCCGCGAGTGGTTCCGCCCGCTGGGCTACTTTGCTAGCATCATAGCCATGGCAGAGGTTCGACAGTTCAACGTCTACCTACCCCCGGACCTGATCCGGGCGGTCAAACACCACGCCATCGACACCGAGCAGTCGCTGTCGGCCATCGCCACGGTGGCACTACGTGAGTATCTGCACAACCACCGCGCCGACCAGGAGGACCCGTCATGACCACGTCAGGCATCGAAGGCCTTGCGATCGAGACCTACAACTGGGGGAAGGCTGTTGCGTTCTGGCAGGGCCTCGGCTTCGTCGTCGACCTCGAGACCGGGCACGGCTCGGGGCGGCTCTCCCACCCCACCGGTGGCCCGTACCTGTTCATCATCGAGAAGCCCGACGGCGAGCCGCTGTCGGCTATCACGCCGGTTGTCGCGATCGAGGACGTCCGTGCCTTCAAACGCCCGCGGTCGGGCGTGATGGTCAGCGACTTCGCCCCGACGCACTGGGGCACAGTCGAGTTGATCATGCAGGATCCGGACGGCCGCACCGTCAGCGTCCAGGGCCCTGGCGGTGACGGCACGTCATTGGATGGCAACATGGCCGGGCAGTCGTGACGTGGCGTGAGCCCGTGCCGGATGCCATCGCCGTGCGCGCGGCCCTGTGGCGCGCCCTGAGTCCCGCGTCCGCCGAAGTCACCCTCGTGGCGACAACCTGACAGGTCCAACAGAAGGGTTCCAATGAAGATCACCGGCCTCGACCACATCGTCCTGCGCACCACCGACATCGAGCGAGCCCTCGACTTCTACCTCGGCACCCTGGGGCTCGCGCCGGTCAGAGTCGACGAATGGCGTGCCGGCGAGGTGGGCTTTCCCTCCGTCCGGGTCAACGACGAGACGATCATCGACTTCTTCGCCGTCGAGTCACTGCCTGCCGACAACGCTCTTGACCACTTCTGCCTCGTCGTGGAGCCGCTCGACTGGGAGGAAGAGATCCGCAACGGCCTTCGCGTCCTCCAAGGCCCAGTGAGCCGCTACGGTGCCCGAGGCAACGCCCAGTCGGTCTACGTCGTCGACCCGGACGGCAATGAGATCGAGCTCCGCGACTACGGCGAGATGAGCCGCTAACACGCCACGACACGGCTGCAGGCGGAGCGTTCCGCAGGCCAGACCTCCGCAGATGACGAGCACACCCGAGCCGGAAGACGGTCATTGCCTGCCGAAACGCGGAAGGAGCGGGCGGGGGTCGTTCTCGTATGCCGTTGTCTCGGCCGTACCCTCACTTGCCGCTGTCGCGGCCGGGCGCAGCGTCCGAGCAACTGGTCGCCATACCTACCAACCACTCGGACACAACAGGCGGCGCGGGCGCAGCGTCCGAGGAACTGGTCGCCATACCTACCAACCACTCGGACACTAGCAACTGCGCTGCATGAGGTGGGTCAACCGGGCCAGCCGCGGGAGCGCAGCAGCCGAGCGAGCCCGGCGAAGAAGGGCTCCGGATCGCACCGCAACGTCAGGACCGACACCGACACCGTCGCGTCGCCATCCACTTGGAGGTCGAGGGCCCGCACCTCGTCGCGGAGCGACTGCTCGAGCCGAGCGTGGCCCGCCCCGTTGATCTCCAGTGCCACGCGGTATGCCGCCCAGTAGACATCGAGGTAGACCACCCCCTGGGACGACCGCCGCCGGGCCTGACGCGTTGGCGCCGGGAGGCCTCGCTCGCCGCACATCCGCGCGAAGTCCAGCTCGCCGAGGGACTGCGCTCCTCCGGCGATGTCGGAGAGTGCCATCCTCAACATGGCCCGAAACCGGTGCCGCCTGATGCGCTCCAGCGCGGCGGCGACATCCTCGACCCGCGTCAGACGTTGCTGGATCGGCATGACGAGGCACAGCAGCGCCTGCCGTGGCGTCAGCGCCCACAGCGCGCCCTGCACGGTGGCCGCCGCCGGCAGTGAGCGCGGTATGCCGGAGGACGTCGCGTCCGCTGCGCCCCACAGCCTCGTCTCGTGGAGACAGACTCCGGTGACACGCGCCTTCTGTCGGCTCTTGGGAACCCAGACGTGGCAGTGCTCCTCGGCAAACCCATTGAGCCCGACGGCTCGCAGCGCGGTCATTCCACCCAGACGCGCCTGCGGGCCGACCGATAGGAGCATCCGCTGCCATGCCTCCTCCTCAGTGAGAGGACCCCGAGCGAGGTCGACACCGCGGCCGTTGAGGGCGCGCCATCGACCGGCCGCCACGTTGGCCCGGCGCCGACCGCGCGACACCCCACGACGATCGAGGTCGCTGAGCCGGACGAAGCGCGGTGACCCACTCGCCGCCCGGTCGGCCCGGGCCGCGGCGAGGGTGAGGTCTGACGAGGGGTACGACGGCATACGGCACCCTGACCGATGCCCCTGGTCCGCCGCACCATGCCATCCGCAGCCTGGGGACGACTGGAGGCCCCGAGCACCCCCTGTGGACAGCGAGTGTCCGAGGAAATGGTCGCCATACCTACCAAACACTCGGACGCAGCCGGAGGCGCCGGCGCAGCGTCCGAGCAACTGGTCGCCATACCTACCAACCACTCGGACACAGCCGCAGGCGCCGGCGCAGCGTCCGAGGAACTGGTCGCCATACCCGCCAACCACTCGGACACAGCCGCAGGCGCCGGCGCAGCGTCCGAGGAACTGGTCGCCATACCCGCCAACCACTCGGACACAGCCGCAGGCGCCGGCGCAGCGTCCGAGGAACTGGTCGC
>CAYPYK010000072.1:0-13369 GCA_964414665.1 uncultured Intrasporangiaceae bacterium | reverse complement strand
GGGCGCTGCCGAGGCCGACGAGGGTGACCGAGTCCCCGTCGGGGTCGACCTGGGTGGTCGGGATCTGCAGCGTGATCGTGTCACCGGCGACGACCCGGCCCTGCACCTGCGGCGGGGTCGGTGCCGCGTCGGGGTCCTCGGCGGTCGGTGCCGGGACGACGGTGACGTATGCCGTGCCGGCCGCCCGGTTGCCCCCGGGGTCCTCCACGACGTAGGTCACGGCGACGGTGACCCTCGTCGAGACGGTCGGAGCCTGGTAGCGGACCACCCGGCCGCTGGCGTACGCGCCACCGACCCCGCTCTCGGACCCGCCCGGCCCGCGGACCTGGAGCATGCCGGCGTGCGGCGTCCCCTCGACCTGGGTGAGCAGGCTGAGCGGCTCCCCCGCGGGATCGGTGTCGTTGTCGAGCACCGGGATGGCGACCGTGTCGCCCGATCGGACCGTCGCGTAGTCGTCGGTGGGGTCGGGCGTGCGGTCCTGGGGCGGGTCGAGCTGCTGGACGGCCACCTCGCCGGTGACCGTGCCGGTCACCCCGTCGGTGATGGTGTAGCTGATCCGCTGTGGGTTGGGGCTCAGGTGCGGCTTGACCGGCTGGATCCGCAGCCAGCGGCCCCGGACGACGGCGACCTGGAGGTCCATCGCCTCGGTCGTCGTCGCGCTCTGGACGGCGAGGAGGCGGCCCGAGGGGTCGAAGTCGTTGGCGAGGACGTCGACGACCGTGGGGTTGTCGCCGTAGACGACGGCCTGGTCGAGCATCGCCGTCGGCTTGTCGGTGCGGCTCACCCGCTTGGTGACGTCGACCCGGATGGTGCCGCGGGCGTAGGGTGCGGCGCCGTAGGACGTGGTGTAGGTCATGAGGTAGGTGCCCGGCGCGCCAGCCTGGAGGGTCACCTCGCCGGCCTTGAGGTCGGTGGTCGTCGTCGCCCCGTCGGGTGCCACGACGGCGGCCGCGAGGGCCAGCCGCGCCGACGGCGTCGTCGGGTCGGTGCCCGGCAGGTCGTTGTCGAGCGGCCGGATGAGGATGGGCGAGTCCGTCTGTCCGCGCGCGACGTCGGGCGAGGTCGTGGGGGCCGAGGTGGCCCTCGAGTTGCGGGCGAGGACCTCGACGGCCTGGGTGCCCTCGGACGTGTCCTGACCGTCGGACACGGTGTAGGTGATCGTCCGGGCCCCGCTGGTGGCCGGGGCGGCATACTGCAGCCGCCCGTCGGGGGATACCGGGACCTGGAGGTCGCCGTCGGTCGCCCCGGACAGCACGACGGGGTCCCCGTCGGGGTCGCGCCAGTCGCCCAGCACGGGCAGGGAGACCCGCCCCTGGTTCGCGACGGTGTGCACCTCGGGCTCGTACCCCTCGCGGAGCACCGGCCCCTTGTTCTCGTCGGGCTGACGGGCGTGGACGACGACCGGCGCGCTCGACTCGTTGCCCTTCGCGTCGTCGATCGTGTATGAGAAGGACACATCGCCCGAGCCGTTGGCCATGGTGATCTGGATGCTCTGGCCGTCGGGGGCGATCGACAGGGCCGCCGTGGACGGCTGCGCCGCGGTGACCTCGCGGACCGACAGGACCGACCCCGCCGGGTTGGAGTCGTTGTCGAGGACGTGCAGGACGGAGGTGCGTCCCGGGCGGGCACCCAGGACGTCGGCGACGGCCCGGGGCTTGCGCTGGCTGCGCGTGCGGGCCGTCGGCGTGTCGGGCTGCGGCTTCTGCTTCGGGGAGGGCGGCGGGGCGACCGAGGTCCAGCTGTCGAGCCGCTTGCCGGTGTCGAGGTCCCAGACCCCCCCGGTCTGCCCGTCGTTGAGCACGGCCGACTGCCGGTTCAGCCGTAGCTGCGGAGCGAGGAGCGTGGGCGCGCGCTCCAGGGGCACCGGCGTCGCCGCCGCGGTGCCACACGCGCGCACCGCCACACCCGGGGACCCGCCCCAGGCGGCATACCGGCAGTCGCCCACGACGATCGGAGCGGCGGCCGGCCCGGTTCCGTGGGTGAACAGGCCGCTCAGGGCGCCCGACTCGAGGTCGACCGACAGCAACGTGGTCGGCGTGGCGAGCAGAGCGGCCTCGCCCGTCACGCCGCCGGCCTGGAGGACCCCGCCGCTCGCCGAGGCGGGCAGCTGGACCTGCGTGCCGCTGGGCAGGATCATGGTCCCGCCCACGGTGTCGACGACGAGGACCTGAGCTCCGGCCACCGCGACCTGGACGTCCTGGAGGGCGGCGCCGAGGGCCGTGGTCCGCACGGTGAACCGCCCCGTCCCGTGGTCGGGGCGGGCGGTGAGGAGCTGGCCGGCGCTTCCGGCGACATAGGCCGTCCCGTCGGCCCCCACCGCGAGGGCGGCACCGCGGTCGGCGACGGACAGACCCGGGGTGAGCTTGACCGAGGCGAGGGCCGTGCGGTCCGAGGACAGCCCGTCGACCGAGGCCGGCTGGTCGGCAGGGGCCCAGGCGGCGCGGAGCTCGCCGGTCTGCGGGTCGAGCGTGGCGACGGTGCCGCCGCCGACGGCGACGCGCTCGTCGGTGGCGATGGCGACCGACTTGTCCTTGACCAGCTCACCGCGGCGGACGTCGACCGGCGTGAGCTTGCCGACGACCCGGTCTCGGGCGACCACGGTGGCGGCGGACTGGATGATGTCGAGCTGGTGGGTCTGCACGGTCGTGTCGACGGAGGAGAACGCGACGTCGAGGCTCTGTGAGGGCTTGCTGAGCCGTCCGTAGAGGCCGCCGCGGTCGTTGGTGACCCAGACGGCGCCGTCGTTGGGCGTGACGCGCTCGGTGGTGTAGCCGGGGTCGCGGGTCGCGGCGTAGGTGAGTCCCGCTGCCGCGACTGCGACCACAGCGGCGCCGGCCACCGCGCGCCGTTGGGAGCGGACGCGGGCACGCGTGCGTGCCTCGGCGCCCCGGGCCAGCAAGCTGGCCGAGGTCCATGAGGCGCGCACCAGGGCGCGCACGCGTGTCACGTCGAACTCCCACGTCGTCGATCGAAAGGTGCCGGCTCCCTCCGCTGGAGCCACCCGGCCATTGTCCGACACCCCGCAGGGTGGGCGCATCGTCCCTTCGGCCAGTCCCACGCGAGCGACTGGTGGGACTGGTGGGGCGTGTGGGGTGACTGTCGAGGGTGCCTGGGGCAAAGTGCCGTGCCGTCCGAGAACGCGCAGGTCAGCGGGGTGACGGACCCGGTGACGGGCAACCGCGGGCGGTGTCGGGGGGGTCGGCCGGGGCTGCGGCGGCGTGCGGCCGAGGCACGGCACCGTCTCACCATACGATCGGTCGCGGGTCGCGTCGGCCCCAGGTGTGGTGGTCGGCCCCCGCCGGGCCCGCAGGACGGCTGCCCGGCGGCGGCGGTGGGTCCGCGGTGCTGACGCCCACCTGAGGGAGGTGGGCGGACTAGGGCGTCGCGACCTGGATGAGCTGGGCGCCGAGGCGCCGGCTGACGAGCATCCCCCGGCCCGGCGGGTAGGTCGGCTGCGGTTTGGCGGGTCCCAGGAGCGGGCCTTCGTCGGCAGTGCCGGTGCCGACGAACCCGGGGGAGCCGAGGTCGCGCACCGTCTGGATGAGCGGTTCGTACAACGCCCGCGACGCGCCGGCGCTGCGCCGGGCGATGACGAGGTGCAGGCCGACGTCCTTGGCCTGTGGCAGCAGCTCGCGCAGCGCGACCAGCGGGTTGTCGGTGCCGGTGGCGACGAGGTCGTAGTCGTCGACGAGGACGAACACCTCCGGCCCGCTCCACCAGCTCCGCGACCGCAGCTGGTCGGCGGTGATGTCCGGCCCCGGCAGGCGGGAGCGCAGCAGGGGAACGAGGTCGCCGAGGTAGGCCGCGAGCCCGGGCGCGCCCGCGGCATACCCGGCGAGGTAGTCCTGGGGCACGAACCCGAGCATGGTGCGCCGGTAGTCGACGACGAGGAGGCGGACCTGCTCGGCGGTGTACCGCGCCATCAGGCCGGTCGCCAGGACCTTGAGGAAGGTCGTCTTGCCGGACTCCCCGTCGGCGAAGTAGAGCAGGTGCGGGTCGGCGTCGAAGTCGAGGTTGACCGGCGCGAGGGCGGCCTCGTTGATCCCGATCGGGATGGCCCGGCTGCCGAGGGGCATCGGCAGGTCGGCGAGGGCGAGCCGCTCGGGGAGGGTGCGCACGGCCGGAGCCCGCGGGCCGGGCCAGGCGCCGGATGCCGCCTGGACGAGCTCGGCGTATGCCGCGGCGATCGTCGCTGGGTCGCTGCTCCCGTCGACCCGGGCTTGGGCGATGAGCATGTGCCGCTTCGCCGGGGTGAGCCCGCGGCCGGGGGCGCCGACGGGGACCTGCTGGGCGGCGCGGCGGTCGACCTCGGACTCGAGGGGGTCGCCGAGGCGCAGCTCGATGCGGGTGCCGAGCGAGTCCTTGAGCGCGGGCCGCACCTCCTGCCAGCGTCCGGCGCCGATGAGGACATGGACGCCGTAGGACAGGCCCCGGGCAGCGAGCGAGGTGACCACGACGTCGAGGTCGTCGAACTCCTCCCGCAGCGCCCCCCAGCCGTCGACGACGAGGAAGACGTCGCCGAACGGGTCGCCGGCCACCGACGGGTCGCCGCGCCGCTGCAGCGATCGGTAGTCGGCCATGGACTCGACCCCGAGCTCGCGGAACCGGGTCTCGCGGTCGGCGAGGACTCCGGACACCTCGGCGACGAGCCGGCGGAGGTAGTCGCGGCGGGACCGGGTGGCGACGCCACCGACATGCGGCAGGCCCTGGACGGCCGCGAGGGCGCCGCCACCGAGGTCGATGACGTAGACCTGGACCTCGCGGGGGGTGTGGGTGAGGGCCAACGCCGTGACGACGGTCCGCAGGGTGAGGCTCTTGCCGCTCTGCGGGCCGCCGACGACGATGCCGTTCCCGGCGGCCCCGGAGAAGTCGAGCATGAGGTTGTCCCGGCGCTGCTCGTACGGCAGGTCGACGACCCCGACCGGCACGCGCAGCGGGCGGTCCCAGCCGGACGCGACCAGGCCCCGACCCTGGACCGACTCCAGCGGCGGCAGCAGCCGGTCGAGCGAGGAGGAGTGCCCGAGCGGCGGCAGCCACACCTCGTGGGCGGGGCTGCCGTGGCCGTGCAGCCGGGCGACGACGAGGTCGAGGAGCGAGGCCTCGCCCGCCCCGCCCGGCCGCGCGACGGTGGCCGGGGGCTGCTCGGCCGAGGGGAGCGCGGGCTCGGCGGGGGCCTCGGGGACGAGGTCGACCCGCGAGGAGACGAACGAGACCGGCCGGGCATACCCGCCTTGTCCGGTCTCCGGAACGGTCTGGCTGGCGTCGAGGTAGGGGCCCGAGACGTAGGCCGCCTTGAAGCGGGTCATCGAGGCGGTGTCGAACTTGAGGAACCCGGACCCGGGGATGGGCGGCAGCTCGTACGCGTCCGGGACGCCGAGCACGGTCCGCGACTCCGAGGCGGAGAAGGTCTTCAGGCCGATCCGGTAGGACAGGTGACTGTCGAGGCCGCGCAGCCGGCCCTCCTCGAGCCGCTGCGACGCCAGCAGCAGGTGCATCCCGAGCGATCGCCCGAGGCGGCCGATGGCGACGAACAGCTCGGCGAAGTCGGGCTTCTGGGCGAGCAGCTCGGAGAACTCGTCGCAGACGACGAACAGCCAGGGGAGGGGCTCGAGCGGCGCCCCCTGCTGCCTGGCCTTGTCGTAGTCGCGGACGTTGAGCAGGTTGCCCGCCGCCCGGAGCATCTCCTGGCGCCGGTTCATCTCACCCGACAGGGCGTCGTACATCCGGTCGACCATGGCGAGGTCGCCCTGGAGGTTGGTGATGACGGCGGCGGTATGGGGCAGGTCCTGCAGCCCCGCGAACGTCGCGCCGCCCTTGAAGTCGACGAGCACGAGGTTGAGCTGCTCGGGGCCGTGGGTGACCGCGAGGGCGAGCACGAGGGTGCGCAGCAGCTCGGACTTGCCGGAGCCGGTGGCCCCGACGACGAGGCCGTGCGGCCCCATGCCGCCGAGGGCCGACTCCTTGATGTCGAGCTCGACGGCCTCGCCGGTCGGGCCGACGCCGATCGGCACCCGCAGCAGGTCGCGCAGCGAGCGCGGCTTCCATCCCTGGTCGGGGTCGAGGTGGGTGACGTCGCCGAGCCCGAGCATGTCGGGCAGCTCGGTCGACCCCAGGAGGCCCTCCTCGTCGCGCCGGGTCTCGGCGAGCCGGTACGGCGCGAGCCGGCGGGCGATGGCGTCGGCCTCGATGACGCTCAGCGCGTCGGGGGTGCCGATCCAGTCGACCTCGCCGTCCTGGCGGATGCCGAGCCGGCCCTGGCTCGTGACGAGGCGCAGCCCGGAGCGGGCGGCCTGGCCACCGAGGACCTGCGACACGTCCAGGACGGTGACGCCGACCAGGCCCGCGTTGACGAGCGGTCCGTCGTCGAAGGTCACCTGGCCGCCGTCGACGATGACGATGAGGTGGGGCTGGTCGGGGTCGAGGGGCGTCCTGGAGCCGAACCGCGCCCGCGTCGACAGCTCCTCGGCGAGCAGCTCGTCGATCTCGTCGAGGGTGCCCGCGACCATCCGCACCGGTCCGAGGCTGTCGGTGAGCCGGGGATGGTGGTTGTGCGGGAGCCACTTGAGCCAGTCCCACTCGGCGCGGCCGGCGGAGTCGACGGCGGCGGCGACCAGCAGGCCGTCGGGCCCGTGGAAGGTCGCGAGCTGGCAGACGACGGCACGGGCCAGGGCACGGGCCGCCTCCTGGTCGCCGCCGAGGTCGACGACGGGGAACCCGCCGAGCTGGAGGGCGAGGGGCAGGTCGTCGACGACGGCGTGGGTGCGCACGAGCTGGCTCAGGGCGACGGCGCTGATCGGGTCGACCTCGTTGATCGGTCCGGACTGCGGGGGGCGCAGCGGGCTGGCGAGCTCCTGGGGCCCAGAGGCGATCCGCACCTCGGTGAAGTCGGGGTCGTGATGGCGCCGCTCCCACATGCGGCGGCCCCCGGCGGCCGACCATAGGGCCGAGGGCTGGGGGTGGGTCCACGACGACGCCGCCCGCTGGGCGGCGCGGACGTCGTCGATGTCCTCGCGCAGCCCGGCGAGGTAGGCGAGGTAGTCGTTGCGGTCGGCCGCCAGCTGCGCCTTGTTGGGCCCGCCGGCCCGGCCGGAGCCGACCATCCCGACGGTCATCATCAGCATCATCCCGCCCATCATGAGCGAGGCGGGGTTGAGGCCCCCGACGACGATGAAGCCGCCGACCATCGCGACCATCGCCACCGGCAGGACGTAGGTCATGATCGAGGTCGGTGCGGCGCGGGGCAGCTCGGGCGGCGGCTCGATGACGAGCTCACCCTCGGGCATGACCGGCCGCGTCATCCGCGGTCGGCGCGCGAACGCCCGGGTCGCCATCTGCCCTCCGTCGACGGTGGCCTGCTGTGTCTGCGGGCGGCCGTCGACCGTCCGTGGCGGGTCGGCGTCCCCGCTGCCGGGGACACCGACCCGTCCATATACTAGGGCGCATGCGGAGGGCGGACCGGTCGTGACCCAGATCGACGCGGCGGCGTTCACGCGGGTTCTGGTGCTCGCCCCCCGGACCCGGGTCGACGTCGCGCTGCCGGCCGACGTCCCGCTGGTCGACCTCATGGCGCTCCTCCTCGAGATGGTCGGCGAACGCAGCGACGACGGCGGCACCGCGCACGACGGCTGGCACCTCTCGCCGGTGGGTGGGAGCCGGCTCGACCCGGCTCGCTCGCTGCGCTCCCTCGACGTGCTCGACGGCGCGGCCCTCCAGCTCGCCCCGTACGGCTCGGCCCGCCCCGAGCCGGTCTACGACGATGTCGTCGACGCGATCGCCGGGGCGGTGCACGACCGCACCGACGGCCGCGCGCTGCGCGACCAGGCCGGCGCGCTGGTCGCCGGCGCCGGGCTCCTCGTCGCGGCATACGCGCTGCTGCAGGGCGAGCGGACGCTGACCGCGGCCGCCACCGCTGCCGTTGTGGCCGTCGCCGCGGTTTCGGCGGCCGCCGGCCTGGCCCGGGGGGGCGCCTCGCGCACCCTCGCCGTGGTCGTCGGCGCCTGTGGCGCACCGGCCGCGTTCGCCGCCGGGCTGCTCGCGGTGCCCGGTGACGTCGGCTACCCCGGCGTGCTGCTGGGGTCCACCGCCGCGTTCGCGTATGCCGTGCTCGGCGGCCTCCTGCTCGGCACGGGGACCGTCGTCTTCTCGGCGATCACGGTGGCCGCGTTCTTCGTCATGGCGGGGTCCCTCTCCGGCCTGTTGCTCGATGCCGGGGTCGGCCAGGTCGCCGTCGTCGTGTCGGCGTTCGCCCTCGCGGCCATGTCCATGCTGCCGTGGCTCGCGGTTCGGATGTCGCGGCTTCCGGTGCCGGTCATCCCGACCACGCCCGACGAGCTGCGCGACAGTGCCCTCGGCGTCGACTTCGCCTCGGTGAGCCGCCGGGCGGCGGTCGCGGCCGAGTACCTCGACGGCACCCTGACCGGCTGTGCGGTGGTGGTGGCGTACGGCGCCGCGCTGGCCCTTGCCGAGGGCTCGGTGTTCGGTGTCCTCTACGCCGTGGTGGCCCTGGCCGCGCTCATGCTGCGGGTCCGGTCGGTTCCCGGCCGCCTGCCGCGCACGGTGCTGCTCGTGGTCGGCGTCCTGGGCGCGGGAGCAGGCCTCGGCATCGCCGTCGCCGGCCTGCCGGCCGGGTCGGCGCTCGGCGTGGTTGCCGGGTGCGCCGTGGCCTCAGCGGTCGCCGTGATCGTCACCGTCGTCGCACCCCGACGTCGACTCAGCCCGATGACGGGCCGGAGCATCGACATCGCCGAGAGCCTGCTCCTCGCCGCGGTGCTGCCGCTCGCCGTCGGCGCTGCCGGGCTCTACGCCGCCGCGCGCCACCTGTGAGCGGCGCGTGCGCCGGGTGACCCACCGCGCGAGGGCCGCCGTCGTTGCGGCGCTCGCCGTGGCGTCGTTCCTCCCGGCCACCGGCGCGTCAGCCGCCGGGACCCCCGGCGACGTGCCGGACCCGGGCGCGTACCAGCAGATCGCCCGCTGCGTCGGTGACCTGCAGGACGTCGACCCGCTCGCGGACGGCGTCTCACCGCCGCAGCGGACCCTGGGCTACACCCGGCTGTGGGGTCTGTCGCGCGGGGCGGGTGTTACGGTCGCCGTCGTCGACACGGGGGTGAGCCCGGGGCCGGCGTTCGGCGACCGGCTCCTCCCCGGCGGCGACCTCATCCAGAGTGGCAACGCGGGCACCGGCGGGCTCGAGGACTGCGACGGCCACGGCACGCTCGTCGCCGGCATCATCGCGGGGGCCCCGGACGCCGACACCGGGTATGCCGGTGTCGCGCCGGACGCGACGATCCTGTCGATCCGGCAGAACAGCCAGCGGTTCGCGCTGCGCGGGACCAACGACCGGTCCGCGGGGACGAGCTCGACCCTCGCCACCGCGGTCGGCCTGGCCGTGGCCGCTGGGGCCTCCGTCGTCAACGTCTCCGCCGACGAGTGCGGACCGGCCGCCACCACCAACAACGCCGCCCTGACGGCCGCCATCCAGCGCGCCGTCCGGGAGGACGTCGTCGTCGTCGTGGCCGCCGGCAACCTCGGCGAGGCCACGGCCTGCTCCACCCAGAACACGCCGGGCTCGCGGCCCGTGACCGGAGCCACCCCGGCCAACATCCGCGCCGCGCTCACGGTCGGCTCGGTGACGGCCGACGGCGTGCCGGCCGAGTTCTCCCTCGCCGGCGACTGGGTCGACGTCGCGGCGCCGGGCGACCAGGTCGTCTCGACCAACCCGCGGCCCGACCGCGCGGGGCAGGTCGGGTCGGTCGTCACGCCCGACGGGATCTCGGCGATCCAGGGCACCAGCTTCTCCGCCGCCTACGTCAGCGGCGTCGTCGCCCTCGTGCGCGCGCGGTTCCCCGACCTCACGGCGCAGCAGGTCGTCCACCGGGTCGAGGCGACCGCCGAGCACCCCGCCGGCGACGACGAGCGCAACATCAACGTCGGCTACGGGGTGATCGACCCCCGGATGGCGCTCACGGCGGTGCTGCCCGAGGAGCACGGTGCGAGGGCGGCGTCCGGCGTGCGGGCGTCCGGGCTCGCCGAGGCCCACGGCGCCGCAACGGCCGCGCGGGCCGGGGCCGTCTCGATGCTCGGCGCCGCCGGGCTGCTCGCGGCCCTCGTCGTCGCCCTCGCTGCTCTCGCGGTGCGCCGGCGTGGGGGCTCGGCGAAAGCGGCCGCCTGAGCGGCGACCGTCAGCGGGGCGAGCCGGCCGCCCCGGCCGTGGCGGGGGACACGGCGGCGGCGATCTCGGCCAGTCGGCCCGGCACCAGCCGGAACCACGCCCAGGTACCGCGCTTCTCGCGCTCGAGGACCCCCGCGTCGACGAGCACCTTGAGATGGTGGCTCACCGTAGGCTGGGCCAGCCCGAGGACCGGGGTGAGCTCGCACACGCACGCCTCGAGCGCGGGCTCGGCCCCGATGAGGCTGACGATCCGCAGCCGCACCGGGTCGGCGACCGCCTTGAGCAGCGCGGCGGCGGCCTCGGCCTCGTCCCGCGACAGCCCGCCCTGCAGCGGTACCGTCGCGCAGGTCGGGTCGGCGTGCGGCCCACGGCCGAGGGCGACCTCCTGGGCGGTCATGGCGTCCCCTTACATTGACGAGGGTCGATGGATATGGTGGACTGACGTCGGGCATCGATGCTAGTCGATGTATGCCGCCGGCGTCCGTGGGCGGTCGCCGACGGCCCCCGTACCGCCCGGCCCGCCGCCCTGCCGAGGAGGCCGCTCGTGCCGTCCGCCCCCGCTCGCCCCCGACCGGCGCACGATGCCGTCGCGGGGGGCCTGCCGGTCCTGGATCGGTTCCTCCCGGTGTGGATCGGGTTCGCCATGGTGCTGGGGCTGCTGCTCGGCCGTGGGGTCCCGCGCCTGGGGCCTGCCCTGTCGGCCGTCGAGGTCGACGGCGTCTCGCTGCCCATCGCCGTCGGCCTGCTCGTGATGATGTACCCCGTCCTGGCCAAGGTCCGCTACGACCGCCTCGACGCGGTGACCGCCGACCGCCGGATGCTGCTCGCCTCGGTCGTCCTCAACTGGGTTCTCGGCCCGGCGCTCATGTTCGCCCTCGCCTGGCTGCTCCTGCCCGACCTGCCGGCCTACCGCACCGGGCTCATCGTCGTGGGGCTGGCGCGGTGCATCGCCATGGTCATCATCTGGAACGACCTCGCCTGTGGCGACCGCGAGGCCGCAGCCGTGCTCGTGGCCCTCAACTCGGTCTTCCAGGTCCTCGCCTTCGCCGGCCTCGGCTGGTTCTACCTCTCGGTCCTGCCCGGCTGGCTCGGCCTCGAGCAGGCCGGGCTCGACGTCTCCGCCTGGCAGATCGCGCGGTCCGTCCTGGTCTTCCTCGGCGTCCCGCTCGTCCTCGGCTACCTCTCGCGCCGCTGGGGGGAGCGCGCCCGCGGGCGGGAGTGGTACGAGTCGGTGTTCCTGCCCCGGGTCGGCCCGTGGGCGCTCATCGGGCTGCTGGCGACGATCGTCGTCCTCTTCGCCCTCCAGGGCGACCGGATCACGGACCACCCCGCCGATGTCGCGCGGATCGCGCTGCCGCTGCTCGTCTACTTCGCCGTGATGTGGAGCCTCGGGCACCTGCTCGGGCGGGCCCTCGGCATGTCCTACCCGCGGGCGACGACGCTCGCCTTCACGGCCGCCGGCAACAACTTCGAGCTCGCCATCGCGGTCGCCATCGCGACGTTCGGCGTCAGCAGCGGCCAGGCGCTCGCGGGCGTCGTCGGACCCCTCATCGAGGTCCCCGCCCTCGTCGCGCTCGTCTATGTCAGCCTGGCGCTGCGGTCCCACTACCCCCACCCCGTCACCGAGGAGACGCTGTGACCCCCACCGACCCCAGCACGCCGGCGCCCGAGGTGGGCGCCGCTCCAGGCGGGCGAGCGTCCGTCCTGTTCGTGTGCGTCCACAACGCCGGCCGCTCGCAGATGGCCGCGGCCTACCTGCAGCGGCTCTCCGGAGGCCGCGTCGACGTGCGCTCCGCGGGCAGTGCACCGGCAGACTCGCTCAACCCGACCGTCGTCGCCGCGATGGCCGAGGAGGGTATCGACCTCGGCGCCGAGCAGCCCAAGATCCTCACCACCGACGCGGTCCGGGGGTCCGACGTCGTGATCACGATGGGCTGCGGCGACACCTGCCCGATCTTCCCCGGCAAGCGCTACGAGGACTGGGCCGTTCCCGACCCGGCCGGCCAGGACCTCGCGACCGTCCGGCCGATCCGCGACGAGGTGCGCGGCCGCGTGCTCGATCTGATGGCGTCGCTCGGGGTCGCCCCCTGAGCCGCCCGGACCGATGCCGGAGCGGCTGGCCTACCCTGGCCGGGTGACCCTCCCGCCCGATGACCTGGCTGCTCGCGGCCCCCGCTGGCGCACGGTGATCTTCGACCTCGACGGCACCCTCGCCGACACGATCCCTCTCATCGTGGCGTCCTACCAGCACGCCTTCCGGTCGGTCCTCGGCACCGAGCCGTCGGAGGAGCGGGCCCGGTCGTGGATCGGCCTGCCGCTCCTGCCGGCCCTGCTCGAGGAGGAGCCCGAACACGGGCACGCCCTCGACCTGGCCTACCGGGAGTGGAACCTCGCCAACGCCGAGCGCCTCATCCAGCGGTATGCCGGGGTGCCCGAGCTGCTCGCGGCGCTGCGGTCGGCGGGGGTCCGGACCGGGGTCGTGACGTCCAAGCGCCGAGACACGGCTCGGCTGGCCGTGGCGGGGGTCGGGATCGCCGGCCTCATCGAGGTCGTCGGCGCCCTGGAGGACACCCCCGTCCACAAGCCGGCCCCCGACCCGCTGCTGCACGGCGCCCGGGCACTCGGCGTCGACCCGGGTGAGTGTGCCTACGTCGGCGACGCCGTCGTCGACGTCCGGGCGGCACGGGCCGCCGGGATGGCGGCCGTCGCCGTGACCTGGGGCGCCGGTGTCCGCGACGAGCTCGTGGCCGCCGGCCCGGATGCCGTCGCCGACACGGTGCCGGCGCTCGCCGACATCCTCCTGCCACCGGCACGGTGAGCCCGCGCGCCGCCCGCCCCGAGGCGGATGTGGCGGATGTGGTGGATGAGTTGGCTTTCGGCGACCCTGTCCAGTCGACACGCGGCTCGGGTGAGCGGGGGAATGACACACGTGTGATTCCCTCGGTACAGTTGAAGGGCCGTCCACACACAGAAGGGTCGAACGTGAGCGCTGTCCGCGATCAGGTCACCACCGTCTCCGCCGAGCTGTCGGCGCGGGACCGCGAGATCATCGCCTTCGAACGGCAGTGGTGGAAGTACGCCGGGGCCAAGGAGCAGGCGATCAAGGACCTGTTCGACATGAGCGCCACCCGCTACTACCAGGTGCTCAACACCCTCATCGACTCCTCGCTCGCCCTCGAGCACGACCCGATGCTCATCAAG
>CAYPYK010000071.1:2154-13503 GCA_964414665.1 uncultured Intrasporangiaceae bacterium | reverse complement strand
GTGGGTTCACCGGGCTGTGGACCGCGTACTACCTGCTCCGGGACGACCCGGGCCGCTCGGTGCTCGTCCTCGAGGCCGAGCAGGTGGGGTTCGGGGCGAGCGGGCGCAACGGCGGCTGGGTGTCGGCCCTCTACCCCGTCTCGGTCGAGACACTGGCCGCTGAGCACGGGCGCGCCGCGGCCCTGGACCAGGCGGCGGCCCTGCGCGAGACCGTCGTCGAGATCGGCGCGGTCTGCGCGAGCGAGGGCATCGACGCGGGGTTCGTGCGGGGCGGCACCCTGATGCTCGCCCGCGGGCCGGCGCAACGGGACCGCGCCATGGCGTATGCCGCCTCCGGCGCCTCCTGGGGCGACGGCACCGTGTGGCTCGGCCCGGAGGAGTCGGCCGAGCGGCTGCGCTCCCCCGGGGCCCTCGGCGCGACCTACAACCCGCACTGCGCCCGGGTCCACCCGAGGCGGCTCGCCGACGGGCTGGCCGCGGCGGTCGGGCGCCGCGGCGGGGTCGTCGCCGAGGGCGCGCGGGTGGCCGGCGCCGAGCCGGGGCTGGTCCGCCTCGCGGACGGCAGAGGGGTCCGCGCCGGCCACGTCGTGCGCGCGACCGAGGCGTACACCGGGCGGCTGGCCGGGCTGCACCGGCGGGTGGCGCCGGTCTACTCGCTCATGGTTGCCACCGAGCCGTTGACCGACGCGGTGTGGGACTCTGTCGGGCTCGACGGGCGCGAGGTCTTCGCCGACCACGGACACGTCGTCATCTACGGGCAGCGGACCGTCGACGGCCGGATCGCCTTCGGGGGGCGAGGTGCGCCCTACCACTGGGGCTCGGCGGTGCGTCCCGGCTTCGACCGGGACGAGCGGGTCTTCGCCCGGCTGCGCCGCACCCTGCTGGACCTGCTGCCCCAGCTTGAGGGCGTGCGGTTCACCCACGCGTGGGGCGGGCCGCTCGGGATCGCCCGCGACTGGCACCCCGCGGTGGTCTATGACGCGGCGGCCCGGGTGGGCTGGGCCGGCGGGTACGTCGGTGACGGCGTGGCCGCGAGCAACCTCGCCGGGCGCACCCTCGCCGACCTCATCGACGGCCGGACCACCCCGCTCACCACGCTGCCCTGGGTCGGCCACCGCTCCCCGTCGTGGGAGCCGGAGCCGCTGCGCTGGCTCGGGGTCAACGCCGGCCTGCGCATCGCCGAGCTCGCCGACCGCGAGGAGTCCCTCACCGGCCGCCCGGCTCGGCTCGGGCGCGTCCTCTCGGCGCTGACCCACCACTAGCCGCCGACAGTTCCGACTCGTGCGGAGCGTCCCGAGGCTGCTCCGCACGACAAACGTGAGGTTCGCCGGGGTTATCAACCCCGGCGAACCTCGGGTTTCCCTGATGGGGCGGGAAAGTTGTGGCCAGCCGGGGAGGTGGGGGCGGTCCTAGAGTGACCGGCATGACCGCCGATCGGCCCGAGGTGCAGAGCGTCGGCGAGCTCGCGGGCCTCATCGATCGCGGCGCAACGCTCGCGGGACGACGGCTCCAGGGCCTGGACCTGACGGCGGTCGAGGGCCGGCTGCGGTCGCTCACCGACCTCGCCGGCCTCGTCGTCCTCGGTGGCCGGGTCTCGCCGGACCTCGAGCGGCACCTGCGTGCTCATGGTGCGCTCGTCTTCCCCGCGGACCCGCGGGTGCCCGTCGACCCCTACCGCAGCCGGCTCTACATCGCCGACGAGCTGTATGCCGGCCTGGCCGAACGTGGCTATGAGGGCACACCCGACGCGCGGGCCTACCACTGGCTCCTCGACCGGCGCACGACGCACGACGTCTACGCGACCCTGCTCCGGGCGATCCACGACGACGCCATGACCGACGCCCTCGACGAGTGGCTCGACGCCCTGCCGGTGGCAGGTGTCATGGGCGGGCACGCGATGCGGCGGGGCAGCGACGAGTATGCGGCGGCAGCCCGGCTCGGCCACCGGCTCGCCGAGGCGGGGCTCGTCGTCGCGACCGGCGGCGGCCCCGGGGCGATGGAGGCGGCCAACCTCGGCGCGGCCGCGCGCGACGCCGACGCCCTCGGTGCGGCCCTGGTCGCCCTCGGTGAGGCCCCCGGTTGGGACCACGACGTCGGGGCCTGGGCCGGTCGGGCCCTCGCCGTCCGTGACCGGCTGCTGCCGGGGACCGACAGGCACGCGATGCCGGTCCGGCCTCGCAGCGTCGGGATCCCGACCTGGTTCTACGGACACGAGCCGTCCAACGTCTTCGCCGACGGCATCGCGAAGTACTTCTCCAACGCGTTGCGCGAGGACGGCCTACTCGCCCGGTGCGCCGCCGGCATCGTCGTCCTCCCCGGCGCCGCGGGCACGGTTCAGGAGATCTTCCAGACGGCGACCCGGCTCTACTACTGCGCCGAGGGCGCACGGGTTCCGCCGCTCGTCCTCGTCGGCCGGCGACAGTGGACAGAGAAGCTCCCGGTGTGGCCGGCCCTGTCCGCCCTGGGCCGCGGCACGGCGATGGGCCAGGCGGTGCGCCTCGTCGACGACGTCGACGAGGCCGCAGAGGTCGTGCTCGGTGCCGCGCAGCAGGGCGCCGACATGCCGCCCCAACCGCGCCGCTAGGCCGTCGAGACGGCGAGCTGTCCGCACGCGCCGTCGATGTCAGAGCCGCGAGTGTCGCGGACCGTCGTCGGGATGCCGCGAGCGCGCAGGCGCTCGACGAACTGCTGCTCGACGCCGTGGCGCGACGCGGTCCAGGTCGAGCCGGGCGTCGGGTTGAGCGGGATGGGGTTGACGTGGACCCAGCCGCGCCCCCGCGCCAGGAGCTTCTCGGCGAGCAGCTCGGCGCGCCAGGCCTGGTCGTTGATGTCCCGGATCAGGGCGTACTCGATGCTCACCCGACGGCCGGTCGCCTCGAAGTACCGCCGGGCGGCGTTGAGGGCCTCGTCCACGCAGAACCGCGTGTTGAGTGGGACGAGAGTGTCGCGCAGCTCGTCGTCGGGCGCATGGAGCGAGAGCGCCAGCGTGACGGGCAGGCCCTCGGCGGCGAGCCGGTCGATCCCCGGCACCAGCCCGACGGTCGACATCGTGATGCCACGGGCCGACATCCCCAGCCCGCTGGGCGCCGGGTCGACGAGCCGCCTGATCGCGCCGATGGCGGCGGGATAGTTGGCGAGCGCCTCCCCCATCCCCATGAACACGACGTTGGAGACCCGCCGTGCGCCCCCGGTGGCCCCCGCAGAGCCGGCCGGCTCCTCCCCCTCGCTGCCCAGCTCGGCGGCGGCGCCTCCCGTCGCGGCGCTCACCTCGCCACGGGCCAGCCGGCGGGCGGCATGCACGACCTGCTCGACGATCTCTGCCGTCGAGAGGTTGCGGGTGAGGCCCTCCTGGCCGGTGGCGCAGAACGGGCAGTTCATCCCGCACCCGGCCTGGCTGGACACGCACACGGTCGACCGGTGCGGGTAGCGCATGAGGACCGACTCGACGACCGCACCGTCGTGGAGGCGCCACGCGGTCTTCACCGTCGCCCCTCGGTCGGCGGTCAGGCTCCGCATCGGGGTGATCAGGGTCGGCAGGAGCGCGCCGACGAGCTCGTCGCGACCGGCCTTGGGCAGGTCGGTCATGTCCTCGGCCCGGTGGACGAGGCGCTCGAAGTAGTGCGTCGACAGCTGCCGGGCCCGGAACCCCGGCTGCCCCAGCGCCTCGACAGCGGCCTTGCGTCCGGCCGTGTCGAGGTCGGCGAGATGACGCGGCGGCTTGGCCCGGCGCGGCGCCTGCAGGGTGAGCCGTCCAGGCACCGGGCGCCGGTCCGCGCCGGGTGCGGGACGTGGCTGGGGTGCGGTGGGCTGGTCTGGCATGGCCCCCCCAGTCTCTCAGCCGCCGGACGGTGACCGGTCCAGCCGACCGGGTGGGCAGGTGGCGAGCCGCTCGGCTCCTGCCGGCAGGGGCCGCGGCACGGCGAGGAGTCAGGGCAGCGGGACGACGACCCGGAGCATCGCCCACACGACCGGCGCCGCGATGACGAGAGAGTCGAGCCGGTCCATGAGGCCGCCGTGGCCGGGCAGGACGCTGCCCATGTCCTTGACGCCGAGGTCCCGCTTGATCGTCGACTCGATGAGGTCGCCGAGGGTGGCCGCGCCGGCCGCAACGGCACCCATGAGCGCACCCGCCCACCAGGGCCCGTCGAGGAACATCACCAAGGCGATCGCGCCGACCAGGGCGGACGCGCCGACCGAGCCGCCGAACCCCTCCCAGGACTTCTTCGGGCTCACCGACGGGGCCATGGGGTGGCGACCGGCGAGGACGCCGACGGCATACCCGCCGATGTCGGAGAACACCGTGACGAGCAGGAAGAAGACGATCCGCCGCGCCCCGTCGTCGGGGGTGAGCATGAGGACGGCGAACCCGGCCAGCAGGCCCGGGTAGAGGGTGACGAGGATCGAGCCGCCGAGGTCACGAGCGGCGCCGGCGGGGCCGTCGGCGACCCGCCAGACCAGCAGACCGACGCAGGTGAGCCCGAACGTCACAAGCAGGCCCTCACCGCCCTGGACGTAGGCGCTGGTGGACATGCTGACCGTGCCGAGCAGCAGCGGGACGACGGGAACGAGGATGCCGGCCGCGGCGAGGGCCCGGCGCATCTCCCACGCCCCGAGGCAGACCGCACCGATCACGATGACGACGAAGCTGGGCTTGAGGAAGGCGAGGGAGGTGATCACCATGGCAGCCAGTGCCACCCCGACCCCGATGGCGGCCTTGAGGTCACGGCCGGCACGGGAGGTGGGCTCGACGACGGCACCGGGGTTGGCGTCCGAGTCCGCACCGGCGACCGCCGGCTCGGCAGCAGACGGCAGCAGGGCCGGGACAGGCACAGTGGGCGACCCCGCACCCACGGGGGGCGTGTGGTCGGGGGTGCCGGTCATGGCGGACATGGGGCGCGGGCCTCAGACCTCGAGGAGCTCGCCTTCCTTGTGCTTGAGGAGGTCGTCGATGACCTCGACGTACTTCTTGGTCAGCCCCTCCAGCTCCTTCTCGGCGCGCACACCGTCGTCCTCGCCGACGTCGCCGTCCTTGATGAGCCGCTCGAGGGCGTCCTTGGCGTGCCGCCGGATGTTGCGGACCGAGACCCTGCCCTCCTCGGCCTGGTGTCGCGCCATCTTGATGTACTCCCGACGGCGCTCCTCGGTCAGCGCCGGAAGGTTGATACGGATGATGTTGCCGTCGTTGTTGGGGTTGACGCCCAGGTCGGAGTCGCGGATCGCCTTCTCGATGTTGTGCATCGAGCCCTTGTCGAACGGCGAGATGAGGATGGTGCGTGCCTCGGGGGTCTGGAACGACGCGAGCTGCTGCAGTGGGGTCGGGGCACCGTAGTAGTCGACGAGGAGCTTGCTGAACATCCCCGGGTGGGCCCGACCCGTGCGGATCCCGGCGAAGTCCTCCTTGGCGACGTCGATGGCCTTCTCCATCTTCTCCTCGGCCTCGAACAGCGTCTCTTCGATCATCGGATCCGGTCTCCTCGAACTCGTGGGCTGCCGCTCAGTCTGTCAAAACGGCAGGTTCCGCGCAGGGATCTGTGCGGCGAGCCTCAGTCGGCGGTCAGCAACGTGCCGATGCGCTCGCCGCGCAGCGCGCGGGTGATGGTGTCCGCACCCTCCATGCCGAAGACGACCATCGGCAGGCTGTTCTCCATGCACAGGCTGAACGCGGCGGCGTCGACGACCTTCAGGCTGAGCCGCAGGGCGTCGCGGTAGGTGACGGTCTCGAGCTTGCAGGCCGCCGGGTCGGTGCGGGGGTCGCGGTCGTAGACACCGTCGACGCCGTTCTTGGACATCAGGACCACGTCGCAGCCGATCTCGAGCGCGCGCTGGGCGCTGACGGTGTCGGTGGAGAAGTACGGCATCCCCGCCCCGGCCCCGAAGATGACGACGCGGTTCTTCTCGAGGTGGCGGATCGCCCGGCGAGGGATGTAGGGCTCGGCGACCTGACCCATCGCGATGGCGGTCTGGACCCGGGTGTCGACGCCCTCCTTCTCGAGGGAGTCCTGCAGGGCCAGGCAGTTCATGACGGTGCCGAGCATGCCGATGTAGTCGGCACGGGCCCGCTCCATCCCCTTCTGTTGGAGCTCGGCCCCGCGGAAGAAGTTGCCGCCGCCGACGACGATGGCCACCTCGATGCCGGCCCGGACGGCCACGGCGATCTGCTGGGCGATGCCGCGCACCACCTCGGGGTCCACACCCACCCGGCCGCCACCGAAGGCCTCGCCCGAGAGCTTGAGGAGGACCCGGCGACTGTGCGGCGGGGAGTCCGACCCGGCCTCAGGGCGGACGCCGGCGGCGGTCTCGGCAGGGGTCGTCGTCACAGGCAGGCTCCTCGGTTCAGGCGGTCGCTCGATCTTGTCACACAAGCCGGCCCCGATCCCGCATCCGGCCGGGCACCCACGGATCCACCGGGCCCCCACGCGCACCGGTCAGCCGACCGCCCCATACCGGATGAGGAACTCCGCCTGGACGTCGTGGCCACGGGTCGGGTCCTGCGGCGAGGTGACGTCCTGGCTGGCCACCATGTCCTCGGGCCGGATGGGCGGGAGGTCGACGTGGACCCGCCGCCGCAGGTCCGCGTCGCCGTCAGGCGGGTGCGTCCGTCTGTCCAGGTGAGCCACCTCCAGGTTCATTCTGCCCGCTCGGCGGCCGTTCCGGGGTAGGTTGGCGCCGTCGACCGGCCGCCGGGAGCAGGGTGCGGAGAGTCGGAGGGGTCCGTGACTCGGTCATCGAGGGTGGGTTTGTCTGCCCTGCTCGCTGTCATCGCTGTGGTGTCGGCCGGCGCTGCGACCGCGGCGGCACCGGCGGCCGCCGCACCGCCACCGGCGGCGGTGACGGTGAGCGTCGACGGCGCTCCCGGGGCGGTGCACCCGATACCGGCGAAGCGGCTGCTCGACACCCGGTCGGGCCTCGGCGCCTCGGCGGCGGGCGCCAGGCCGAGCGGTGGTGTGATCGCGCTGCAGGTCACCGGACGCGGCGGGGTGCCCGCCACCGGGGTCGCCGCCGTCGCGCTCACGGTGACGGTGACCGGGCCGACCAAGGCGGGCTACGTCACGGCATACCCCCACGGCGCGGCCGCCCCGGGCACCTCCACCGTCAACTTCGCCGCACACCGGACCGTCGCCAACCTGACCGTCAGCGGTGTGTCGGCCGACGGCCGGGTCGACCTTCGGTTGCGCAACGGCACCGGCGGCACCGCCCAGCTCGTCGCGGACGTCACCGGCTATGTCGAGGCGGGCCCGGCCACCGAGGCGGGGATGCTCACACCGGTCTCCCCGACCCGCCTGCTCGACACCCGGACCGGCGTCGGCGCGCGCACCGGGACGGTCGGCAACCACTCGGTCGTGCACCTCCAGGTGACCGGGCGGGGCCGGGTCCCCGCCGGCGCCGGGTCGGCCGTCCTCAACGTCACCGTCACCGGCGGCTCCCGGGCCGGGTACGTCACGGTCGCCCCACGCTCGGCGGCGCCGCTCGGACCTCGACGCTCAACTACGCGGCCGGCGGCACCGTGGCCAACCTCACCGTCACCGCCCTGTCCCCCACCGGGTGGGTGGACCTCGAGGTCACCGGCGGTGCCACCCATCTGGTCGCCGACGTCGTGGCGTATGCCGCGGGCGGCGCACCCGCCGCCGACGGGGCGGTCGCCTCCGTGGCCCCCGCCCGGCTTCTCGACACGCGCGCAGGGACCGGGGCGGGGGCGGTGTCCGCCGGTCACCGCCGTGCGATCACTGTGACGGGGCTGGCCGGCATACCGGCCAGAGGGGTCGCTGCCGTCACCCTCAACGTCACCGGCACGCAGGCCACGGCCGGTACCGTCGTCACCGTCGTTGCCGGCACCGCTGGCGTGCCCGCCACCTCCAACCTCAACCTCACCGCCGGACAGACCGCGGCCAACCTCGTCCTCGCCCCCGTGGGCGCCGACGGCCAGGTCGACCTGGCCGTCACCAGCGGCGCCACCCACCTCGTCGCCGACGTCACCGGCTACGTCCTGGGGCCACCCGCCGATACGACGCCGCCGAGTGCGGTCACCGGCCTCACAGCCACAACGACGGCATCGGCGATCCGTCTCACGTGGGTCAACCCCACCGACCCCGACCTCGCCGGGGCGATCATCCGGCGAGCGGCCGGGGCCGCGGCGCCGTCCACCATCGCCGAGGGCCACCCGGTCGGCACCGCCGGCGCCGGCACCACCACCTGGGTCGACAGCACCGTCGCTCCCGGCGTCACCTACTCCTACGCGGTGTTCCCCTTCGACCAGACCCCCAACGTCGGGAGTCCGACGTCAGCGTCGGCCGCGACCACGGGGCTGTCCTGGACCCCTCCCGCCGCTGCGGACCCGGAGCAGGGCGGGCCGGTCGACGTGTCGTGCCCCACCTCGAGCTGGTGTACGGCGGTGGACGACTCAGGACAGGCGTTCGTCTACGCCGCGGGGACCTGGCGCCCGCCGGTGCAGGTCGTCACGACCGACGGAGTCAGCCTCGCGACCGCCTTCAGAGCAGTGTCCTGCCCCTCGACCACCTTCTGTCTCGCCGTGCTCGGCGGCCGGCGGATCGCCACGTACGCCAGCGGCGTCTGGACCGTCATGCCACGAGTGTGCAGTGGGAGGAGGTGGACTGCTACAGCGCGACCCGTTGCGGACTGGGATCCGGCAGCTACTGGGACGACACCGAGCCTGCCGACCTCGGCTACTGGGACGGCTCGTCGGTCGGGTCGGTAACGGCCGCCCCCGGGTTGAAGGTCGTCGACTCGATCTCCTGCCCGACGGCGACGATGTGCACGGCGGTCGGCGTCAGCGCCACCTGGTCGGGCTACGCGCTGCGCTCCACCGGGAGCGGGTGGACGCGGACCTACCTCGGCGGTGGCGACCGGGGAACGGCTGGTCGGTGTCCTGCCCCACGTCGTCGTTCTGCATGGCGGTCGACGGCAGGCTCAACCACTTCTTCCGGTTCAACGGCACGTCGTGGGGCAAGGCCGTCGGGGTGGGCCCTGCGGCCCTCGTATCGGGGCAGACGATCTCCTGTGCCTCGGCGACGGGCTGCTGGATCGCCGACGAGGCCGGCCGGGTCGACCACTGGAACGGCAGCGGCTGGACCGCGACGCGGCTGCGCAGCTCGTACGGCGCGTGGCCCGCCATCGACTGCGCCACCTCGAGCGCGTGCATGCTCGTCGACAGCACCGGAGGCTACGACTGGTACAACGGCTCGTCCTGGTCGGCTCCCCACGAGTTCGACCGCACCAGCGGATCGATCCTCGACATCTCGTGCGACGGCGCCACCTCGTGCTTCGGCACCGACTACCACGGCAAGGTCGTGCATTGGGACGGATCGGCCTGGGGACCGCCTGCCTACCTCAGCCCGAACGGCTCCTACGTCGACTGCCCTGAGGCCGGGTGGTGCATGACGGTCGACTCCCAGAACGGGACGTGGCGGGCCTACGCCGGAGCGTGGGGGGCAACCCATCAGCTGTCCACTCTCCTGCCGCGGGACGGGCTGGCCTGCGCGGACCGGTCGATGTGCGTCGCGTTCGAGGGCGGCGACGTGCGCCACTTCGACGGCGCGAGCTGGTCCGCGACACGCCACGTCTTCCCCTCCACGGCTGGGCCGCGCGTCACCGCCCAGTGCCCGACGCGGTCGACCTGCATCGCCATCGACCAGGACCACCACCTGTGGTCGCGGTGGGACGGGAGGAGCTGGAGCACCCCCAAGCCGTCCGGCATCGTCGGGGGCTGGGACGAGCGGACGCTGTCGTGCCCCACCGCGTCGTTCTGCATGGCGCTCGGCGACCGGCAGTTCGCCACCTTCAACGGGTCGACGTGGTCGACCGTCCGTCACGGGATGGCCCCGCTGCTGTCGGCTTCCTGCCTCTCTGGCCACCTGTGTGTCGGCCTCAGCGCCCCGGACCAGGTGTGGATGTGGGATGGCGTGGACTGGGCACCGACGACGACGTCGGTCGCCGTCCCCGGAGATTTCGTCGCCTGCTCGACACCCACGAGCTGTCTCGCCTACGGAGCTGGGAAGTCGGCCTGGACCGTACCGCCGACATGAGCCGTCAGCGGCGCACCCGACCGCGTTACCCGTGGGCTGACGTGCGGCCTGCCTCTGGTTGCCCGCTCCGCCGCTGAGGGCTGGGACGACCTGGGTCTACCACGGGAGCACTGTCGCCGTGAGCGAAACCGCATGAGGCGCCGAGCTGGGATGGCTTCGGGGTGGCGACCTGGGAGCTCGCCGAGCGGCTCGACGTGGCGCGACATCTGACGCCCGTCGGCCCCGCGTTGTGTCCGAGTCAGTGGTCGCCATAGCCACCAGATCCTCGGACACAACCCCCGCGGCCGCGTTGTGTCCGAGTCAGTGGTCGCCATAGCCACCAGATCCTCGGACACAACGCCTGGGGCTCGGGCCGTCAGGCGCCGACCCGGAACCGGGCGAAGCCGGTTGCGGTGACCCCGGCATCCTTGAGGACGGCCTGGACCGTCTTCTTCAGCTCCTTGGCGAACGGCTGCTCGAGCAGGACATTTTCCTTGAAGTAGCCGTTGACCCGGCCCTCGACGATGCGGGCGAGGGCGGCCTCGGGCTTGCCCTCCTCCTTGGCGGTGGCCTCGGCGAGCCGACGCTCGTTCTCGACGGTGGCGGGGTCGACGTCCTCGCGGGACAGGACGGTCGGGCTGAACGCGGCGACGTGCATCGCGATGTCGCGAGCAACGACGTCGTCGCCGCCCTCGGTCGCCACGAGCACCCCGATCTGCGCAGGCAGGTCGGGGCTGGTCTTGTGGAGATAGGAGGCGACGTGCTCGCCCTCGATGCGGGCGACCCGCTTGACCTCGATCTTCTCGCCGATGCCCGCGTTGGCGTCGTCGAGCAGGTCCTTGACCGTCTGGCCGCTGGGAAGCGTGCTCGCCAGCAGGGTCTCGGCGTCGGCGGCCTGGATCGCCACCGCCTGCGAGAGGACCTCGTTGGCGAGGGCGACGAACTTCTCGCCCTTGGCGACGAAGTCGGTCTCGCACAGGACCTCGACGAGGGTGCCGACCCCCCCGTCGGCGCTGGCGGCGACCAGGCCGTTGGAGGTCGTGCGGCCCTCGCGCTTGGTCACGCCCTTCTGGCCCTTGATGCGCAGGATCTCGGTGGCCTTGTCGCGGTCGCCGGCGGCCTCGTCGAGCGCCCTCTTGACGTCGAGCATGCCGGCGCCGGTGGACTCGCGCAGGGCCTTGATGTCAGCGGCGGTGTAGTTCGCCATGGTGTCTGGTATCGCTCTCTTCGTGTCTGGAACAGGTGGCGGAGTCGGTCTCGCTCAGGCCTCGGCGGTGGTGGCCGCGGCCTCAGGGGTCGCAGCCTCCTTCGCCGCAGCCTCGACCACTTC
>CAYPYK010000071.1:0-2054 GCA_964414665.1 uncultured Intrasporangiaceae bacterium | reverse complement strand
GGCAACCGGAGCCGCCTCGGCAACCGGAGCCTCGACCACCTCGGCAACCGGAGCCGCCTCGGCAACCGGAGCCTCGACCACCTCGGCAACCGGAGCCTCGACCACCTCGGCAACCGGAGCCTCGACCGCCTCGGCAACCGGAGCCGCCTCGGCAACCTCGTCAGCCGGCGCGGCGTCGCCACCCAGGAGCTCGCGCTCCCACTCGGCCAGCGGCTCCGAGCCGCCGACCTGCTCCTCGCCCGTGGCGCGGGCGCCGGCGCGGGAGATCAGACCCTCGGCGACGGCGTCGGCGATGACCCGGGTCAGCAGGGTGACCGAACGGATCGCGTCGTCGTTGCCCGGGATCTTGTAGTCGACCTCGTCGGGGTCGCAGTTGGTGTCGAGGATCGCGATGACCGGGAGGCCGAGCTTGCGGGCCTCGTCGACGGCCAGGTGCTCCTTCTTGGTGTCGACGATCCACACGGCCGAGGGAACCCTGGCCATGTCGCGGATGCCGCCCAGGGTCTTCTCGAGCTTGTCCTTCTCCCGCTTGAGGATGAGCAGCTCCTTCTTGGTGTGGCCCGAGCCGGCCACGTCGTCGTAGTCGATCTCCTCGAGCTCCTTGAGCCGGGTGAGGCGCTTGGAGATGGTCTGGAAGTTGGTGAGCATGCCGCCGAGCCAGCGCTGGTTGACGTAGGGCATGCCGACGCGGGTCGCCTGCTCGGCGACGGGCTCCTGGGCCTGCTTCTTCGTGCCGACGAACAGGATCGTGCCGCCGTGGGCGACGGTCTCCTTGACGAACTCGTAGGCCGAGTTGATGTAGGTCACCGACTGCTGCAGGTCGATGATGTAGATCCCGTTGCGCTCGGTCATGATGAAGCGCTTCATCTTCGGGTTCCACCGGCGGGTCTGGTGCCCGAAGTGGACGCCGCTCTCAAGGAGCTGGCGCATGGTGACGACGGCCATGCCGTGGGTCTCCTAGCTAGGTGGTTGTCAGTTCCGTCGGTATGCCGTGAGCCCGCTCCGCGGGCCGTTGGCCACCTGCCTGGCGTCTGAACGCACCCCGCCGGCTGCCGTGAGGCATCCGGACCGCCGTGGTGCGCCCCGGGAGGTCGAGACGAGCTCGAGGACCCGGCCGTAGACGCGCGAATTCGGCTGGCTGCGTCAAGACGCGGTCCAGCCGTGCCTGCAGTCTACGGACTGGGGGTGTCCGAGGCGAATCCGCCCCATCGGGGTCGGTCCTGTCCGCGACGGCTCAGGTGAGGGCGTCGAGAAGGTCGGCACTGAGGTCGGGTGAGGCCATCTCGGGCGTCGAGACGCACAACGCGCCCGCGAGAGCCCCGGCCCGCATCGCCCGCTCCACCGGCCAGCCCGCCTGCAGCCCGTGCACCAGGCCCGCCGTGAAGGCGTCGCCCGCACCGTTGGTGTCGCGGACCGTCTCGACCGGGACAGCGGCCACGTCGAGGACGCGGCCCGCGGCATACGCCCTGGCACCGCGCGCGCCCCGGGTGAGGACGACCGGGTCGGCATGCACGGCCAGCCCGCGGCTCAGGGAGTCGGGGTCGGCCGCGGCGGCGTCGCTCAGGACGACCGCGGCGGCGCCGTCGGCGAAGGCGCGGTGATGCTCGGCGACGCCGTCCCAGCTGTGCAGGTCGGTCCAGAACGGGATCCCGCGATCGGCCAGGCCCGGGATGAGCCGGCGAGCGTAGTCGGTGATGTCGAGCACGACGAGGTCGGCCCCGCTCGCGAGGTCGAGGACCGGCGCCAGGTCGAGGTCGGAGCGGGGTTCGCAGAGGGAACGGTAGACCGACAGCCGACCCCCGTCCGGAGCCATCAGGTTGACGTGCCGTTCGGTGCCCGTGACGGACCGGTCGAGGTGGACGTGGACTCCCGCCTCGCGCAGGGCCACCTCGACCCGCTCCCCCGCCTCGTCGTCACCGAGGAGGGTATGGAGGTGCACGTCATGTCCCAGCCGGGCGAGGTTGACGGCCTTTCCCGCGCCGGTGCCGCCGAGGATGTCGTAGGAGTCGGTCGCGAGGACCGTCTGCGGCCGGGCGTCGGGCAGGGCGTCGAGA
>CAYPYK010000070.1:0-13520 GCA_964414665.1 uncultured Intrasporangiaceae bacterium | reverse complement strand
CACCACCAGCAACACGGTTGCCGTCGGCGACCTCCAGTCGTGCGCCGTCACCGCCGACGGAGGGGTGGCCTGCTGGGGCGACAACAGCCGTGGGCAGATCTGGCCCTCGACGCCCCCACAGGCCACCACGCCGTACCACGTCTTCCCCGGACCCGGACCGTATGCCGTCGCGGCGAGCGGCATGACGTCATGCGCGGTCTGGGCCGACTGGGATGTACATGGTCAGATCGTCTGCTGGGGTGACAACTCCCTGGGCCAGTTCGGCGACGGCACGACCCGCTCGGGCGCGTCCAGCGGCGTCAGGGCGTCGGCACCCTGGGTCGACGTCACCATGGGCGACGGGTTCGCCTGTGGCCTGGACAGCGCCGGAGGGGTGTGGTGCTGGGGCGAGAACTCCCACGGCCAGCTCGGCGACGGCACGACCACCCGCCACCTCGTGCCTGCCCTGGTGCCGAGCCTGACCGCGGGCGTGGTCGCGCTCAGTGCCGGCGACGGCCATGTCTGCGCGCTCACCCAGCTCGGCACCGTCCTGTGCTGGGGCGAGAACTCCCACGGCCAGCTCGGTGACGGCATCACCACTGCCGCCACGACGCCGGTCCCGGTCTCCGGGCTGGCCGGGATCGGCGCCATCTCGGCCGGGCACGCCCACACCTGCGCGGTCGGGTCCGACGGCGACGTCCGCTGCTGGGGCGACAACGACCAGGGCGAGATCGGCAGCGACCAGGCCAATCCCCCGGCCGACCTCCTCACCCCGGTGGACGTCTCCGGCCTGGACCGTCCGGCCACCGACGTCGCCGCGGGCGGCGAGCACACGTGCGCCCTGCTCGACGACGGCAGCATCGCCTGCTGGGGCGACAACGCCGAGGGCCAGCTCGGCATCGGCTCCCTGGGCAGCCCGCAACCGCAGCCGCTGCCCGTCTCCGACCTCGCCGGCCCCGCCACCGCGGTCGACACCGGCCCACACCACACCTGCGCCCGCCTCGCGGACAGGACCGTCCAGTGCTGGGGAGCCGACGGCTCCGGCCAGCTCGGCGACGGCGGCACCGCCGCCGTCCGCAGCCCGGTCCAGGTCGACGGCCTCGCCTCCGGCTGACCGCTCTGTCGGCGACGCCGCCAGCGGGCGCCGTCGCCGCAGCGCTGGTAGCGTCGACGACGACGACGCCAGTGGCGTCGTCAGAAGGTGGTTTCGCATGGTGTGGATCAGGAGCAACGCGAAGGTCCGTGCTGTCGGCGCCATGGCAGGGCTGCTGGCGGCCGGCCTGTTGAGTGCGAATCCGGCCATGGCGGGGGCCCCCAGGTCCGCGCCGACCGGGACGACCGCCCTCGCACCGAGCCAGGTCTCCGACTCGCCGGCCCCAGGCTGGTTCGTGCCGGTGTCCCCGGCCCGGCTGCTGGACACCCGCATAGCGCTGGGCGCGCCCGGCCCGGTCAAGGCCAACTCGACGGTCCACCTGAAGGTCACCGGCAAGGGCGGGGTCCCCACCACCGGGGTGGCCGCTGTCGTCCTCAACCTCACCGTCACCGTGCCCACCCGCAACGGCCACCTCACGGCATACCCCGACGGCACCAGGCGGCCGACCGCGTCCAACCTCAACTACGTCACGAACCAGACGGTCGCCAACCTGGCCATCGTCAAGGTCGGGACGAACGGCAAGGTCGCCCTGCACGCCACCTCTCCCGGGCAGGCCCAGCTCGTCGGGGATGTCTCCGGCTACTACGTGGCCGCCGATGGCTACAACGTGGCCAGCAGGGCCACGACCCAGGGGACGTTCGTGGCGCTGCCGCCGAGCCGGATCGTCGACTCGCGCATAGGGCTGGGGGTCGGCACGGCCGTGGGGGCGCACAAGACCGCTGTGGTGCAGGTCGCCGGGGCGGGGGGTGTCCCGGCTACCGGTGCCGAGGCCGTGGTCCTGAACGTGACGGTGACCCAGCCGACCCGCAGGGGGTACCTCACGGTGTACCAGGACCAGGGGACACGGCCGCTCTCCTCGACACTGGACTTCGCCGCGGGCCGGACCGTCCCGAACCTCGCCACGGTGGCGTTGTCGCCCACCGGAGCCATCGACGTCTACAACGCCTCGTCCGGCACCATCCACCTCGTCGCCGACGTGGCCGGCTACTACCTCTCGAGCCGCATGAGGGCGCCTGCGGTCCGGCCGGGCGGGACGTCCATGCCTCCCCCGCCGGGCGGGACGTTCGTGCCTCTCCCGCCGCAACGCCTCGTCGACACCCGATCCGGCTTGGGGGCCACCGGTCCGGTCCCGGCCCGGGGAACCATCACGGTGCCAGCCCTGTCAAAGTCGGCAACGGCCGCGGCCGACAGTACGCTCCCGCCCAACGAAGTGGTCGCTTTGGTCGTCAACATCACCGTCACGCAGCCGCGGCTGGCCGGCTACCTCACCGCGTACCCCGGAGCCACGAGCAGGCCCCAGACCTCGACCCTCAACTTCGTCGCCGGCCAGACCGTGGCGAACATGGCCATGACCGCTGCCGGGACCGACGGGACCATCGCCGTCACGAGCAGCTCCAGCGGCACCGTCCAGATCATCGTCGACATCGTCGGGGTCGTCCTCTCTGCGTATCCCGTGTGACCGTCATCGGCATGGGCTGACCCAGCACCTGTGGTCTCGGCATTTCTCCGGGCGCCCGGAGAAGGGCCCCCTCCCCCGCGGCCGGGTCTTCGGCAAGACTGGGGCGATGAGCATCGCGCGCGAACCCGTCCTCGTCACCGGCTGCTCCAGCGGTATCGGCCGGGCCACGGCCGAGTCCCTGGTCCGCGCCGGGCACACGGTCTACGCCACGGCCCGGCGTCCGGAGTCCCTCACCTCCCTGGAGTCGATGGGTGCCCGGATCCTGGCGCTCGACGTCACCGACGAGTCCTCGACGGCCGCAGCCGTCGACGCGATCGCCACCGCGCACGGCGCCGTCGGGACGCTCGTCAACAACGCGGGCTACGGCGAGTACGGCACGATCGAGGAGACCGACCTCGACGCCGTGCGGCGGATGTTCGAGACCAACGTGTTCGGCCTCGCTCGGCTGACCCAGCTCGTCCTCCCCGGGATGCGCGCCGCGCGCCGCGGACGGATCGTCAACATCGGGTCGATGGGCGGTCGGATCACCTTCCCCCTCGGCGGCTACTACCACGCGACGAAGTACGCCGTAGAGGCCATCACCGACGCGCTGCGCAACGAGGTGCGAGGCTTCGGGATCGACGTCGTCATCGTCGAGCCGGGCGTCACGCGCAGCAACTTCGAGGAGACCATCAACGGCTCCGAGGCCTACGCGGCACGGCAGGACTCGCCGTATGCCGCGTTGCGCGCCTCGGTCGCGCAGTCCAACTCCGGCGCCTATGCCAACCCCCGGGTCGCCGCTTCCGCGCAGAGTGTTGCCGACGCCATCGTCCGCGTCGTGGAGGCGGACAAGCCCCGCTCGCGCTATCTGCTGACCCCGGCCGCCAAGGCGATGGTCGCCGCCCGGACCTTCGGCGGCGACCGCGCCTGGGACGCCCTGGTCAAGCGGCAGCTGGGCCTGTGAGCGCCGCGCCGCCATGGTCGCCCTCCTCGCTCCCCTCACCGCGCCGGTCGACCCCGTCGAGGCGCTCCGCCGGATCGCCTTCCTCCTGGAGCGGACCCGCGGCGGGTCCTACCGCGTCGAGGCCTTCCGCCAGGCCGTCACGACGCTGCGGGGCCTCGACCCCGACGAGATCGCCGAGCGCGCCGGCGCGGGCACCTTGCAGGAGCTCCAAAGCATCGGGAAGTCCACGTCGGCAGTGGTGGAGGAGGCCGCCCGAGGTGAGCTTCCGGCATACCTGGAGTCGTTGCAGGACAAGGCTGGCGGCCCGCTCGCCGACGGCGGTGAGGACCTGTATGCCGCGTTGCGCGGGGACTGCCACCTGCACTCCGACTGGTCCGACGGCGGCTCCCCCATCGACGAGATGGTGCTGACGGGGGTCGAGACGGGGCACGACTGGATGGTCCTCACCGACCACAGCCCGCGGCTCAAGGTGGCCAACGGGCTCAGCGCCGAGCGGCTGACCAGGCAGCTCGCCGTCGTCGACCGCGTCAACGCCTCGGTCGGGGACCACCTGCGGCTGCTCAAGGGGATCGAGGTCGACATCCTCGATGACGGCTCGCTCGACCAGACCGACGCGATGCTCGGCCATCTCGACCTCGTCACCGCCTCGGTCCACTCCAAGCTGCGGATGAACGCCGGGCCGATGACCAAGCGCCTGGTGGCGGCCGTCTCGAACCCCCGGGTCAACGTCCTCGGGCACTGCACCGGCCGTCTCGTCATGGGGTCGCGGGGGACCCGCCCCCCGTCGGACTTCGACGCCCGAGCCGTCTTCGAGGCGTGCTCCGAGCACGGGACGGCCGTCGAGATCAACGGCCGGCCCGAGCGCGAGGACCCGCCAGACCCGCTCATCCGCCTGGCGCTGGAGACCGGCTGCCTGTTCGCCATCGACTCCGACGCCCATGCGCCGGGCCAGCTCGACATGGTGGCCTACGCGTGCGAGCGGGCCGAGCGGCTCGGGGTGCCGTACGAGCGGATCGTGACGACCTGGCCGCTCGACCGGCTTCTCGCCTGGGTCTCGGCCTAGCCCCGCTGCCCGACCCCGCTACCCGACCCCGCTACCCGCTGCCCGCTAACTTCTGCTAGCAGAGGTTGTGTGACCGAGCAGAAGGTACAACCTCTGCTTCGTCCCCTAACCTCTGCTAGCAGAGGTTAGGGGCCGGGCAGCGGAGGCCAGGGCGGGGCGGGCAGCGGAGGTCAGGCGGAGCGGCGCAGGCGGTCCTCGAGCGTGGAGCGCAGGGCGCGCGGGTCGGCGTTGAGCTGCCACAGCACCCGGCGGACGACGACGTCGTCGGCCCGGAGGATGCCGAGCGCGAGGTGCTCGGCCCGGATGTCGCCGCTGTGGGAGCGGATCGCCTCGCGGAGCGCCAGCTCCAGGCACTTCTTGGCCGTCGCGTTGAAGGGGGTTCGGGCGCCGGTGAGCCGGGAGCGTCGACGCCGCCCGCGGCCGTCCGCGGCCTCGTCGGGTGTCAGGTCCGCCACGAGGGAGGGCTCGTCGAGGGCGCCCTTGCCGAACGACGCCTCGACCGCCCGGCGGATCGCGTCGAGGTCGATCCCGAGAGCGCGCAGCGCCTCGGCGTCGTCGTCGCCGAGCGGCGCCCTCGCTGCGGCACCGGGGTCCTTGGCCTCGGCCGCGAGGACGCGGTCGACGGAGGCGGCGTCGACGCCGTGGGCCGCGAGAACCTCGGCGGCGGGAGCGTCGAGCCCGGTCAGGGCGAGGAGCAGGTGGACCGGGCCGATCTCGGCGTCGTCGCGGTCGCGGCATACCTCGTGGGCCGCGATGACGACGCTCCGGGCGTCGGTTGTGAAGCGTTCGAACACGGTTACCTCCGGGCGTGCTTGCGGTGGACGGTCTGCTTGGTGACCCCGAGAGCCTCGGCGATCTCCTGCCACGACCAGCCCCTGGCGCGGGCGTTGCGGACGTGCAGGGCCTCGAGCTGGTCGAGGAGCCGGCCGAGGGCCGCGACGGCGCGCAGGCCGACGGCCGGGTCGGTGTTGTCGAGATCTCCGGCGAGATCGGTGGCGGTGCGGTTCATGGACGTCAGCATATGCTGACGCCGGCTCAGCGTCAACACATGCTGACGCCGGCTCCCTCGCTCGGCCCCAAGGCTCGGCCTCCCGCATAGCGTCCGCGTGAGTGGTCGCCATGACTGCCGATTGCCCGGACGCAGCGGCTGGCGTCGGGGCCGGGCACCGCCGGGCACCGCCGGGCACCGCCGGGCACCGCCGCATATCCTGCGGGGGACCCGTTTTGGCGAACGACAGCGGGGGCCTCTATGCTTGCCCAGTCCTCGACGGACCCGAGCGCTGCTCGCTGGTGCTGGTGTCGCAGCGGGGGGTCGTGGCCGAGGCCAGGTCCCCATCGTCTAGCGGCCTAGGACCCCGCCCTTTCACGGCGGTAGCACGGGTTCGAATCCCGTTGGGGATACGCGTGTCTTGCATGGTCAAGGCCCCGTAGCGCAGTTGGTTAGCGCGCCGCCCTGTCACGGCGGAGGTCGCGGGTTCGAGTCCCGTCGGGGTCGCCCAGCCAGAGGGCGGGTGCACCGGGTCGTATGCCGGTCGCCCGCCCTTCGCCGTACCCGGCCGTACCGGCACCGCACCTCAGGGGCGGAACCCGCGCAGCGAGGATGCAAGCCAGGTCATCACCTTGGGGATGAGCGAGGGGACGATGCTCACCCGGTGCCCGCCCGACCTCAGGATGTCCGCCGTGACGGACAGCGGGGCCTTGGCCGCCTTGAGGAAGTCCATCGTCGGCTTGTAGGCGCGGTGGTCGTCCTTGGCCGCCATGATCCACATCGCCAGCGGCGGCGGGGTCGAGTGGGCCATCGCGATGAGGTCGTGGCTCAGCGCCGCGGGCGAGCTCGGGGCGGCGGGGTCGTATGACGGGGCGAACTCCGGGCGGAAGTAGCCCATCAGGACCACCGAGGCGCCGAAGATGTCGGGGTGGCGCATGCCGATCATCGCCGAGCACCACCCACCGAGCGAGTAGCCCATCGTGGCCCACGACGTCCGCGCGCGGGAGACCCGGAAGTGTCTCACCACCCAGTCCGGGATGTCCCGCGACAGCCAGGTCTCCACCTGGGGACCGCGGCCGCTGGGGTCGTTCATGCACTCGGTGTCGAGCCGGTTGGGGTTGTCCGTCTGGGGCAGGACGACGATCGCCGGGGCGACCGTGTGGCTGCGTACGACGGCGTCCAGAGACCCGGGGAGCTGGAGGGCCCGCTCGCCCGAGAGGGGGACGCCGGGGTAGCCGTGGAAGGCCTCGATGACCGGGTACTGGCGGTGCGACGTGGGGTCGTAGCCGGCGGGAAGAACGACGAGGACGGTGCCGCGCACCCCGCTCACGGCGCCGGTGAGCGAGTACGTCTGGATACGGGCGCCCGGCTGCGGCAGCGGCGGGAGGACGGCCGGCATTCGCAGCGTCGTAAGGCCCACTCCCGGCGGCGTGGACTCGGCCGCGGCCCGGGCGCTCATGCCCCTGCTCGCAGTGGTCGATACGGAGGACCCTCCGAACAGATCCGACCACGAGACGTAGAAGTCGTACTGGTCGTTGAGGAGTACGCCCGCGACGAGCACGACGACGAGGTTGAGCGCGAGTACCTGCGCACCGCGGACCACGAGGGTGACCGAGCGCCGGGTGAGGCGGGGCCAGCCCGCGACGACGAGTGCGAACAGGCCGGTCGCCGCGATGACGAGCGCGACCGGGAGGGGCTGGCCGGTGAGCGAGGTCATGGCGCGGCTGTCCCGGGCGACGGCGTGACGAACACGTCCTGCAGGGCGGCGAGAACCGCCCGGGCGAGCAGCCGGTGTCCACTGCTGTTGGGGTGGTCGCCGTCCGCGGCGAGGTCCCCCGTGGCATCGCGACCCCCCGTGCCCTTGAACGGGCTGTAGGCGTCCACGTAGATCGCTCCTTCCTGGTCGGCCACCTCGCGCAGCACGCCGTTGACGACGCGGGTCAGGTCGTCGCTGCCAGCCACATACGCCTCTCCCCTGGCCCGCCCCACGGCACCGTCCTTGAAGACGTTCCAGTAGCTGAGGACGGCCACCTGCGCACCGGGGGTCTGCTGGTCGGCCTGCGCCGTCTCGACGATCCGGCGCACGTTCGCGCGCAGCCTCGTCAGAGTCGCGGAGTAGCAGGAAGAGGTCGCCGCCGGCTCGCACGAGGGGTCGGACACATCGCTCTCGTCGAAGTCGTTGGCCCCGACCTCGACGAGGGTGAGGTCCGCCGCGGCCAACGAGCGGCGCACCGCCGGCTCGGTCAGCGAGCCCCTCAGGTCGGCGGACGTGAGTCCCCCAACGGCGAGGTTGTGGACCACGGGCACCTTGCCGAGCTCGTGCCCCAGGGCCGTGCCCACACGCTGCACGTATGTGGTGCAGTGGCAGGCTAAGCCGGACGGCACCGAGTCCCCCAGGGCGGTCACCGTGACGGTGCCCTTCGGCATCGGCGTCGGCGACCTCGGCGGTGTCGCCAAGGCCGAGGGCGAGGCAGCGGGCCGCGGGGCCGCAGAGGCCCCCGACGCGGACGCCCTCGATCTGGTGGCGGGCGAGCCGACGTCGTGTCAGGCCGCCACGACCACCCCTGCTGTCCCGAGGGTGGCGACGGCTGCGAGCACGACCCACCGGCCGGTGCGCGCGGGTGGCAGCGACATGGACCCTCCGGGACGACAGGGGTGGACGAGGTCCATCACGCCACCCCAGGATGGGCTTGCGCTGGTCATGGGCCGGGAGCCTGCTGGGCGTCGCTCGCCCCGCAGGACGGCTCATCAGCCGCGGGGGACGACTCCTCCGCCCGTCGCGACGGGCGCGCCCCCGGAGTAGATTCCTTTCGGACAGCAGGTGATCGAACAGCAGGTGACCGTCAGGCTCCCGGTGCCGGGGCGACGGCGGCGGACGAACAGCGAGCGCCCGTGAGCAACGACGACGAGCACGCCCCCGACGTGGCAGGCCGGGACGGCCCCACGCGCGACTCCCACACGGCCCCGCCCGGACCCACGTCGCCATCCGACCAGCCATCCGACCAGCCGTCCGAAGAGCCGCCCAGCGCCGCGAGCCCGATGGATGCCGAGCGGGATGCCCGCATCGCTCCCGATCCACCCCGGGTCAAGGGCCGCTACGCCGACGGGTCCACGGCACCGGCATACGCCCGAGCCGCGGCCGAGATCGCTGCCGAGCGCGCCGCCGAGAGCGCCGCCCAGAGCGCCGCCCAGCGGTCCCTTCCGGAAGCCGACCAGGGTCCGCTGGTCCGCCGCCCGGCGCTCGACTACGACCTCGACGCCGAGAAGGAGCACTGGGCGGTGAAGGCCTTCCAGGCGGCGACCCCCGGGCTGACCTTCCTCACCCATCGCTGGGAACGGGTCTGGCTGCGCCGCGACGCGATGGCGGGCCTGACCGTCGCCGCCTACCTCGTCCCGCAGGTGATGGCCTACAGCGCCATCGTCGGCGTCCCCCCGGTGACCGGGCTGTGGACCGCCCTCGCAGCCATGCTCGTGTATGCCGTGATGGGCAACTCGCGCGTCCTGTCCGTGGGCCCGGAGGCGACCATCTCGCTGCTCGCCGGGCTCGCCATCGCCCCCCTCGCCCACGGCGACCCCGCCCGGATCATCGAGCTGGGCGCCGGGCTCAGCCTCGTCGTCGCCGGGTGGGCCCTGGTGGCGCGGATGTTCCGGCTCGGGGTGATCGCCGACCTGCTGTCCCAGCCACTCCTCGTCGGCTACCTCGCCGGGGCGGCCGTCCTCATGGTCGTCGGGCAGCTCGGCAAGATGACCGGCACGGCCGTCGACGGGGAGAGCATCGTCGAGCAGGTGCGCTCGTTCGCCCAGGTCGTCGGAGACACCGACCTGCCGACGCTGGCGGTGGGGCTGGGCTCGCTCGCGTTCATCTTCGTCCTGCACTGGCTGCGGCCACGATGGCCCGCCTCGCTCATCGCCGTGACCGCTGCGACGATCGCGTATGCCGCTCTGCGGCTGGGACGCTACGGCGTGGCCGTGGTGGGGGATGTGCCGAGCGGCATACCGGTGCCCCACGTGCCCGACGTGTCCTGGCCAGAGCTGAAGGTCCTGCTCGTTGCGGGCCTCGGCGTGACGCTCATGGCCTACAGCGACAACATGCTCTTCGCCCGCGCCTTCCCGGCGCCCCCGCTCCCGGACGAGCGGCCCTCCGATCGCGAGGTCGACGCGCAGAGCGAGCTCGTGGCCCTCGGCGGCGCGCACGTCCTCGTCGGGCTCATCGGTGGGTTCCCCGTGTCGTCGTCGGGGTCGCGGACCGCACTGGCAGTGTCGGCCCGGGCCCGCAGCCAGATGTACTCGCTGGTCGCTGCGGCCGTCGTCGTTCTCATGCTCTTCGTCGCCGGGCCGGTCATGAGGTACCTCCCGCAAGCCTCGCTCGGTGCGGTGGTCTTCTATGCCGCCTCCAAGCTGGTGTCGTTCAAGCAGTTCGGGCGGCTGCTGCGGTTCCGGCGGCGCGAGCTGATCCTCTCGCTGATCACCCTCGCCGGCACCGTGGTCTACGGGATCCTCGCGGGCGTCGGGCTCGCCGTGGCCCTGTCCCTGCTCGAGATGGGGCAGCGCCTGGCACGTCCGCACGACGCGGTCCTCGGGCGGGTGCCCGGGCTCGCCGGGATGCACGACGTCGCCGACTACCCCAACGCCGAGACGCTGCCGGGGCTCGTCATCTACCGGTTCGACGCGCCGCTGTTCTTCGCCAATGTCGGTGACCTGCGACGCCGGGTCCAGATCGTCGTCGACAAGGAGACCGAGGCCTACCCCACCGCGCCGCCGCGCTGGCTGCTGCTCAACGTCGAGGCCAACACCGAGGTCGACCTCACGGCCGCCGACGGGCTCCGCGAGCTGCACGACGACCTCACGGCACAGGGCATCAGGATGGGGCTGGTCCGGATCAAACGCGACCTCTACGAGCCGCTGCGCCGGGCCGGGGTCATCCACCTCGTCGGCGAGGACATGCTGTTCCCCACCCTCCCGGTGGCCGAGGAGGCCTACATCCTGTGGGCGGCGACGCACTCCGCGACGACGGCCGCCGCCGCCGCGCCCGACGTCCCTGATGGCCGGACGGGAGCGGACCCGGCGGAATGAGGCCCATGGTGCCGGCCGTTGACCGAGGGGTACCGGCCGACACCCAGGAGATGACATGGAGATCGACAACGACGTGCACCGGCTCGCGACGGGCAAGAACCTCGCGACGGTCGTCACCCTCATGCCGGACGGGCAGCCCCAGGCGCTCCCGACGTGGGTGGACAGCGATGGAGAGCACGTCCTGATCAACACCGAGCCGCAGCGCCAGCGCGGCCGCAACGTCGAGCGGGACCCCCGGATCACCGTGCTCATCCAGGCCAGCGACGACCCGTGGGACTGGGCCGAGGTACGCGGCACCGTCGCCGAGCAGGTCACCGGCCAGGAGGCCCGAGACCACATCGACGCACTGTCGCGCAAGTATGTCGGCACGGACTACACCCACCCGATCGGCCCCCGGGGGCGGGTCATCCTCAAGGTCCTCCCCACGAAGGTCAACACCCCCCGGCGTCTCGGCCGGCGCTGAGGCGCGGTCGCGGTGGGCCGCAGCCCGCGGCATACGTCCCGGTCCGGACCGTGGTCCGCGCCCAGGAGATCCGAGCCAGGTTCCGTCGACCTTCACGGGAGGAACGCTCGCCACGACGCCGACGGGAGCGGCGGTGGCGGCCCGGCCGGCGGTCCGAGCGCGCTGCCGGCCACCCAACGCGACCCTCCGACCACTGATGGCAGGGCGAGCTGGGGCGTAAGGTCGAACCGAGGAGCCACGCTGGCTCCCAGCAGGGAGCATCATGGCCGACAAGTCGCCTCGCCAACATCTGACCAAGAAGGCCGGCAAGTCCCTCAAGGAGAAGCGCGCCGACAAGCGCGCGAAGTCCGGCAGCACCTCAAGCGAGATCTTCCCGCCCGGCAAGAAGCACTGACCAGGACCGCCCGGAGCCCGGTTCCACCGCGGACCCGGGTCACCGGATGGTCGTGACGTCGTCCGAGATCGTCAGGATCTGGCTGCCGCCGTCATACGCGTACTGGAAGCGACCGTCGACCGTCGTGTCCGGGCAGGAGTGGCCGCTCAGCTCCCCGTACTCGAGCTGTGCGCCGGTCCGTGCGTCCACCGTCGCCCACTGTTCCACGGTCGACACGAGCACCGTGCCGTTCTGTGCGCCGCACGTCTCCGACGCCGGCGCGGTCCACAGCACCTTGCCGGACGTGTCGTCGACCGCAAAGAGGTAGCTGGCGGACGAGGCGCTCGCGTGCGCGATGACCACCTGGTCGGCTCTGTCCCACACGATCTGGTCGATGCGGTCACCTTGTCCCGCGCCCTCTCCGGTCTTCTTGGGGATCCCCGTCGCCCATTGGTATCTGCCGGTCTTCAGATTCAGGCGCCGCAGAGTCAGGTCGGCCCCGACCGGGTCCACCGTCACGAGCACCGTCCCCCCGACGGACGCGGGGCCCCGATACGTCCCGTTGTCCCCGAAGTAGCCCCCGGACATCGTGCCGATCTCGCGGATGATGTCCTGGTCCGCGAAGGGCAGCTTCGCACCCGTGGTGCGGTTGTAGAGATATGTCTTCGGGCTCCACGCGTGGGGGTCGTCCTGCTTCGACATGAAGGGTCCGAAGGCTGCGTAGCCGTTCCACCTGGTCAGTCGCTGGCCGGTCCCCGGGTCCACCCAGAACCCCACGCTGTTCCCATGTGGGTCGGGAGCCATGGCGTAGAGCATCGTCCCGTCGAGGCTGGCGCCGGCCCGGCACCAGAACGCATCGCTGCCGGTGCCGCCCTCGCTGTCGCCTTCGAGCGTGTTCACCTTGACCTTCCACAGCTGGGTACCGGTCAGGTCGTATGCGGCGTCGAAGAACGACGTGTGTGCCAGCTTCACGCCCTGCGCCGGCGTGACCTCGCGGATCGGCCACATGGCCACCGGCCCGCTCGCCGTCTCCCCGAACGTCGGCCCGCAGTCGCCGGTGCCGGTGCCTTCGGCGGCCGGACGGTTGAACGTGCCGAGGTCCACTCCGGCGGTGTCGTACGCCTCCCAGCTCCCCGGCGACTGGTCACCGCCGATGCCCACGACGAAGGTCGTTCCGTCGTAGGACAGCTGCGGAACATCCTGCTGCGAGCCGTCGGAGGCCCACGTACCCCACGCATCGCTGATCACGAGGGGGAAGCCGCCCTGCGCAACCGGTGTCGGCGTGACGGTCGGTTCCGGGGGTGAGGTGAAAGTGGACGACTGCGACGTCGACGATGCGGTCGCGACCGGCCCGGACGACGAGCAGGCCGCGACCAGGAACCCCGCGGCGGCCGTCACGACGACAATGCTGAACTGCGATGAGCGCACGCTCGCGGATCCTCCCTGGCAGTGCTCCGGCTTCGCGTGGAGCCTACCGAGGTTCAGAAGGCCAGGGCTGTGGTTCGCTATACCACGCCGCCTGGTCCCTGCTGAGAGGTGCGCCGGCTACGTCGGCCGGGCGGGGGTGCCCACGTGCCGGACATTCGTCTGTGGCCGTTCGAGGGCCGGGCCGAGATTCGCGGCGGCGAGTGGCAGCACACTGCATGAGGTGGCATGAGGTGGCGTGAGGTGGCCCGAGGTGGCACCGCGGTGGCACCGCGGCACCAGGTGGCGTCATCGAGCGGCCCGCGAGAATGGGCTATGATCGCTCCGTCGCGACGGGCCTGTCGAGCGGGAAACCGCAGTTCAGACCGGTCGCGAAGGCATGTTCCCGGCCAGGTAGCTCAGTTGGTATGAGCGTCCGACTGAAAATCGGAAGGTCGGCGGTTCGACCCCGCCCCTGGCCACCTCTCGAAACCGCAGATCACAGGGCTGTGACCTGCGGTTTTGTGTGTTCGGGCGTCGCCAGCTGCCGAGAGTCGAGTGACCGCCAGAGACCCCGAATCACCCCGAATCGCCGGGAGATGTTGCACGAGATGTTGCACGA
>CAYPYK010000069.1:7037-13569 GCA_964414665.1 uncultured Intrasporangiaceae bacterium | reverse complement strand
TTCAGCTCGCACATCCTCGAGGAGGTCGAGCAGGTGGCCCGGCAGATCGAGGTCGTCGTCGCCGGCCGGCACGCGGCCTCCGGGGACTTCGGGGCGATCCGCCGGCTCATGACCGACCGGCCGAACCGGTTCGTCCTGCGCAGCAGCGACGACCGGACCCTGGCCGCCGCGCTGCTGGCCGACCCCTCCGTGCGCGGAGTGCGGCTGCGGGCCGAGGGCGGCCTCGAGCTCGAGGCGTCGGACTTCGGCCGGTTCAGCACGGCGCTCCCCCGGATGGCCCGGGACCACGCGATCCGGCTGCTCGAGGTCAGACCCACCGACGAGTCGCTCGAGAGCGTCTTCGCCTACCTGGTGGCGACATGAGCGCCGTCGTCTCCGGCACGGTCGTCCGGCTCGCCCGCAAGAGCGTCTTCGGGCGCCGCCGCGGCATCCTGCTCATCGTCCTGCCGCTCGTGCTCATCGGGCTCAGCGTCCTCATTCGGGTTCTCGTCGGCAGCGACCCCGTGGCGGCGCGGCATACCCTCCAGGCCCTCGGCCTCGTCGTCGTCACCCCCCTGGTCGCCCTGCTCGCGGCGACGGGCGTGCTCTCGCCCGAGATCGACGACGGGTCGATCGCCTACCTGCTCGCCAAGCCGATGCCCCGCTCGCGCATCGTGCTCAGCAAGCTCCTCGTCGCGCTCGGGTGCGTCGTCGTGTTCGCCGCCGCCCCCACGTTCGTGGCCGGGCTGCTCATGCGGCCCAGCGAACCCCGGCTCGGCGCCGCCTACGCCGTCGGCTCCCTCGCGGCGGGTCTGGCCTACTGCGCGATCTTCCTCCTGCTGTCGGTCCTGACCCGGCACGCCGTCGTCGTCGGGCTGATCTACCTCCTCGTCTGGGAGAGCCTGCTCGGCGGCCTCCTCGACGGCGTCCGCTGGCTCAGCGTCTCCCGATGGGCCATCGCCCTCGCGGCGCCGGTGGCCTCACTGCCGCTGTCACCGGACCTCGGTGCGACCTATGCCGTCATCGCCACCGCCGTCGTCCTCGTGGGCGCCACCTGGCTCACCGTGTCGCGGCTGCGCGGCGTCAACCTCACCGGCGACGAGTAGTCCTCCCTCGCGAGCGTGGCGCCGTCCGGCGGCTCGGTGCGCTGTGGGACACCCGGCTCCTCGCCACGAGTCGCAGCCCGCGCGAACCGCTGGGCGGCGGTGGCGAGCCGGGTCCGTGCGACACTCGCCCCGTGGCCGAGAGTGGCACTGTGCTTGGTCCCCACCCCAACGCCACCGGAGGCCCACCTGCGGCGACACCGCGCGGGCAACTGACTCCGCGGTTGTCGCGGCGTCGACCGCACGGGGTGGACACGGCGGCGGGCGGCGCCGTTGAGGATGCAGCGCCGTGGTCGGCGCGGCGGTGTCCATGCTGGGCCGGAGGTGGACGATGGCAGTCGCAAGGCATGCGACGAGCAGCGAGGGGTGTCGAAATGCCATGAGCACCCGACTGAGGTTCGGCAGCGCACTCGTGGTCATGGTGCTCGCCGCCGCATGCAGCGGCCGAGCCGACGACCACGGGGTCGACGGTTCGCCGGCGCCACGTCCAGCGGTCCCCTCCGCGACGGCGACCGTCGTCGGCGGCGGGAACGTGTCGTTGGGATGCTCGGACTCGATCGGCACCCAGCCCGGTGAGAGCGTCGATGCGGTCCCGTTCCGCGGCCTTGCCACCACGGGCACGGAACCGCCGCTGGCCCAGGATGTGCTCGGCTTCACGCTGCCGCTGGGCATGGCCTGGCACTTCCGGAAGAACCCGCTGACGATGAGGCAGGGTGCTGCCGATGTCACGGTGTCGGTATCGGGTTCTTCACAGGCGCTGCTCTGGGTGCCCGCGAGCGTCTGGACGACCCAGGGACAGCGGCCGGACGTGAGCAGGTGGGCTGCGTCGTCACTGACGCTGCACAGCTGCCCGGACCGCGCGGCCGTGTTCCTCGGTGGGATCCTGGCGCAGGACCAGGACACCTGCCTGGACCTGACCGTGCACCAGGCCGGGCGCCCCGACCAGCACCGTCAGCAACGCCTGGACGGCACGCCATGTGTGCCATGAGGCCACTCCCGCAACCGCGTCGCGGTCGGCGCGCCCCCGGCGCCCACTCCTACCGAGCTGCACCGGCCAACGGCCTGTGCAGTCGCTCGGCCCGGCGCGCCGGCCCAGCATCAGGACCCAAGCCGCGGCACCCCAGAACGGAGCAATCCCGTCGCCTGCGGACCCTCGCTGGGCTAGTGTGACCTGCGTCACATCGCTGGTCTTCCGGTGACACGGGGCCGGGGACCGGTAGCCATGGGTGCATTCCTCACCCCGCGGGTCTCCCCGGGCCGATCCGGCCCGGCTGTCAGAAGGAGCAACGCCGATGCACGGCCCCTCCCACCTGCGCCGAGCCGCCGTCGCGGCCGCCGGTGCCGCCCTCCTGATCGCCGGTGCCGCCCTCCTCATCGCCGGTGCCGCCGGCGCCGTTGCCGGCAGCCCCCAGCCGGGCACCGGGCACTCGCGCGCGGCTGCGCCGGACATCGCTTCGCTCAACCCTGCGATGGCGCCCGGTTCCGAGCTGCGGTTCGTTGCCGTTGCCCCGTGCCGCATCATCGACACCCGCATCGCCGGAGGCAAGATCACCGCGGGCTCGCGCGTCTTCGACGTCACCCTCTCGACGTACAGGGCCCAGGGAGGCAAGGCGGGGACCTGCAACATCCCCGACGTGGCGACGGCGGTCCAGCTCAACCTCGGGGCGATCTCCCAGAACCACAAGACCAGTGACATCAGGGGGTGGGCCACCGGCACCGCCGAGCCCACGGCATCCCTGGTCAACTACAACCCGTCCGGCCCGGTCGCGAACATGGTCACCATGCCCGTGAACGCCAGCGGGCAGTTCACCCTGAAGACACCGGGCTCGGCCCAGGTCTTCGCAGACGTCGCCGGCTACTACGTCAAGCCCCTGTACGCCTCGATCGACGGGACGGGCGGCACCGCCCAGGTCTATGCCGGTGTGGCGTCCGGCCTGGTCGGCGAAACCCGGGACAGTGTCGGTGAGTACACGCTGACGTTCGACCGCAACGTGACGAAGTGCGTCGCCGTGGCCACCGACTACCTCTTCACCCCGGTCCACGAGATCTCCGTCGACTCCGACTTCTCGCAGGACAGCACCGTCTACGTGTCGGTGAAGGACTCCTCCACCGGGAACCCGGACGACACCATCTTCCACCTCAGCCTGACCTGCTGAGCGGACCCGTTCGGCGGAGGGCCCTGCACCGGTCGGTGTGGGGCCCTCCGCCGGTTGCCGAGCGAGGGCCGCCAGATGCGGGTGGCGCTGACCCTGGCGTTGGCGCGACGACCGAGGCTGCTCGTCCTCGACGAAGCGACCGCGTCCCCGGACTGACCGGGGTCTCTCGCCGGTCGGGCCCGGCTTACCCGTCCGGCTCTTGATGTCGTTGTCGCGCAACGCCGCTGGCCGCAGCGCTGTCGGTGGTGACGTCTACGGTTGTTCCATGGGCGAGAGGGCGCGGCGGGCACAGGGGTCGGGTGAGGACCCGACCGCTCCGCGCGTGCTGACGCTGCTGCGGGCGGCAGTGGCGGAGGTCGGCAAGGCGGCGCTGGAGCCGGCATGGATGCTCGGCGATGCCGACCTGGGGGAGGCGCTGAGCCTGGTCGGTCGGCTGCGGGCCACGAGCGAGCGGTTCGAGGTCGACACGGTCGCCGAGGCGATGTCCCGGGGTGTGCCCAGCCAGGAGGGTTGGGGCGCCCACGACTGGGTGAGCAGGTGCGAGAGTGCCGAGGCCCCGGCCCCGTCGGCCGGGCACGTGGCCGAGGTGTGCCGGGTCGCCACGGCCTCGGTGCGGCCCCAGGTCGGCTCGGCACCGCAGGCCGAGCCCGGCACGGTGGCCACGGCATACGCTGCGGGGACCCTGTCGCTGGCCAAGGCCGACCTCCTGGTCCGGTTCAGCGACGACATGGGTCGGGTCGCCGACGCAGACCAGCTCGAGGCCGATTTGCGGGTGCTGGTCTCCTCGGCCGAGGACGCGCCGGGCCGGCCCGGGCTGACCGAGCGGCAGCTGCGGACCGCCATCGGGTACGCCGGTGCCCTGCTCCGTCCGGCCCGCGACCTCGAGCGCGACGAGGAGTCACTGCGGCGGGGCCGGTCGCTCACCAAGCGGCGCGGCCCGGCCGGGCTGGCCGAGTACATCCTGCGCCTCGACCCCGACGGGGCCGCCACCGTCGACGCGGCGGTGGCAGCGCTGGCTGCGCCCGTCCCCGGCCCGCAGGGGGAGCCGGACATGAGGTCCGCAGCGCACCGGCGGGCCGATGCGCTGCTCACCGTCGTCGGCCGCGGGGTTGCCTCCCCCGAGGGCGTGACGACCGGCGAGCGGGCCCAGGTCATGGTGACCGTCCCGCTCGAGACGCTCCGGGACGGGGTCCGAGGCGGCGGGGTCACCGAGTCCGGGGAGGTGCTCTCGCCGGGCGCGCTCCGCCGGCTGGCCTGCGATGCCGGCATCGTCCCGGTCGTCCTGGGGTCCCGCAGCGAGGTCCTCGACCTCGGTCGCGCCGTGCGGCTCTTCACCCCCGGGCAGCGCCGGCTGCTGTGGCGCCGCGACGGCGGGTGCTCCTTCCCCGGCTGCACCGTCCCCGCGACGTGGACCGAGGCGCATCACGTGCGCCACTGGGTCGACGGCGGCCCCACGGACATCTCCAACGCCGCGCTGCTCTGCGGGCGCCACCACACCGAGGTCCACACCAGGGCCCTCACCGCCACCATCGCCGCCGATGGCGTCACCTGGCACCTCTAGCGACCCCGCCCCACCCCGCCGGCACCAGCACCGGCGGGGAGCAGGCATGCCCCGGCGGCCCACGACGGCACCAGCGCCGGCGGGGAGGACCACCGCGAGAAGCCCCGGCGTCCGCGCGGCGAGGCGGGGGCGAAAGGCCGGGGCGCCGGCATACCGGCCCTGACAGACTGGACCCATGCGTCGCATCACCCAGAGCCTCAAGCTCCAGCACGTCCGCTACGACGTGAGAGGCCCGATCCTGGTCGAGGCCCAGCGGCTCGAGGCCGAGGGACACAAGATCCTCAAGCTCAACATCGGCAACCCGGCCCCGTTCGGCTTCGAGGCGCCCGAGGCGATCCTCGCCGACATGATCCACAACCTGCCCGACTCGCAGGGCTACTCCGACTCCAAGGGGATCTACTCGGCACGCACGGCCGTCGCGCAGTACTACCAGTCCAAGGGCCTGCTCGACACCGGGGTCGAGGACGTCTGGATCGGCAACGGCGTGTCCGAGCTCATCTCGATGGTGCTCACGGCGTTCATCGACGACGGCAACGAGATCCTCATCCCGGCCCCGGACTACCCGCTGTGGACCGGGGCCGTCGCGCTGGCCGGCGGGAAGCCGGTGCACTACCGGTGCGACGAGTCGAACGGGTGGAACCCCGACCTCGACGACATCGAGTCCAAGATCACCGAGAACACCTTCGCCCTCGTCGTCATCAACCCCAACAACCCGACCGGCGCGGTGTACAGCGAGGAGATCGTCAAGGGCCTGGTCGACATCGCGCGGCGCCACCACCTGGTCCTCATGTCCGACGAGATCTACGAGAAGATCCTCTTCGCCGACGCCACCTCCCAGCCGGTGCATCACCACACGGCGACGCACGCCGGCGACGACGTCCTCACCCTGACCTTCAGCGGGCTGTCCAAGGCCTACCGGGTGTGCGGCTACCGGGCCGGCTGGGTCATGGTCTCGGGGCCGAAGCACCTCGCCGCCGACTTCCTCGAGGGCCTCACCCTGCTGGCCAACATGCGGATGTGCGCCAACGTGCCGGCGCAGCACGCCATCCAGACCGCCCTCGGCGGCTACCAGTCGGTCAACGAGCTCATCGTGCCCGGCGGCCGGTTCTACGAGCAGAGCAAGCTCGCCTCGCGGCTGCTGAACCAGATCCCCGGGGTGTCCTGCGTCGAGCCGCACGGGGCGCTCTACTGCTTCCCTCGGCTCGACCCCGAGGTCTACCCGATCGAGAGCGACGAGGCCCTCGTCATCGACCTGCTCCGGGCCAAGAAGATCCTCGTCACCCACGGGACCGGGTTCAACTGGTTCGAGCCCGACCACTTCCGCCTCGTCACGCTGCCCGACGTCGAGATCCTCACCGAGGCCATCGGCCGGATCGCCGACTTCCTCGAGACACTGCGCGACTGACCGGCACCCAGGCCGGGGCCGCCGTACGCGCTCGGCCCAGCCGGATCGCCCGCATGACCTGCGAGAACGTGGCCGGAACCGGTCAAGGGCGGCCTGCGCCGTCCCGCAGACCGCCCCGGACCGGGCCAAGGGCCCGATTCACCGCACTGCGGTGATCCGCGGTGCATCCATCAGGTTAACCTCGGGGGCTCAACTTCGCTGAACGAGCGACCACCCTGGACCCGGCCGACGGGCCTCGAGGGGTGGGGGTCCCCCCCCGCCCGGCGGGGGGGGGGGGGGGTCGCCCCCACACCCCCGACCCGGGCGCCCGGCCGCCCCCGAAGTACCC
>CAYPYK010000069.1:773-7027 GCA_964414665.1 uncultured Intrasporangiaceae bacterium | reverse complement strand
CCGTGTACCGGGCCGACGGGCGTCGTGGGGTGGCGACCCGCCCCATGGGGGGGGCTGGTGGGGCGGATCGCCACCTCTCGCCAGACGCGGCGGCCGGTCAGCCGCTGATGACCCGCGCCAGCCGCGCGACGACGTAGAGGACACCGAACGGGTCGCTGTGCTCCATCGACCCGCAGCGGTATGCCGCGTGCTCCCCCATCGCCGCCGCCGCCACCTGCAGGGGGGCGCGGCCGTGGACGAGCAGGTCGGCGCACAGCGACGGGTCGAGGGCGAGCAGCCTCGCGGGGTCGCCTGTCCGCAGGGCGCCGACGATCTCGTCGTCGACCGCGAAGGACCGCTCGTCCAGGTAGCCGGGGGCCTTCTCGCCGCGCCGGGCGCTCCCGTCGGCGACGACGACGAGGTCCACCTCGCGTTCGGGCCCGGCCAGCGGCCCGCCGACCTCCCGGCACCGGACAGCCGGGGCGTCCCACGCGACCTCGAGGACCTCGCTCGAGCTCACCCCGGCCAACCCGAGGAGGAGCTCACCCACGCGACGCCCCAGTGCCGGCCTGGTGCTCCGCGGGTCCCGGTCGGTGGCGACGACGAGGACGACGTCCCGCCCGTCGAGCGCCCCGAGGGCCGCCACGGAGGTCTCCCGCAGGTTGGCGCCGGCGTCGTCGCGACCGGCATACTCCGGCAGCAGCAGCGGGGCGCTCGGCACGACGGTCAGCGACCGGATCACGCGAGCCCCCGGGTGGTCCGGGCCGGCGGCAGGACGCCCGCGATGACCGAGACCATGTCGAGCACCTCACGGGTCTGGGTGACCTCGTGGACCCGGTAGACGTGCGCGCCGAGCCAGGCGGAGACCGCCGTGGTCGCCAGCGTCCCGGTGAGCCGCTGCCCCACCGCCCGGTCGAGCGACTCGCCCACGAAGTCCTTGTTGGACAACGAGACCAGCACCGGCCAGCCCAGCGAGGTGAGCTCGCCCAGTCGACGGGTCACCTCGAGCGAGTGCCACGAGTTCTTGCCGAAGTCATGTGCCGGGTCGATGAGGATGCGCTCCCGGCCCACGCCCAGGGCGACCGCCCGCTCGGCCTGCCCGGTGAGTGAGGCGACGACGTCGGCCACGACGTCGTCGTACTCGATCCGGTGCGGCCGGGTCCGCGGCGTCACCGCGCCGGTGTGGGTGCAGACCAGGGCCACCCCGAACTCGGCCGCCACCTCGGGCAGGGCGGTGTCCGCTCCGCCCCAGGCGTCGTTGATGAGGTCTGCGCCGACCTCGCACACGGCGCGGGCGACCTCGCTGCGCCACGTGTCGACGCTGACGACCAGGTCGGGGTACTCGCCGCGAACCTTCTCGACGAACCCGACGACCCGGCGCATCTCCTCGGCCGCGTCGATCTCGGCTCCCGGCGCCGCCTTGACCCCGCCGATGTCGACGATGTCGGCGCCCTCCTCGACGACCTGCCGCACCCGGTCGAGCGCGGCGTCCTCGGCCCAGGTGAGCCCCTTGTCGTAGAACGAGTCCGGCGTCCGGTTGACGATCGCCATGACGAGCCTGGCGGTCTCGTCGTACGTGTGCCGCCCCAGCCGCAGCCTCATGCTCTCGCCTCACCGGCGCGGGCGGCATACCCCGCGACGGACACCGCGGGCGGGCGCTGCGAGACGTCGACCGCGGTGTCACGGGAGACGAAGCCGGTCGCGTCCCGGTCGAACTGGCGTAGCCGAACGGCCTGCGAGCCGGGGTATGCCGTCCGCTCGCCGAGCCGCGCCTCGACCGCGGCCATGACCTGCACGGCCATCTGGCCGAGGGTGTCGTGGCGATGGTGACGGTGGGCCCGGCGTCCCAGGTCGACCAGGGCCACGGCCGATGCCCCGGCACTGCGCACCGTGTCGACGAGCGCCGCGATCTCGACGCCGTAGCCGCACGGGACGGAGTAGGTCTCGAACGCCGACCGGCGCACGGCCCACTCCCCCGCGAGGGGCTGGACCAGGGGGGCGAGCTCGGGCCAGTGCAGCGCGAGCAGCGGCCGGGCGACGAGCTCGGTCACGCGTCCGCCGGTCTCGACCTCGTGCCCGTCCTGGCCGAGGAGCGGCCGGTCGTAGACCGCCTTGACCAGTGACACCGACGGCTCGGCGAGGAGCGGTCCCAGCAGCCCCGGCACGAAGTGCGTGCCCCACTCGACGAGGTCGGCGTCGAGGAACGCGAGCAGGTCGCCGGTCGTGACGTGCAGGCCCTTCCACAGCGCCTCGCCCTTCCCGCGCGCCGGGCCGAGGTCGGGCCGGATGTCGCGGGCGGCATACACGGTCGCGCCGGCAGCCCGGGCGACCTGCGCGGTGCGGTCGGCCGAGTCCGAGTCGATGACGACGAGCTCGTCGACGAGGGAGGTCGCCTCCACCCAGTCGCGACGGACGCGGGCGACGATGTCGCCGATGGTGGCCTGCTCGTCGCGGGCAGGGATGACCACGCTGACCCGCCGACGGCCCTTGGCGCAGAGCAGCGCAGCCGCGGACCAGGTGTCCGCGCCGTAGCCGCGGACCGAGCCGGGGGTCACTGCCACCCGGACACCCTAGTTGTCGCGGCCGGGAGCTCCCTGTGCCGGTCTAGGGCCGGGGGCCGAACCGGGCGGGCCGCTTCTCGAAGAAGGCCGTGACGCCCTCGCGGAAGTCCGCGCTCGCGAGCAACCTGGCCTGGCCGGCCTCCTCGGTCGCGAGGGCGGCGTCGAGGTCGATGCTCGCGGCGTTGATCGCCGCCGAGGTGGCCGCCGCGGCCCCGGGGGCGGAGCCGGCGAGCTGGGCCAGCACCGCCTCGGACCGCCCCGCGAGCTCGCCGGACGGGACGCACTCGGACACCAGGCCCCAGGCCTCGGCGGTCCGCCCGTCGACCTTCTCGCCGGTCATCGCCATCCGCAGCGCCCTGGTGCGCCCGACCGATGCCGCCACCAGGGCGGTCGCGCCCCCGTCGGGCATGAGGCCGATCCGCGCGAACGCCAGGACGAACGACGCAGCCTCACCGGCCAGGACGTAGTCGCACGCCACGGCGAGCGAGACGCCGACCCCAGCGGCCACGCCGTGGACGAGCGCCACGGTCGGGGTCGGCGAGCCGACGATGGCCCGGATCGCCCGGCCGACGGCGTCGAGGGTCCCGGTGTCCACGGCGTCGTTGACGATGTCGGACCCGCCACTGAGGTTCGCCCCGGCGCAGAACCCTCGGCCGGCCCCGTCGAGGGCGATGACCCGTACGGCCGGGTCGACGGACAGCCGGGTCACCGCCTCGGCGACAGCGTCGAGCATCGCCTCGTCGACGGCGTTGAGGTGGTCCGGGTCGTTCAGGGTCACCCGGCCGACGGCTCCGTCGACCCTGACCAGGACGGTGTCGCTCATCCGAGCAGCTCGAGGATCGTCGCGTTGGCCATCCCGCCACCCTCGCACATCGTCTGCAGGCCGTAGCGGGTTCGGGTGTCGCGCATGTGGTGGACGAGCTGGGTCATGATCCGGGCGCCGGACCCGCCCAGCGGGTGGCCGATGGCGATGGCGCCGCCGTTCGGGTTGAGCAGGGCCGGGTCTGCGCCGGTCTCCTTCAGCCACGCCAGCGGCACGGGGGCGAACGCCTCGTTGACCTCGAACGCCCCGATGTCCGCGATGCCCAGGCCGGCCCGGCGCAGGACCTTCTCGGTCGCCGGGATCGGGGCCGAGAGCATCATCACCGGGTCGTCGCCCGCCACGGCGCCGGTGTGGAAGCGGGCGATCGGGCTGAGCCCGAGCGCCGTCGCCCTCTGCGAGGTCATCAGGAGCAGGGCGGCCGCGCCGTCGCTGATCTGCGAGGAGTTCCCCGCGTGGATGACGCCGTCCTCCTTGAACACCGTCCGCAGCCCGGCGAGGCTCTCGACCGAGGTGCCCCGGCGCAGGCCCTCGTCCTGGGCCACGACGCTCCCGTCGGCCAGGGTGACCGGCGCCAGCTGGGCGTCGAGCCGGCCGCCGTCGATGGCGTCGGCCAGCCGAGAGTGCGACAGCGCCGAGAACTCGTCGAGCTCGACCCGGCTGAGCGCCCACTTCTCGGCCATCATCTCGGCGCCGATGCCCTGGTTGAACGAGTCGACACCGTATCGGTCGAGAACGGCCTGCGGGTAGGGGAACCCGAGGTCCGGCACGGCCAGGGCGGCCCCGAGCGGCACCGACGACATGATCTCGACGCCGCCGGCGACGACGATGTCGTAGTGGCCGGCCAGGAGCCCGGCCGCGGCGAAATGGACGGCCTGCTGCGAGGAGCCGCACTGCCGGTCGAGCGTCACGCCCGGGACGGTCTCGGGCCAGCCCGCGGCGAGGACCGCGTTGCGCCCGACGTTGAACGACTGCGCCCCGACCTGCTGGACGCAGCCCCAGATGACGTCGTCGACCTCGACGGGGTCCAGCCCGGTGCGGTCGGCCAGCGCCCGGAGCACGTGGGCGGACAGCTCGACGGGGTGCTGGCCCGAGAGGGCGCCCCCGCGCCTGCCGACCGGCGTGCGGACCGCCTCGACGATGACGGCGTCACGTGCGGGCACAGCAACCTCCTCGGACCGGCGCGGCCCGGATGCCGCGCGCTGGCTGTCAGTCTGCCCGGCCACTCCCGATGCGCAAACCCCGGTGTCCCCAGTCCGAGGACCGGGGCCCGAGGACCGGCACCCGGCACCCGGCACCCGGCACCCGGCATACGGCCTCGGTCCTAGCCCTGGGACACGGCCCCGGACGCGACCAGCGCCGCCACCTCCTCGGCGGTGAACCCGTGCGCGAGCAGGTATGCCGTGGTGTCGGCTCCCGGTGCGGGCTCGGGCCCCGGGTCGCGGGCCGGCGTCGCGGAGAACCGGGGGGCGGCGCGCGGGACCGGCCCGTCGGGGGTCTCGGCGAAGGTGCCCCGGGCCACCAGATGAGGATGGTGCGGGGCCTCGGACAGGCTCAGGACCGGTGCGACGCAGGCGTCGGTCCCCGCGAAGGCCTCGGCCCACTCGTCCCGGGTGCGGGTGGCCAGGACGGAGGCGATCGCCTCGCGGTGCGCGGGCCATGCGGACGTGTCGAGCTGCGGCTCGGCGAACGCCAGCCCCAGCCCGGCGAGCAGGGCGGCGTAGAACTGCGGCTCGAGCGCCCCCACCGCGACGAACCGGCCGTCGGCGCACCGGTAGGTGTCATAGAAGGGCGCCCCGCCGTCGAGCAGGTTGACCGCCCGCTCGTCGCGCCACAGCCCGGCGTTGAGCATCGCGTAGACCATCGTCACGAGCGACGCCGCGCCGTCGACCATGGCCGCGTCGACGACCTGGCCCCGGCCGGTACGGGCCCGCGACTGCAGCGCCGCGAGCACCCCGACGAGGAGGTAGAGGGCGCCGCCGCCGAAGTCGGCGAGGACGTTGACGGGCACGACCGGCTTGTCGGCGCCGCCCACGAGGTGCAGGGCACCGGTGAGCGCGGCATACGTGATGTCGTGCCCGGCCGTCCTGGCGAGGGGGCCGTCCTGGCCCCAGCCCGTCATCCGCCCGTACACCAGCGCGGGGTTGGCGGCCAGGCACTCGTCGGGGCCGAGTCCGAGCCGCTCGGCCGCCCCCGGCCGCAGCCCCTCGATGAGGATATCGGCGTCGTCGACGAGACGGCGGACGACGGCGAGGCCGTCGGGGTGCTTGAGGTCGACGGCGATGCTCGGCCGGGAGCGGTTCAGGCCCCCGGTGACGGCCGCGATGGGGCCGGCGCCGCCGGCGCGGTCGACGCGCACGACATCGGCGCCGAGCTCGGCGAGCAGGAGCGCGGCGAACGGCGCAGGCCCGATCCCGGCCAGCTCGACGACGCGAAGCCCTGCGAGCGGGCCGGTGGGGACAGCTGCCATGCGCCCGAGCGTATGCCGCGGTCACCGGCCCCGCGGCATCGACGGGTTCGTGCCGCTCCCGGCCCCGTCGCGCCGAGGGTCGATGCCCTCGGTGGGTATGCCGGGGCCGCACCCGGCATACCCACAGGGGTCAGCCCGCGGACAGGATCTCGTCGAGCCGGTCGTAGCCCTCGGACATCCCGTGCTCCATGCCGCTGTCGACCATCGCGTCGCGGCCCTCGACGGTGCGGCCGATGCTGCGGCCGCGCAGCCGGGTCCGCCCGTCGCCGAGGTCCTCGAACCACATGAACTCCAGCGCGATCTCGTCCGGGGCCCCCTCGTACTCGAAGGTCTGCACGGCGAGGTCGTGCTCGCGGATCGTGTGGAAGGTCCCGTGGAAGCCGAACTCGGCGCCCTCGGGGTTGCGGTGAACGTAGCGGTAGCC
>CAYPYK010000069.1:0-763 GCA_964414665.1 uncultured Intrasporangiaceae bacterium | reverse complement strand
CCTCCGAGCTCTTGTCGGTAAGGTCGGCGGTCGAAGAGGTTGCGGTCGTAGCCGCCGCCCGCCTCGAAGTCCCAGCGCTCGATGTCCATCTCGTAGCCGCGCGGGCCGAGCCACTGCGACACCAGGGCGGGGTCGCGGTGGGCGTTCCACACGGCCGCGACGGGCGCGTCGAAGTCGCGGGAGAAGTCGATCCACGGCACGCCGGCCGGGATGTCGAGGTGCAGGGCGTTCTTGGTGGTGGTCATGGTTCGTCCTCCGTGGTCGGCGACGCGAGGACCGCGTCGAGGCGTCGGTACTGCTGCTCGTGGACCAGGCGGTAGCGGTCGATCCACGCGGTGAGCTCCTCGAGCCGGGCCGGGACGAGGTGCACGGGGCGGCGCTGCGCGTCGCGGGTGCGGGTGACCAGCCCGGCGGCCTCGAGGACCTGGATGTGCTTGGAGACCCCCTGGACGGTGATGTCGAACGGCTCGGCGAGCTCGCTCACCCCGGCCGGTCCGCGGCTGAGCCGGGCGACGATCGCCCGGCGCACCGGGTCGGCCAGGGCGGCGAACGCCCGGTCAAGCCCCTCCTGTGCCGCGGGGTCCATGAGCACGGTGTTCAACCTTTCAGTTGCTCAACTCGATGGTTGATTACAGCACCGAGGAAGCGGCGCCGTCAACCCCCGGCGGCCCGATCTCGGGACTCATCGAGAGGACGCAACACGCCTAGAGGCGTACCGCCCACCCGGCGTGTTGCCTCCTCTCGATGGGGCGGGGCGCACACC
>CAYPYK010000068.1:0-13652 GCA_964414665.1 uncultured Intrasporangiaceae bacterium | reverse complement strand
CGACGTGGTCAAGGCGATCGAGGGCGGCACCATCCTCTTCGCCGTCGACCAGCAGCAGTACCTCCAGGGCTACCTCCCGGTGGTCTTCCTGGCCCTGTACAACCGCAACGCGAACACCGTCGGTGGCGGCCAGCCCGTCCTCACCGGCCCCGGGTTCGTGACCAAGGACAACGCCGCCAAGGTAGCGTCCCTCGCGGAGGCCGGTACTCGCTGTGCGCCGTTTGTCGGCGAGAGCCCGAGTCCTGGCCGCCCGCCGACGCACGAGCACATGTCGCCATCGCGCCGCAGTGACCGACAGGAGAACCATGTCCGCTGAAACCCTCCCCGCACAGACCGAGACGCCTGCTGACGAGCGTCTTCAGCGGGCGAGCGCCCTCATCCGCCTCCTGCGTCGGCCCGAGTTCGGCGCACTCGTCGGTGCCCTGGTCGTCTTCGTGCTCTTCACGACGGTCGACGAGACCGGGCAGTTCGCCACCCTCAGCGGGATCGCCCGATGGAGCGACTCCGCCGCCACGACCGGCATCGTGGCGGTCGCCGTGTCCCTGTTGATGATCGGTGGCGAGTTCGACCTCTCCGCCGGTGTCATGGTCGGCTCGACGGGGCTCGTCATGGGCCTGCTGATCACGAAGGCGGGGATGGGCGTCTGGCCGGCCATCCTGTTGACGTTCGTCTTCGCGGCGGCCATCGGTGCGATGAACGGGTGGCTGGTCGTCAAGACCCGGCTGCCCAGCTTCATCGTGACTCTGGCGACCTTCTTCTCCCTCCAAGGCATCAACCTCGGCGTCACGAAGCTCATCACGGACACGGTTCGCGTCGCCGGCATCGACCAGGGCTCCGGTTTCGACAGCGCCCGGACCGTCTTGGCGCTCGACTTCTGGAACCCCTACCAGTTCCGGGTGGCCGTGATCTGGTGGCTGGCGCTCACCGTCGTCGCCACCTGGGTCCTGACCCGCACCCGCTTCGGGAACTGGGTCACCGCCGTCGGCGGCGACGCGAATGCGGCGCGCAACACCGGTGTTCCCGTCGCCCGAACGAAGATCATCCTCTTCATGTACACGGCGACCTCATCCGCGCTTGTCGGCGTGATGACGGCACTGCGCCTCCGCTCGGTCCAGGCGGGCCAGGGCGTCGGCCAGGAGTTCACCTTCATCATCGCAGCGGTGGTGGGCGGATGCCTGCTGACCGGCGGGTTCGGTTCCGCGATCGGTGCGAGCCTCGGCGCGTCCATCATCGGGATGGCTTTCATCGGAATCGCCTTCGCCGGCTGGAACACCGACTGGAGCTTCCTGTTCCTCGGCCTCATCCTCTTCATGGCGGTCATGGTCAACACGATCATCTCCCGGCGGGCGAGCGGAGGCCGGCAATGACGACGACAACGCAGGGCGACCGCATCCTCCAGCTCGAGGGCGTCGGCAAGCAGTTCGGCAGCGTCATCGCCCTGCGTGACGTCTCGCTCCACGTCAGCTCCGGGTCCGTCACCTGCGTCCTCGGGGACAACGGGGCGGGCAAGTCCACGCTGATCAAGATCCTGAGTGGCGTCCACCCGGCGAGCAGTGGAACCTACCGCGTCGAGCACCAGCCCGTGCAGCTCGCGACCCCACGTGACGCTCTGGCCAGGGGTATCGCCACCGTCTACCAGGACCTCGCGACCGTTCCGCTCATGTCGGTCTGGCGCAACTTCTTCCTCGGCTCCGAGCCCACCCAGGGCATCGGGCCGCTCCGGCGCCTCGACGTCAGACACGCCAAGCAGGTCGCCCGCGACGAGCTGTCCCGGATGGGCATCGACATCCGGGACGTGGACCAGCCGGTCGGGACGCTGTCCGGTGGTGAGCGCCAGGCCGTGGCGATCGCCCGCGCCGTGTACTTCGGCGCCAAGGTCCTCATCCTCGACGAGCCCACCAGCGCTCTCGGCGTGAAGCAGTCGGGAGTGGTGCTCAAGTACATCGTCCAGGCCAAGGAGCGCGGGGTCGCGGTCATCTTCATCACCCACAACCCACACCACGCCTATCTCGTCGGGGACCATTTCTTCCTGCTCAACCGGGGCCGCCTCGTCGAGAGCTGGGACCGCTCCGACGTGAGCCTGGACGCCCTGGTCAAGGCCATGGCCGGCGGGGCCGAGCTCGAGACCCTGGCCCACGAGCTCGAGTCGATCGGCGGCCCGACCGAGAGTGCTGCGCACGAGGAGATCAGCGAGATCACCGAGGAGGACGCATGACGACGAGTCCCCGTGACGCGGGCTTCGGGGCCGCCGAGCGGGACACCCGTCCCCCGGTCGGAGTGGCAGTCCTGGGCACCGGTCGGATCGGCCGCCTGCACGCCCAGCTGCTCGCCACGGAGGTGGAGGGGGCGGCCGTCGTCGTCGTCGCCGACGCCGTCCAGGCGTCCGCGGAGCGGGTCGGTGCCGAGCTCGGCGTCCCGGTCGCCGCCGGGATGGACGAGGTCCTCGCGTCGGACGAGGTCGACGCCGTGGCGATCTGTTCGAGCACCGACACGCACGTCGACCTCGTCATCGCAGCCGCCCGGGCAGGCAAGGCGGTCTTCTGCGAGAAGCCGGTAAGCCTGGACCTCGCGCTGGTCGACCGCGCGATCGCAGCCGTCGAGGCTGCCGGCGTGCCGTTCATGGTCGGCTTCAACCGACGCTTCGACCCGGGGCACGCATCGGTGTACGACGCAGTCCGGTCCGGGGTGATCGGGGACCTCCACCTGCTCCGGATCACCAGTCGCGACCCCTCGCCGCCGCCGCCCGAGTATGTCGCGGTCAGCGGCGGGATCTTCCTCGACATGGCGATCCACGACTTCGACATGGCGCGTCATGTCGTGGGCTCCGAGGTCGTCGAGGTCTTCGCCCGCGGCGCCGTCCGCATCGACCCGCGGATCGGCGAGGCCGGCGACGTCGACACGGCCGTCACGGTGCTGACACACGAGGACGGCACCATCACGACGATCGACAACAGCCGGCAGGCCGTCTACGGGTTCGACCAGCGGATCGAGGCGTTCGGCGCCCAGGGCATGGCCGTCTCGGACAACCCGGCACGACACGCCGGATGGGTCCGCACGGCGGACGGAACGACGGGCCAGCCCCTCCCGTGGTTCTTCCTCGACCGCTACCTGACCTCCTATCGCAGGGAGTGGGCGGCGTTCGTCTCCTACCTGCGCCAGGGCGGCCCGTCACCGGTCGACACGCTGGCAGGTCGGGCCCCCGTGGTCGTCGGCCTGGCCGCGACGCGCTCCCTGCGCGAGGGGCGGCCCGTCGCCACCAGCGAAGTCAGCTGAGATGGAGCGCGTGCTCGTCACCGGCGCAACCGGGTTCGTCGGCGGGAACGTCGCGGCGGTGCTCCAGGCGCGCGGCACGGACGTCCTGTGCGCCGTGCGCCGCGACCCCGGTCCGGACTTCCCCTGGCCGTGGCGGCTGACCGACCTCAACGACGAAGACGACATCGCCACGGCTCTCGCCGAGCACGAGACCACCGCCGTGGTGCACCTGGCCATCGACAACGACCTCCAGGGTCTCTACCGGGATCGCCGGGCGGGCTTCGACGCCTATGTGGGAATGACCCGGCGGATCGTGGATGCGGCGAACGCGCATGGCGCCCTGGTCGGGTATGTGTCGACGGACTGGGTCTTCGACGGCACCGGCCACGGCGTCGACGAGGGCGAGCCCGTCAACCCGCTCAACCTCTACGGCCTGTTCAAGGCGCTGTCCGAGGGGGTCGTGCTGGACCGGGCCGACGCCGGTTTCGTGGCCCGCCTCGGCGGCGTCCAGGGCCGTCACCTGACCAAGCCCGCGGCGCCGCGCCAGCAGGACTGTGGTTTCGGGTACTTCGTCCTGTCGCTGGTGGACGCCATCGGTAGCGGCCGGGAGTTCACTGTCTGGCAGGACGCTGCGATCAACGGCGTGGCGAGCCCGCTGACCGCCGCCGAGATCGCGGCCCGGCTGCTTCGGGCCATCGAGCGGCGCGCCGACGGCATACTCCACATCGTCGGTGCCGACGCGGTCACCCGCGTCGAGCTGGCCCAGGTGGCGTGCGACGCGTTCGACCTGGACCGGGCGCTCGTTCGCAGCGGGCCGGTGCCCCCCGGTGCGATGCTGCCCGCGCCGATGCCCTTCGACACGAGCCTGTCGACGCCTCGGACCGACGAGGTGCTCGGCATCCCGCCGTTCGGCATCGCCGACCAGCTCGCCGCTCTGCGACGCGAGCTGGAGACCGGCGCCCCTGCCCCCCTGACGCCGGTGAGCTGAACCGGCCCCTGCGCACCTCACGGCCGTGCCGCGCCTGGCGGACGGCCCTCGACGACATCGGAAGGCAGCCACGTGGATCAGGACCGCACGATGGGCGTCGGCGTCATCGGCGCAGGCTGGCTGGGTGACGTCCACGCGCGAGCCTGGGCTCGTCTGCGCCACCACTACCCCGATCTGCTGGTGGCGCCCCGTTTCGTCGCCGTGGCGGACACGGTGGAGGGGTCGCGGGAGCGGGCGCAGCGCCGGCACGGGTTCGGCACCGCATACGAGGACTGGCGCGACCTGGTCGCCGACCCCGCCGTCGACGTGGTGAGTGTGACGGCGCCGAACGCCGTGCACCGTGAGATCGGCGTCGCGGTGGCACAGGCGGGCAAGCATCTGTGGATCGAGAAGCCGGTCGGTCTCTGCGCCCAGGATGCGCGAGACGTCGCCGAGGCCGTGCGGGCTGCCGGGGTCCGGTGTGCCGTGGGCTTCAACTACCGGGCCGTCCCGGCGGTCGGGCACCTGCGCGAGCTCGTCCGCGGTGGCGCGATCGGAGCCCCCACGCATGCCCGGGTGCGGCTGTTCAGTGACTACGCCGCCCACCCCCTCGGCTCGCTCAGCTGGCGATACACCCTCGCAGACGGTGGACACGGCGTGTTGGGCGACCTCGCCTCCCACGCCGTGGATCTCGCACGATTCGTCGTGGGCGACCTCGAGAGGGTCGTCGCGCAGACCGCCCTGTTCATCCCGGAGCGGCCCATCATCGACGAGCGCGCGGCCACCTACGGCCATGGGCTCGGCGACCCCGACGCCCCCAGGGGCCGGGTCGAGAACGAGGACTACGTGGCGGCCCTCGCCCGCACGACGGACGGCGTGCTGCTGACCCTGGAATGCAGCCGGGTGGCGGTCGGCGACCAGAACAACTACGGCATCGAGGTGCACGGGACAAAGGGCCTGGTCTCGTGGGACTTCCGGACGCCCGGTGAGCTCCTGGTCTCCACCGGCGCCGACTACGCGAACCAGCCGTCACAGCGGCTCTTCGTGGGTCCCGGGGCCGCCGACTATGCGCGTTTCCAGCCCGGCGCCGGGATCGCGATGAGCTACGACGACACCAAGGTCATCGAGCTCGCCGGCTTCGTCCGCTCGGTGTTGACCGGTGAGCCCGAGGGGCCGCAGGCGTCGGACGCCGTGGCGTCGGCCGAGGTTCTCGACGCCATGGTGCGCTCCGCCTCCGGACTGGGTTGGGTCCGGATCTAGGGGACCCGGCGCGAACGAAGTGGGCGCCGGGCGGAGCCCCTCTGCGTGCGACGATGCGGGTGGTCGGCCGGCCTCAGAGGTAGTACCGCTGGGCCCTCTTGGACTCGACGTGCTCGGCGTAGGCCTGCTGGGTCGAGGCGAGCTCGCTGACCTGCGAGACAGGGACGTCCCACCACGCCGTGCCCGGCGGGTTGGGACCGTAGAGGTCGGTCTCGATGTGGAGCACCGTCGTGTGCTCGGCCCGTTCCGCGCTGGCGTAGTTGCGACGGAACTCGGCCATCGAGGCACAGCGCAGCACGTCGGCGCCCCAGCTGGCGGCGTTCGCGGCGAGGTCGAAGGGAACGTCCTCACCGTCGAGGCGCCCGGTGTTCGGGTTGCGCATGCGGTACGTGGTCCCGAACCGCTGAGAGCCGCGGGACTCCGACAGGGCGCCGATCGACGCGAAACCGTGGTTGTCGAGCAGGACGATGATGACCTTCAGGCCTTCGGAGACGATCGTCGCGAGCTCCATCGGCAGCATCTGGTAGCTGCCGTCCCCGACGATCGCGACGACCTCACGGCGGTCGCCGACCGCGATCTTGACGCCCATGGCCGCGGGGATCTCGTAGCCCATCGTCGAGTACGCGTACTCGACGTGGTACTGCGTCGGGTTGGGCGCCCGCCAGAGGCACTGCAGGTCGCCAGGCATCGACCCAGCGGCGTTGATGACGACGTCATCGGGGCCCATCAGCTCGTTGAGGGCGCCGAACACCTCGGTCTGGGCGGGCAGAGGCGTGTGGTCGCGGTGGTAGCACTCGTCCACGACCCGCTGCCAGTCGGCGTCGAGGTCTACGGCGCGCTGCCGGTATGCCGGGTCGGTCTGCCACCCGTGGAGGGCCGCGGTGAGCGCGGTGAGTGCCTCGCGGGCGTCGGCGACCAGCATGGTCGCGGCGTGCTTGGCGGCGTCGAAGCCCAGGACGTTGACGTTGACGAACCGGACCGCGGGGTTGGCGAAGATCGTATGGCTGGCCGTCGTGAAGTCCGAGTAGCGGGTCCCGACGCCGATGACGACGTCGGCGTCGCGGGCGAGGGTGTTGGCAGACGACGAGCCGGTGGAGCCGACACCGCCGACGGCACTGCGGTGGTCCCAGTTGATAGCACCCTTGCCGGCGTGGGTGTCGGCGACGGGGATGCCGGTCGCCGTGGCGAACGCGCGCAGCTGCTCGGAGGCCTCGGAGTACACGGCCCCGCCGCCGGCGACGACGAGGGGGGCCTTGGCGGAGCGGATGATCTCGACGGCCCGGGCCAGCGCGGCCGGTTCGGGCACGGGCCGGCCAACGTGCCACACCCGCCTGCCGAACAGCTCGACGGGCCAGTCGAACGCCTCGGCCTGGACGTCCTGGGGGAGTGCGAGCGTCACCGCACCGGTGTCGACCGGGTCGGTGAGGACGCGCATCGCGTTCATCATCGACGGGATCAGCTGCTCGGGTCGGTTGATCCGGTCGAAGAAGCGCGACACCGGGCGGAAGCAGTCGGTCACGGCAGCGTCGAGGGCCTGAGGTGACTCGAGCTGCTGGAGGACGGGGTCGGGGACGCGGGTCGCGAACTGGTCGCTCGGCAGGAGGAGAACGGGGATGCGGTTCGTCGTCGCGAGAGCGGCGCCGGTAACCATGTTGGTGGCGCCGGGTCCGATGGAGCTCGTGACGGCCATCGTCTGCAACCGGTTCTGGGTGCGGGCGAAGGCGGTGGCCGCGTGCACGGCGCCCTGCTCGTTGCGGGCCAGGAAGTAGGGCAGCTCCCCGAGCCCGGCCCGGCCCTGCGCGAGCTGGGTCTGAGCCTGCAAGAGGGCCTGGCCGAGGCCTGCGACGTTCCCGTGGCCGAAGATCCCGAACACGCCGGTGACGAGGCGGCGCTCGACACCGTCCCGCTCGGAGTACTGATGGGCGAGGAAGCGCACCAGGGCCTGGCCCACGGTGAGCCGCACCGTCTCGGGGGTCATCGTCGATCCTTCCGTGGTCGTGCCGGCACCGCCGCCCCGCCGCTCTCGGTGGGGCTCAGGGGGCGGGAATGAGGACGTCGCGGACGAGGGCGTCCAGCTGGGCGTCCGCGTCGAGGAACTGTCGAAGAGTCTTCCTCGTCGCACCGTAGCCGTCGAACTCCTGGGTGGTCATCCCGTCGACGTCGTACGCACGCCGGAAGTCGGGAACCTGTGCATAGAGCGTCTCGACGATGCGCGGGTCGACGGGCAGCCCCATCCGTGGCTCGGGGTCGATCCCGCTGGCCTGGAACCGCTCCTGCCAACCGAAGGGGATCGAGACCACCACGTCACCACCGACGAGCTCGGTCCACTGCAGGTGGTTCCGGTATGCCGCGGCGAGCAGCCGGGCCCGCAGGCCGCGGTCCCGGAACACCTCGTAGGCCCGCTTGAACACGGCCACCCCGGCCCACTCGTAGTAGCCGGGGTCGATGCACGGCTTGTGCGACTTGTCGAGCTCCTTCATCCAGTCATCGAGCCGCCCGACCATGATGGTGACGACCGGGCCCATCGTCGAGGTGTCCTTGCCCTCGGCATCCCGACGCGCGAGGCCTGCTTCGATGGCCTCGCCGGCCGCGACCGCCTGAGGGACGGTGAAGGACACCGTGACATTGGTGCTGACGCCTCGGTACGTCGCCTCCTCGATGGCCTGGATGCCGATGTGCGTGGCGGGGATCTTGACGATGATGTTCGGAGCCAGGCAGGAGAAGTGCTCGGCCTGGTCGACCAGGGCCCGGGCGTCCCGGTGGAATCGTGGGTCGGTCTGCATCGACAGGCGGCCGTTGACCCCACGGTGCTCCGCGAACGCCGGCAGCAGGAGCGTCGCCGCGTCGGTCGACACCTCCTCGACGACCTTCCAACCGATCTGCGACTCGGTGGCTGACGGCATCTCTGCCGCCAGCTCGATGATGCGCGAGCGCCACCGGGGAAGGTCGGCCCTGATGGCCGCGAGCGCGATGACCGGGTTGCACGTCGCTCCGACCGCGCCCCAGGAGATGGACCGACCGAGCTCGACGGGGTCGGCCGAGTCGTTCCACAGGGCTGTCGGAGTGGTCTGGGTCATCGTCAGGAGCGGCGACGAAGTCGGCATGGGTCCTCCCTCGGGAGCGGGCCGGCGGAGGCGTACCTCCCCGGTGGGCGGCGACAGTTGTGGTGGCGCCCGGACCAGAGCGCCTCCGACCGCGAGCCGAGGGCGTGTAGTACTGACGCGAGTTAAAACATACTAACATTGGGACAAGAAGTACAAGTGTCGGCGGGGGTCGGTCCCGCGGGGGCACCCGGTGTCCGGGGACGGCTGGAAGTCCCCGACCGGGGCCGGGCCGGTCCCGTGGGGAGGGTGCAGCGCGAGCTCCCGGGCAGCCCATCTGCCCTCGCGCCCCGCTGACACGGGAACTGCCCCGGGTGTCGTCGCGAAGGCGGCCGGCGACGCGTTCCCAGCCGGCGGTACTCAGTGCGAGTGAACGGTCACGTCGAACGCGTACTGGTCGTACCGGTAGCAGTGGTCGCCGAACTCCACGGGCTCGCCTGCGGAGTCGTAGGCCCGTCGGGACATGGTGAGCAGGGGGTCACCCCCGGAGAGCCGAAGGAGCCTGCGCTCCTGGGCACTGGGACGCCGGGCCCCGATCGTCTGATGGGCGATCACCGGGTGCGCCCCGCGCGCCCGCAGCAGGGCGTAGAGGCTATGTGTCCCGAGCGCCTCACGGTCGAGGTCGGCGAACCGCGGGGGCAGCCAGTTGTGCATGAGCGCCGTGGGGACCTCGCCGGCACACCGGAGGCGTTCGATGCTGGTCAGGAGTGTGTCCTCCGGCAGGCCGAGGGCGACGGCGGCCGGCGGGTGGACCACGCTCCTGTCGAAGGCGAGGAGCTGCGTCGAGGGCTGCTGGCCCTTGCGCTTCATGTCGTCGTAGAGGCTCGTCAGCTCGTCCCGGCGGTGGATGACCTGGCTGGCCACCGAGGTTCCGACCCCGCGCCGGCGAACCAGCAGTCCGCGGTTGACGAGCTCGGCGATGGCGCGCCGGACGGTCGGCCGCGAGAGGTCCAGGCGCTCCGCCAGGGCCAGCTCGTTCTCGAACGGGTCCCCCGCCTTGAGGGTGCCGTCCTCGATCGCCGCGGTCAGCTGCTCGGCGAGCTGGTGGTACAGCGGCACGGGGCTGGTTCGGTCGATGACGACGGGGATGACCTTCACAACAGTGCAGTATATGTCAGATTGGCCTCTGAGATCAGACCTCGTGAGGTCCTTATGTCTTAACAAAGATTGACAAGTTGCGACCGGGGGTGCAGCCTGGCTACAGCCGACGCGGGCGCGCGCACGCACCCGCCGACGTCGCCACCTGACATCGTTCACCGGGAGGGTGTGTGCCCGCGCGACACTTCGACCTGGTCGCCATCGGCCGCATCGGGGTGGACATCTACCCCATGCAGACCGGTGTCGGGCTCGACGAGGTCCAGACCTTCGGGAAGTTCCTGGGAGGAAGCGCGGGCAACGTCGCGGTCGCCGCGGCGCGGTACGGGCGTTCCGCCGCGATCATCACCCGGACGGGAGCCGACCCCTTCGGTCGGTTCGTCAGGAGGGCGCTCGCCGACCTCGGGGTGGACCCCGTCTACGTGGGCACCGACTCGTCGCTGCCCACCCCGGTGACCTTCTGCGAGCTCTTTCCCCCCGACCACTTTCCGCTGTACTTCTACCGATACCCGCAGGCCCCGGACCTGCGGGTCAGCCCGGAGGAGATCCCGCCCGTGGAGGTTGCCGACGCAGGCGTCTTCTGGGCCACCCTGACCGGGCTCTCGGCCGAGCCGAGCCGGAGCGCGCACGCCAGCGCGTGGAGGGCCCGAAACCGTCGGGCGCACACCATCATCGACCTCGACTACCGGCCGACGTTCTGGCGCGCCGAGGAGGACGCCACGCGTGCGGCCGCGGTTGCGCTCGAGGAGAGCACCGTCGCCATCGGCAACGCCGAGGAATGTCGCGTGGCCGTCGGTGAGACCGATCCGGAGCGCGCCGCTCGCGCCCTCCTCGAGCGAGGCGCCGGCCTGGCCATCGTCAAGCAGGGGCCGACGGGGGTCCTGGCCATGACCACCGAGGAGCGCGTCGAGTGTCCGTCGTTCCGGGTTGACGTCCTGAACGGGCTCGGGGCGGGCGACGCGTTCGGCGGCGCCGTGTGCCACGGCCTGCTCAGCGGGTGGGACCTCGACGAGACCATCACGTTCGCCAGCGCCGCGGGCGCCCTGGTCGCCTCGCGCCTGGAGTGCTCGACCGCGATGCCGACCGAGCGGGAGGTCCGTGAGCTGATGACCGAGCAGGGACGGGGCCGGTGAGCCAGAGGATCGACGGCGCGGGCATCACCCGGCGCCGCATCACCGAGCCCGGCGCGATCGAGGCGCTGTGGGCCTCGCGCCGGCGCGGCGCGGTTCCCCCCGACGGCCGTCTCCTCCTCATCGCAGCGGACCACCCCGCCCGGGGGGTGTTCTCGGTCCGCGGGCGCGTGTCGGCGATGTCGTCCCGCTCCGACCTGCTCGATCGGATCGCGCTTGCCCTGTCGCGCCCAGGCGTCGACGGCATCCTCGGCACTGCCGACGTGCTCGAGGACCTGCTCCTCTCGGGCCTGCTGGACAGCAAGGTCGTCGTCGGGTCGATGAACCGCGGCGGCCTGCAAGGCGCGGCGTTCGAGCTCGACGACCGGTTCACGGCATACGACACCCGGACCCTGGCCGCCCTGGGTCTCGACGGGGGGAAGATGCTCACCCGGATCTGCCTCGACGACCCCGGCACGGTGCGCACCCTCGAGCACTGCGGCCGCGCCGTGACCGAGCTCTCCGGCCATGGCCTCATGGCCCTGGTCGAGCCGTTCCTCGCCGTGCGTCGCTCGCCGACCCGGGTCGAGAACCTCCTCGACCCCGACTCCGTCATCACCTCGGTCGCCGTCGCAGCAGGCCTCGGCGCGACGAGCAGCCGAACGTGGCTCAAGGTGCCCGTCGTCCCCGAGATGGACCGTGTCCTGGACAGCACCACACTGCCGACGATGATGCTCGGGGGGGACCCCGACGGCGACCCCCACCAGACCTACGCGACGTGGGGGCGGGCGCTGACCCACCGGTCGGCCGCAGGCCTGGTCGTCGGACGCGCGTTGCTCTACCCACCCGACGACGACGTCGCGGCCGCCGTCGATATCGCTGCCCACCTCGTGCACGGAGGCCCCTGATGAGCTCCTGGTTCCGCCCCGCGTCCTCGACCGCTGACGCCGGCTACGACGTGCACATCGCTCCCGGCGATCCCGGCTGGTCGTACACCGGCCTGTATGCCGTGGACCTGCAGCCGGGCGAGTCCCGGACGGTCCGGACCGGCGACTGCGAATGGATCGTGCTTCCGCTCTCGGGAGGGGGCGCCACGGTCGAGACCTCATCCCTGACCTTCGCCCTCGCCGGCCGCGCCGACGTGTTCGCCGGCCCGACGGACCTCGCCTATGTGCCTCGGGACTCGGCCTTCACCGTGACCAGCACGAGCGGGGGCCGGGTGGCCCTCCCGTTCGCCAGGGCCGCGCGCGCCTTCCCCGCCCGGCGCGTCGACGCGAGCGAGGTCCCGGTCGAGCTGCGAGGCGCCGGGAGCTGCTCGCGCCAGGTCCACAACTTCGGGACGCCCGGGACCCTCGACGCGGACTCGATGATCGCCTGCGAGGTGATCACCCCGGCCGGCAACTGGTCGTCCTACCCTCCGCACAAGCACGACGAGGACCGCGAGGGCGTCGAGGCCGCGCTCGAGGAGATCTACTACTTCCAGCTCCGGGCCGAGCCGGGCGCCTCGCTCGACGCGGCCCCCTTCGGGTACCAGCGGGTCTACGGAACCGAGGGCAGACCGATCGATGTGCTCGAGGAGGTCCGCACCGACGACGTCGTCCTCGTCCCTCACGGCTGGCACGGACCGGCGATGGCCCCCGCGGGGTACGACATGTACTACCTCAACGTCATGGCCGGGCCAGGCTCGACCAGGGCCTGGCTGATCTGTGACGACCCGTCGCACGCCTGGGTGCGGGGCACCTGGGGCGGTCAGGCAGTGGACCCGCGGCTTCCGTTCGGGGGACCAGGCTCCTGACGGAGCGCGACCGAGGACGGGACTTGCCCGGCGCCCCGATAGGTCAGTATGTTAAGACAAATAGCATTCATCACGACGTTCGGCCCGGCTCTGCGGAGCCGCCCGGATCGACCTCGCCGGCCGACCGGGACCGGCGCGAACTGAGAAGGGAGCATCGATGAGCACTCCTACCCGGATCACCCATCTGATCGCCGGTAGGCCCTGGGAGGGCACCGCGGAGCGCACCGGCCCGGTCTACAACCCGGCGACCGGTGAGCAGAGCGGCACCGTCGACTTCGCCTCGGCCGACCTGGTGGGCGAGGTCGTCGCCGGCGCCAAGGCGGCCTGGGAGGCCGACTGGGCCACCGTGTCGCTGGCCAAGCGGACCCAGGTGCTGTTCGCGTTCCGGGAGCTCCTCAACGACCGCAAGGAGGACATCGCGGCGCTCATCACGGCGGAGCACGGCAAGGTGCTCTCCGACGCCCTCGGCGAGGTCACCCGCGGCCTCGAGGTCGCCGAGTTCGCCTGCGGCATCCCCCAGCTGCTCAAGGGCGGCTACACCGAGAACGCGTCCACCGGCGTCGACGTCTACTCCATCCGCCAGCCGCTCGGCGTCGTCGCCGTGATCTCTCCGTTCAACTTCCCGGCCATGGTGCCCATGTGGTTCATCCCGATCGCCATCGCCGCCGGCAACGCCGTCGTCCTCAAGCCCAGCGAGAAGGACCCGAGCGCGGCCATCGCCGTCGCCCGGCTCTGGACCGAGGCCGGCCTTCCCGACGGCGTCATCAACGTCGTCAACGGCGACAAGGAGGCGGTCGACGCCCTCCTGACCCACCCCGACATCAGGTCGGTCTCGTTCGTCGGGTCGACGCCGATCGCGAGGTACGTCTACGAGACGGGCACCGCCAACGGCAAGCGGGTCCAGGCCCTCGGCGGCGCGAAGAACCACATGCTCGTCCTCCCCGACGCCGACCTCGACCTCGCCGCCGACGCCGCCGTCAACGCCGGCTTCGGTTCGGCCGGCGAACGCTGCATGGCCATCTCGGTGCTGCTGGCCGTCGACCCGATCGGCGACGAGCTCGTCGCGAAGATCA
>CAYPYK010000067.1:0-13814 GCA_964414665.1 uncultured Intrasporangiaceae bacterium | reverse complement strand
CGGCGAGGCTCTGGGCGCAGCCCTTGCCGACATCGCCGAAGCCCGCGACGACGGCGACCTTGCCGCCGATGAGGACGTCGGTGGCCCGGTTGAGACCGTCGACGAGGCTGTGCCGGCAGCCGTACTTGTTGTCGAACTTGGACTTGGTCACCGAGTCGTTGACGTTGATCGCCGGGAACAGCAGCTCACCGGACTCGGCCAGTTGGTAGAGCCGGTGCACGCCGGTCGTGGTCTCCTCGGTGACGCCCTTGATGCCGGCGGCGACCGTGGTCCACTTCGTGGGGTCGGCGGCCATGGTGCGCCGGACGAGCTCCTTGAAGACGGCGAACTCCTCGGAGTCCTCCTCGGTGGTGGGCGGCACCTGGCCTGCGGCCTCCCACTCGCGGCCCTTGTGGACGAGCATCGTCGCGTCGCCGCCGTCGTCGAGGATCATGTTGGGCCCCTCGCCGGGCCAGGTGAGGATCGCGTTGGTGGCGTCCCAGTACTCCGGCAGGGTCTCGCCCTTCCAGGCGAACACGGGAACGCCCTGGGGCTCCTCCGTGGTGCCCTGCGGGCCGACGGCGACGGCGGCTGCCGCCTCGTCCTGGGTGGAGTAGATGTTGCAGGACGCCCAGCGGACCTGTGCACCGAGGGCGACGAGAGTCTCGATGAGGACGGCCGTCTGGACGGTCATGTGCAGCGACCCGGCGATGCGGGCGCCGCGCAGGGGCTGGGCGGGGCCGTACTCGGCCCGCAGGCTCATCAGCCCCGGCATCTCGTGCTCGGCCAGGCGGATCTGGTGGCGGCCGGCCTCGGCGAGACGGAGATCGGCGACCTTGTGCTCGATGGACATGCGGCATGCTCCCTTGGGGTCAGGGTTGTCGTTCGGAGGTCGCGGCGCCGCCCTTCAGGGCCGTCAAGTGGGGTATCACCCACGCCGGCGAGGGGCCCAGTCTAGCCGACCGCCCCTGTCACACCGGCCCGGTCGATGTCGGGCTCGAGGTACATCACCAGGGTGAGCCCGGGCACGGACGCGCGGGCACTGCGCTCCGCCTCGTCGATGGCGTCGGCGACGTCGTCGAGGGTGCGGCTGCCATGCACGGCGAGCTTGGCCGCGACGAGGAGCTCCTCGGGGCCGAGGTGCATCGTCTTGAGGTGGATGACCCGGTCGACGACGGCGGGCCGCGCGAGGGCGTCGGCGATGGCGCGCTGGTGCTCGAGCGTCGCCGACTCGCCGAGGAGCAGCGACTTCATCTCGATCGCCAGGGTGATGGCGACGACGACGAGCAGGACGCCGATCAGGCCGGTGCCGACGGCGTCCCACAGGGCCCGCCGGGTCAGCAGGGTGAGCCCCACGCCGAGCAGCGCGAAGCCGAGGCCGATCAGGGCGGCGAAGTCCTCCAGCAGGATGACCGGCAGCTCGGGGGCCTTGGCGCTGCGGATGTAGGCCGGCCAGCTCCGTGTGCCCTTGGCCTTGCCGCCCTCGTGGGCCGCGGTGCGGAACGACATGCCCTCCATGGCGATGGCGACGACCAGGACCGCCAGCGGGACCCACCACCAGCGGGAGGCGAACGGGTCCTCGGCCGCGCCGCTGTGGGCCTCGTGCCACTTGTGGTACGACTCGTAGAGGGCGAACAGGCCGCCGAGGCTGAACAGCACGATGGACACGACGAACGCGTACACGTAGCGCTCCCGGCCGTAGCCGAAGGGGTGCTCGGGCGTGGCCGCCCGCCGGGCGCGCTTGGCGCCGATGAGCAGCAGCAGCTGGTTGAAGGAGTCGGCGACCGAGTGGATCGACTCCGCCAGCATCGAGGAGAACCCGGTGAGGGCGAACGCGACGAGCTTGGTCACGGCGATGCCCAGGTTCGCGAGCAGTGCGGCGACGACGGCCCTGGTCCCACCTTCGGCTGACATGGCGCGCATCCTACGGAACCGACGTCCCACGGCGGCGGCCGACCGGGACGGGCCGGTCGCGTGGGGGACCGGGATAGGTTCGTCGGTATGCCGTCCGCCCGAGGAACCCTGACCTGGTCGCCCGCGGCCGACCGCCCCGAGCTGCTGGCCGCGCCGGTCGCGGCCGCGCTGGGCACGGCACCGCAGGCCCTCGTCGCCCCGATCGACGTCGAGCTCGCCGACACCGCCGCGTTCTGTGCGGCGTACGACGTCGCGCTCGAGGCCTCGGCCAACTGCGTCGTCGTCGTCGGGCGTCGCGGGGAGGAGGTGACCTATGCCGCCGTGATGGTGCTCGCGACCGACCGGGCGGACGTCAACGGGGTGGTCCGCAGACACCTCGGGGTCCGCAAGATCTCGTTCGCCGCGCACGACGAGGCCGTGCGGCGCACCGGGATGGAGTTCGGGGGGATCACCCCCGTCGGGCTGCCGCACGACTGGCCGGTCCTCGTCGACAGCGCGGTCCTCGCCGCGGGCGAGGTCGTCGTCGGCAGCGGGGTGCGGGCCGGCAAGCTGCTCGTCACCGGGGCGGCCCTCGCGGCTCTGCCCGGGGCCGTCGTGCTCGATCTCGGGCGCCACTGACAGGGCCACTGCGGGAGGGACCTCCGGACGGGCGGGTACCCCCCTCGTGGCGCCCGCCCGTCCGGAACACAGCAGGTATCCTCATACCGACTGGGTGCCTCCAGTCTTCTCCCGGACGCGGGGCCGCGTCAGCGGTTCGAGCGAAGATGGCGCAGCCCCTGGTCACTGACTAGTCAGATGGCGAACCGCGAAACGGCGACAGGGGTATCAGCCCCCCTGGCGTCACCGGTGCACCGAGCCGGCCGGTCGTCGCGGCCGAGGCGTCCGGCTCTCAGCGGGTCCGGTCGCGCAGGTCGCTGACGTGCCGGGACACCGCCGGGTCGAGGCCGAGACCGATGGCGAGGTAGGTCGCGGCGAAGTCGGTCGTCGCGATGAGCGAGGCCAGCCGGACGACGGCGTCGGGCTCGTCGGGAGCCCGCACCTCCCACACCCGCACGCCCGCCTCCCGGGCGGACTCCGCGACGGCGTCAGCGAGCGCGGCCGCGTCGGCTGCCCCGGTCGTCATCGGGGTCGGCGGGACGTCGCGCAGCAGCAGCAGCCCGAGAACCAGGCCCGCCGCCCGGTCGAGGTAGGGGTCGGCGAAGATGCCGCCCGCCTCGTCGGCTCCGCCCCCGGCGAACGGCCCGTCGAAGCAGGCGACCACCTGCGAGGCGTCCTCGGGGAGATAGCCGTGCACCGTCGGGAAGCGCGCCGTGCGCGAGAGCATCGCCGCGGCCCGGCCTGCGGCGACACCGGTGAGCGCGCCGTCGCCGAGGACGACCGGCAGCGTGTCGGCGAGACCGAGGGCCAGGGTCTTGGCGGGGTTGACGAAGGACTCCGACGCGGGACGGCACTCCTCGGCCCGCTCGTCGAGGACGTCGGCGAGCCGCTCGAGGGTCAGCGCCGGCACCCGGGCCAGTCCGAGGCGGTCGGCGGCCATCAGGACGGGGGTGAGCAGCGACCACAGGGCCGTGCGAGAGGACGGAGCCGGACGCTCCACCTCGACGTGTACGCCACGGCCGCGGGCGCACACGTCGGCAAGCGGCGAGTCCGCCGCGCCGACGGTGAGCAGGCAGGCCCCCCGGCGGGCCGCCTCCGCCGCGAGCGCGAGCGGCCCGGTCGCCCGGCCGGACTGGGTCACGGCGACGACGAGGTCGAGTGGCCCGACCCACCCCGGCAGCGGGACCGCGCGGCAGGTGCTGACCGGGACCGGCGAGCCTGGCTCGGCGAGGACGTCGAGGACGTCGGACACGACCGCCGAGCCCCCGAGCGAGGCGACGACGACCGACCGGGGCCGCTCCCCACCACAGACGCCCTCGATCCCGGCCTCCTCGGCGGCCAGGACGGCCCGGCGGACCTGCGCGCCGGCGGTCGCCAGCCCCCGCAGGGTCTCGCGGGTGTCCACCGCCTCGATGGCCGCGGGGTCGTCGAGCCGGGCCTCGTCGATCCTCACCATGACGTGACCGGCTCAGCCTGGCCGGCGGGCCTCGTCGATGAGCAGGACGGGGACCCCGTCGTCGATCCGGTACGCCAGAGCGCAGGCCTCGCCCGTGCAGACGAGCTCGGGACCGGCCGGGCCCTCGGCGTCGCGCAGCTCCGCGTGGCACTGCGGGCAGCGCAGGATCTCGCGCAGCCAGGGCTCGATCGTGCCGGTCATGTGTTCGCTCCTCTCAGGCAGCCGCGCGCGGGCGTGGGTCACGCCGCAGCATCGGCCCGCCCTCGACCCTACTTCAGGGTCGCGGGGGGTGGCTCAGCCGTGCTCGCCGGCACCGCGGAGCATCCGCAGGTGCCCCCGGCGGGACACCTCGCCGTCGGCTCCCGGGGCGGTGCCGGGCAGGGCGGGGGCGAGCGCCGCCGCGACCGGGCGAGCCGCCTCCCGGACGGCGTCGGCCAGCGCCAGCAGGTCATCGTGGGTGGGCTCCTGCTCGCGGTAGTCCCCGGCCAGCCGGACGACCTCCCAGCCACGCGGAGCCGTCAGCCGCGCCGCGTGCTCGGCGCACAGGTCATAGGTGTGCGGCTCGGCATACGTCGCCAGTGGGCCGAGCACGGCGGCCCGGTCGGAGTAGACGTAGGTGAGGGTGGCGACGGCCGGCCCTTGGCAGGCCGTCTTGGTGCACCTCCGCGACACGCTCACACCAACGGACTCTAGGCCAGCCGGTCCGGGCCGCGGGGTCGGCGCGCCGTAACATGCCGATCGTGACCGCACGGAGCAGCCGAGACCGCCGGGGCCGGGGGGCGCGTGGCCCGCTGGCGTGGCCACCGGTGCCCGCGATGCTCACCCGCGCCGAGCGGTTCGACGACCTCGTCCTCGACAGTGCCGACCGGGTCCGTCCCCTCCTCGGTCAGCGGTATGCCGGTGTCGAGTTCGCCGTCGAGGACGTTCCGCCCGACGACCCGGCGCCCTGGGAGGCGCAGGAGGCGCCGCTGGGGAGGCTGCTCGGACCGCACGGGAGCGCGCCGCACCGGATCGTGGTGTACCGCAGGCCCGTCGAGGCCCGGGCCCGCGACGAGCGCGACCTGCTCGACCTCGTCCACGGAGTCGTCGTCGAGCAGGTCGCGGCCCTGCTCGGCGTCCCCCCGTCGGAGATCGACCCGACCCTCTAGCCGGGCTGCGGGCGCCCGGACGTCACGGCACCGGGAACGCCGTGCTCACCACCGTCGTGAGGATGGTGTCGGACAGCGGCAGGGCGCTGACGAGCTGGGCCTCCCCAGCGCCCAGGGTGGAGCTGACCCCGGCGCGCAGGGCTCCCACCCCCCCGGCCCGGCTCACCCACACCGAGGTCGCCGCGCCGAGGGCGATGGTCCGGCTCGTGTCGGCGCCCAGCTCGACCTGCGAGGCGATCGCCTTCCCGGCGACGACACTGACGACCTGGGCGGTCACCGGGCCGTCGGTGGCGACGAGCGAGAGGGTGCGGACCGGCGCCGTGGCAGCCGTCGCGGGGTCCCCCGTCGCCGGGAACGCCGTCCCGGCCGTCCCGGTGAGACGCTCCGTCGACGGCGTCCAGGCGATGTCGCCGGGGCCGGTCCCGGTGCGGCGCTGCACGAATGCCGCTGCCACGACGGGGACATCGGCGGTGACCTCCACGGCATACGTCCCGGCGGGGGCTCCGGCCATCGACAGCTCCCCGACCGCCCCCGCGGCGATCCGGGTCACGCCGGTGCCCGGCAGCGGGCTGCCGCCCTCGGGGCCGAGCAGCCGGGCGCTGACGACGGCCTCGCGGCCGCCCGGCACCGCGACCCGGACCACGCCCACCCCCGAGAGCGCCGCCACCGGGACGACCTGGGACCGGGACGGCGCGGCAGTCGGGGGCGAGGTGTCGGCCCCGGCCGGGACCGACCCGTCGAGCCACACGTCGCTGAGGAACGCGGCGACCGTGCCTCCGCTCACCTGGACGTGCACCGCGGGGGTCGCCTCGCTCCCGGCGAGGGCGTCGAGCAGGACGACCGCCCGGCCGTGGGCAGGGACCGTGATGCCGGTGCCGGTGGGCGAGGCGATCTCGCCGGTACCCCCGTGCAGGCTGAGCCCGGCGACCACCTCGTTGGCGCCCGGGTTGACCAGGACGAGCCGCTCCTGCCGGCCGGGGCTGCCACCCCCGCCGACGAGCCAGGCGTCGGCGCTCGCCGGCGTGCAGGGCACCGTCGTGAGCCCGCGCACCCGGGCGGTGTCGGAGGACCACTGCTGGGTCGCGGCAAGCCCGGGGGCTAGCGAGCCGGTGCCCCGGACCTCGATGGCCGTCGAGGCGTCCGGCAGCGGGAGGTCGACCGTGCTGCCGCGGCCGGGGGTCCGATCGGTGGCGCCGGCGTCCGCGGAGCTCGGGCCGACCTGCAGCCCGCCGGCGTCGTTCGGGAGCGCGAGCCCGCCGAGGGCGTCGACGGGAGCCGCTGCGACGCTCACGGTCCCGCTGACCGAGACGTCGGCGACGCCCGCCACACCGCGCAGCTCGGGGCCTGGACAGGACAGCACGACCTCGCGCGCCGCCTCGATGCTGACGCCCGGTCCAGTGGGGCCCGCGGCCGCCGACGGCGCAAGGTCGAGGCTCGTCGACACGCTGCCGGCCGCGTAGACGAGCGCCGCCGCCGCCGCCGCGGCGAGCAGGGCGCGGGTCAGCCCGTGGAACGGGGCGTTCATCCGCGCCTCCTGCTCTCGCGGCGACCGAACGGGATGGCGAGGAAGAGCAGCACGACGAGACCGAGGCCCTGGACGAGCCGCCACCACGTCGGTCCGCCGTCGATGTGGACCACGAGCGTCCCGGAGCCGGCCGGCACGGCATACGTCGGCTGGTCGGTCCCGGACTGCGGCATCAGGGCCCGTCCGCGGAAGGTCACCGTGGCGTGGTGCGACCAGCCGAGCGGCTCGGCAACGACGAGGACCGAGCCCTGGGCGACGGTGACCTGCTGGACCGTCGCCGCGTCCTGGCCCGTGGTCGCCACCTGCTCCGAGGACGACGGTCCGTCGAGCCGCAGCCGCGGAGGGGTGGCCGGGCGGCGGTCGCCGGTCCCGGCGGCGCGGACCCGCCAGTACGACCACCCGTCGTGCCGGGCGAGCCGGGTCAGGCCCTCGGTGGAGTCCAGCCGGCGGGCCAGGTCGACCGACGCACCGTCCCGCAGGCCGACCATCCCGACCGCCTGGCCGGCGAGGTCGGCGTCCCACGCGCCCGGACTGCCGTCGAGGAGCCCGGCTACGGCCGGGGCGAGCGCGCGGTCCGCGGCCTCGATGGTGGGCAGGATGCGGGCCGGCGGGCCGACCTCACGGCCGACGACGCGGTATGCCGCCCCGGCGTCGCCGACGGTGACGAACAGCGTGCGACCGGCGGGGTCGCTGGCGGCCTGGTCGGCCGCGGCCTCGACGCGCGGGTCGCTCCACGCGTGCAGGGTGCTCCCGAAGCCGGACCATCCGGTCAGCACCGCGCCCCCGGCCGCGGAGAGCACCAGGGCCGCGAGCACCGGCCAGCGGGCGATGGCCTGCCCACCCCCGGCGGCGCGCCCGAGCGGAGCCTCGGCGAGCCCGAGGACGGCGGCGGCGACGAGGACGAGGACGACGACGAGCATCGGGGTGCCGGCCCAGGGGGTCACGCCGTGGCCGGCCCCCGGCGTCCCGACCGGCACCGTGTCGAGGCGAACCCGCGGCGCGGCCAGCGCCAGGCCCAGCCCCAGCAGGCCGACCAGCGTGAGCGCCCAGGCGGCGACGTGCGAACGGCCCCTGACCAGTCCTGCCAGGCCGGCCACGGCGAGCGGGATCCCGACCCAGAACGGGGTCGCCCCGGCGCCGCCGAGGTGGCCGAGGGCGAGCTGCCAGCCGGGTGGCGCCGTGCCACCCCACTCGGACAGCCCGGGACCGGTCAGCAGCAGCCGCGGGTCGCGCACCGCGTCGAGGACCCACGGTCCGAGCAGGAGCGGCGGGACCACGAGGACGGGAACGGCCCGCTGTCTCGCGCCGCCGACGAGGACGACGAGTGCCACGAGCATGACGACGAGGAGCAGGGCCGGGGCGAAGGCGCCGAGGACCGTGGCGACCAGGGCCGTGGCGAACGCCGCGGTCGCGCTGCCGTCCCTGCGGGAGAGCCGCACCATGCCGGCGGCGGCAGCCGGGAGCAGGACCAATGCGACGGCGGCGCCGAGCCGGCCCTGCGCGACGGCCGTGGTGGCGGCCCCGCTCGTCGCCCAGGCCAACGCCCCGGCGCCACGCAGCCACGGGTTCGTCGTGACGACCCGCAGCGCGAGGTATGCCGCGGCGGCGCCCAGCGGGAGGGCGAGGACGAGGGCGAGGGCGAGGGCGGCGCCGCCGGGTGAGGAGGGACCGCCGGGCAGGTGCTCGAGCAGCCATGCGGGGATGGCGAGCGCCGCGAGCGACGGGCTGGCCGGGCTCGTGCCGCCGAGTCCGGGCCCGTGCCATCCGTCGAGGTAGCCGTGCCACAGCGCGCCGGCCGACGAGAGCGACCCCTGGACCTCGCCACCGTCGAGGCCGCCGCCGATCCCGCGGATCAGCCCGACGCCGAGCGTGCGTCCGGCGACGACCATGGCCGCGAGGACCGCGAGGACCGCGAGCACCCCGGGGTTGCGCAGGGCGTGGCCCACGGCGGACCGCGGCGCGATCTCGACATCGGTGCGCTCCGGCCCGCGGGAGGGGAGCACGACGGCCTCGTGGAGGTCGTCGAGCACCTGGCGGGCGACGGTCGTGCCGGGGACGAAGAGAGAGGACAGGTCGCGGCGGCGCACCGTGCGGTGGCCCCGGGTCCGCGCCCGGGCCAGCAGCGGACGCAGCGGCTCGACCGCGCCGGCGTCGCCGAGCTCGCGCAGTGCGGCCGCTGGGCGCTTGAGCAGCGCCAGCGCCAGGGCCGCACCGAGGCTGCTCAGGCCCACCCAGAGGGCGAGCACGGGTGCGGTCCACCAGGCACATCGGGTCAGCGCGACCCGGCGGACGCCCCGGCGGTCGGCCCCCGTCAGCGGCGTCGCGCGGCCCAGCCCTGGACCGGAGCGGACCACGGCCGCCGGCACGACGACGACCCGGCGCCCGCAGGCGTGGGAGCGCCAGCCGAAGTCGAGGTCGGTCCCGGGGGTGCGGAACGAGGGCTGCCACCCACCGAGCCGGACGATCAGGTCGCGTTCGATGAGCGCCCCGGCGAGCGGCACGGCGATGACGTCTGACCGGAGGTCGTGCTGGCCCTGGTCGGGCTCCCCGTCCGGCGGGTCGGCGACGACCCTGCCGGTCCGGGTCACGAAGATCCCGAGGCTGCGCAGGAGTGCCGGGTCCTGGGCGTCGAGGTGCTTGGGGCCGACGACGCCGGTAGACGGCGAGCGGCGCCAGGCCGCGACCAGCCGCTCGAGTGCGGTGGGATCGGGCACCGTGCCGACCGGCAACACCCAGACGACCTCGGCGGCGGTCTCCCCTGCGCCGCCGGAAGCGACGACGGGGACGGCCTCGGCCTGGTCGTGCCGCTCGGGGTCCGGGGTTTCGTCGGTCTCGTCGGGCTGCCCGGCCTCGTCGGCCGGGCCGGGCCCGAGGTCCTCGACGGTGACCCGGTGCAGGTCGGCGGCGGTGGCCCAGCTGCGGCGGCCGTGCACGACGGCGGGCGGGCGGCGTCCGGGCACCCGAGTGCCCCGGCCCTGCACCAGCGCTGCCACCTGCGTGTCAGCCGTGCGGTCGAGCACCGTGACGACGTCGGGCGGCAGGCTCTGGGCATCGAGCGCGTCGAGGAGGGCGAGGAGGTCGGCGCCGGAGGCGTCGGCGATGACGACGGCGTGGACCCGCAGCAGGACCGAAGGGGACACCTGGGAGGGTAGGGGGGCTGCGCGGCGCGCGTCGGTCAGCGTCATCGGGTGGTCGAGCCGGGGTGGCTCAGACTGCGCGCTTCTTCAGCTTGCGGCGCTCGCGCTCGGACAGGCCACCCCAGATCCCGAACCGCTCGTCCTTGGCGAGGGCGTACTCAAGGCACTCCGAGCGCACCTGGCAGCCGACGCATACCTTCTTGGCCTCACGCGTGGAGCCGCCCTTCTCGGGGAAGAACGCCTCCGGATCCGTCTGGGCACACAGGGAGCGCTCCTGCCACGACAGGGCGCCCTCCTCCTCGACCATGGCCTCGATCAGCCTCAGCTCCTGCATCGGTCCCTCCTCGCCTCGACCCTGTCACCGCGGCCCGACCGTGAGGCGCCTACGGAACACATATGTGAAATTACACGCGTGTCATGCGCGTTTAGTCAAGCCGTCATCTGATATTGGCCCGCTCGGACGGTGCTCCCCTGGCGTGTCGGCCTGGCCACCGGGCCCCGCCGCCGCCGGCCGGGCCTGGTCGGGCGCCCGGCGCGAGCCGCCTCCGGTCGGGGCCACCCGGCGAGTTCGGAGCGGCGCCCCAACCCTGACAGACTCAGGTCCATGCGCATCACGGCACTGGCCGGCGGAGTCGGCGGCGCCCGCTTCCTGCGGGGGCTGCGGCACCACCTCGACCGCACCCCCGGGCTCGCGGACACCGATCTCACCGTCATCGGGAACACCGGCGACGACATCACCCTGTTCGGTCTGCGGGTCTGTCCCGACCTCGACACCCTCCTCTACACCTTGGGCGGGACGGTCGACGAGATGCAGGGGTGGGGGCGGGCCGACGAGAGCAGCCGGGTCCAGGGCGAGCTTGCGGCATACGGCGTGCAGCCGCAGTGGTTCAGCCTCGGCGACCTCGACCTCGCCGCGCACATCGCGCGCTCGCAGTGGCTCGGGCTCGGGCTGACCCTCAGCGAGGTGACCGCACGGCTGGCTCAGCGGTGGGGGCTGCCGCAGCGGCGGGTCACCCTGCTGCCGATGACCGACCAGCCCGTCGAGACGCACGTCGTGGTCGAGGAGGACGGGCAGAGCCGGGCCGTGCACTTCCAGGAGTGGTGGGTGCGGATGCGCGCCGAGGTGCCGGCGAGCCGCTTCGTCGCCGTCGGGATGGACCGCGCGGTCGCCGCGCCCGGGGTCCTCGACGCGATCCGCGGTGCCGATGTCGTCCTGCTGCCGCCGAGCAACCCCGTCGTGTCCATCGGGGTCGTCCTCGGTGTCCCCGGGGTGCGCGACGCCCTGCGCGGCACGACCGCCCCCGTCGTCGGCGTCTCGCCGCTCATCTCCGGGGTGCCGGTCCGCGGGCACGCGGACGCGTGCCTGAGGGCGATCGGGGTCGAGTCGACGAGCCAGGCGGTGGCGGGGCTCTACGAGGACTTCCTCGACGGCTGGCTGGTGGACCCGGCCGACGCCGGGGTCGCCCTGGCCGGCGCCAAGGTGATCGTGCACGACCGCGACCTGCTGATGAGCGACGTCGGGTCCGCGGCCCAGATCGCCGGCACCGCGCTCGACCTCGCCGTCGGCCTGCGAGGCTGACCCGTGGCCGCCGGCCTGCGGGTCCTGCCCGTCACCGGGGTCCCCGAGGTCCGCGCGGGCGATGACCTGGCGGCCCTGCTGGTCGCCGCGCTGGCCGGCTCCGCCGGAGGCCTGCGGCCCGGCGACGTCGTCGTCGTGTCGAGCAAGGTGCTCTCCAAGGCGCTCGGCCTCGTCGTACCCCAACCGTCCAGCGACGAGGACCGCGCCGCCGTCATCTCCGGCGAGACGGCGAGGGTGGTCGCCGAACGGCGGGTGGGCCGACGGCTCACCCGGGTCGTCGAGGCGACCGCCGGACCCGTCATGGCCGCCGCCGGCGTCGACGCCTCGAACGCCGGGCCCGATGGCGGCCTGCTTCTCCTGCCCGCCGACGCCGACGCCGAGGCCGGGCGTCTGCGCGCCGGCCTGCTCGCGGATGCCGCGCTGCCGCCCGGCTCTGCGCTGGCCATCGTCGTGAGCGACACGGCCGGACGGACCTGGCGGGACGGACAGGTCGACTTCGCCCTCGGCGCAGCGGGCCTGCGGGTCCTCGAGGACCTGCGTGGCGGTCTCGACGCCGACCGGCGCGAGCTGTCCGTCACGGCCCGTGCCGTGGCCGACGAGCTCGCCGCCGCGGCCGACCTGGTCAAGGGGAAGGTCGACGGGGTCCCGGCGGCGCTCATCCGCGGCGTCCCCGGTGCCTGGCTCGCGCTCGCGCCCTCCGACTCCGCCGCGCACACGGCGGCCTCGCTCGTACGAACCGGCCCGGGCGACTGGTTCGCGCTCGGCCACGTCGAGGCGGTCCGCTCGGCCCTCGGGGTGGCCCCGGGGACGCCGGACGCCGAGCGGGTCGGGATCCCCTCGACCGGGGCGGAGCCGCCGGCCGTGCGGGCAGGTCGGGCGGTGGCTCTGGCGTTGCACGACGTCCCCGACGGCGGCGCCGACATCGACCCGGCGGCTCACGGCGTGGTGGAGGTGTCGCTCAGCGCACCCGACGACCTCAGCCTCGGCCGGCTGCTGGCCCGGCTCGAGGTGGCCGCCTGGGCGGAGTCGCTGCGGGTCGACGGCGTCGACCGCAGCGGCGGGGTCCGGGTCTCCCCCGCGTGACCGGCCGAACCAGCGGCTGACCGCTCCGCTCGGGGCGGTCGGTGCCGGAGACGCCGGCACCCGCGATCCCTCAGCGGCGGCCCGGAAGGTGGGTCCGCGGGGCCAGCCGTGGCCCCCGGCGCGGGCGGGTCGCTCCCGCGAGCTCGAGCAGGCGCTGGACCCGGAAGCGGTGCCCGGCGTACGGCTGCAGCAGCTCGAGCATCCCGTCGTCGTCGACCTCACTGCCGGTCAGCGCCCAGCCGATGTTCTTCGCGACGTGGTAGTCGCCGACGCTCAGCGCGTCGGCGTCGCCGAGCGCGCGCTGGGCGACCTCGGCGCTGGTCCACATGCCGACCCCCGGCAGCGCCTCCAACCGGGCCCGGGCGTCGGCGGGCGACATGCCGACGCACTCCTCGAGCCGTCCGGCGTGCTGCACCGCCGCGACGAGCGGCCGGGACCGTCCCGGGTCCACGCCGGCCCGCAGCCACTCCCACGACGGGACCGCGGCCCACTCCTGCGGCGCCGGCGGGACCCACAGGTCGAGGTCGGCCCCGGGACCGGGGGCCCGCTCACCGAACCGCCGCACGAGCAGCCGGTACGCCGCGAAGGCCTCCTGCCCGGTCACCTTCTGCTCGATGATCGCGGTCACGAGGGTCTGCACGACCAGGCCCGAACGGGGAACCCGCCACCCGCGGAACCGGCGGGCCGCCTCGTCGACCGCCGGGTGGAGGGCGACGAACCCGCTCGGGTCGTCGGCCTCGCCCAGCAGCTCCGGAACCTGGTGCAGCGCCCACGCCGCCCCGGGTCCCCAGGCGGTGGCGTGGACCTGGTCGGCGACGGGCTGGGCCTCGAGGCGAAGCGTCGCGGGTCCGTCCGGGGTGCGCCAGCCGAGCCACCAGCGGCCGGCGGACTTCGCGCGGAAGGTCGGGTCTGCGGTGCCGTGGCGGAGGCCGACGAGGACCGCGCCGATGGCCCGCGGGCCGGACAGCAGCACCAGATCGGTCAGGGGATCCGTCATGGCACAGCCGCCGATCGCTTGTCTCCTGGGCCGCTCAGCGGCCCGGAGGATGTGCAGGTTGACCTGGCCGCCCACACCGGGGTTGCGACCCAGGCAGGACTGCGGCGACAGGCCGACCCCGGCGAGCCGGGCGTGGAGGGGCCCTGCGGCCGACATCATCGGAGGTGCCGGGGCGAGACCCGCGGCGCGGGCCCGGCGGGACGACCCGGATCCTTGAAGCCTACCCACACGTACGTGGGGACGGCCGGGAGCAGCGTCCTGAGCACCCACTCGGGAAGCCCGGCGACCGCAGCGGGCACGATGTCGTCCCCCGCGAACGCCGCTGGGTCGGCCAGGACCGGCACGGTGTAGTCCCACACGTCGTATGCCGCGACGAGACGACGCAGCCCGCGGGGGGTG
>CAYPYK010000066.1:0-14011 GCA_964414665.1 uncultured Intrasporangiaceae bacterium | reverse complement strand
GACCTCGTCGTCCAGGTCGAGTCGCCGCCCTCGGTCGCCTCCGGGCTGCAGCGGGTCGGCCGGGCCGGTCACCAGGTCGGCGCGGTGAGCCGCGGGGTCCTCTTCCCGAAGTTCCGCGGCGACCTCGTCCAGACCGCGGTGGTCGTCGAGCGGATGCGGGCGGGCGACATCGAGGCGCTGTCGGTGCCGTCGAACCCGCTCGACGTCCTGGCCCAGCAGGTCGTCGCCATGTGCGCCCTCGACGACTGGTCGGTCGAGCAGGTGCACGCACTCGCCGGACGGGCAGCGCCGTTCTCGAGCCTGTCGCGGGGCGTCCTCGAGTCGGTCCTCGACATGCTGGCCGGCCGCTACCCCAGCGACGAGTTCGCCGAGCTGCGCCCGCGCATCGTCTGGGACCGGCTGGCCGACACCCTGACCGGCCGCCGCGGCGCCCAGCGGCTCGCCGTCACCAGTGGCGGCACGATCCCCGACCGCGGGCTGTATGCCGTGTTCCTCGCCACCGGCGACGGCCCGGGCCGGCGGGTCGGAGAGCTCGACGAGGAGATGGTCTACGAGTCGCGGGTGGGCGACCTGTTCACCCTCGGCACCTCCACCTGGCGGATCGAGGACATCACCCACGACCGGGTGCTTGTCACGCCGGCACCCGGGCTGCCTGGGCGGCTGCCGTTCTGGAAGGGCGACTCGCTGGGCCGGCCGGCCGAGCTCGGGCACGCGGTCGGCGCCTTCGTCCGTGAGGTCTCCGCCCTGCCCGCCGAGGAGGCGCGGGCCCGGGTCCGGGCGGCCGGGCTCGACGCCTGGGCCGCCGACAACCTCGTCGGCTACCTCACCGAGCAGCGCGAGGCCATCGGCCACGTCCCCGACGACCGGACCCTCGTCGTCGAGCGGTTCCGGGATGAGCTCGGCGACTGGAGGATCGTCGTGCACAGCCCGTTCGGGGCGCCGGTGCACGCACCGTGGGCGCTCGCCGTCTCGGCGCGGATGCGCGAGCGGTTCGGCGTCGACGTCCAGGCGATGCACGGCGACGACGGGATGGTCTTCCGACTGCCCGACGTCGAGCTCGACGGCGGTGACGGCGGTGACGGCGGGGTCACCGGAAGGGGGCACGCCGGCCGGGGCGGGCGGGGCATCGGCGCAGAGCTGGTCGAGATGGTCGCTCTCGACCCCGAGGCCGTCCAGGCCCTGGTGACCGACGAGATCGGCGGCTCGGCGGTCTTCGCCTCCCGGTTCCGCGAGTGCGCCGCCCGGGCGCTGCTCCTGCCGCGGCGCCGACCCGAGCGACGCCAGCCCCTCTGGCAGCAACGCCAGCGGGCGGCCCAGCTGCTCGACGTGGCCAGCCGGTACCCCACGTTCCCCATCGTCCTCGAGGCGGTCCGGGAGGTCGTCCAGGACGTGTTCGACGTCCCCGGCCTGGTCCAGCTCATGCGGGACGTCTCCGCCCGGCGGGTGCGCCTCGTCGAGGTCGAGAGCGCCCGGCCCAGCCCGTTCGCGCGGTCGCTGCTGTTCGGGTACGTCGCCCAGTTCCTGTACGAGGGCGACAGCCCGCTCGCCGAGCGCCGCGCAGCCGCCCTCTCGCTCGACCCGGCCCTGCTGGCCGAGCTGCTGGGCACCGGCGAGGGCCTGGCCCTGCGCGACCTCCTCGACGCCGAGCAGATCGACCGGACCGCCCGCGAGCTGCAGCGGCTCACCCCCGAGCGCGCCTGCCGCGACGCCGAGGACGTCGCCGACCTGTTGCGCGCCCTTGGGCCGCTGGCCACCGACGAGGTCCACGCCCGGTGCCGCGAGGACGCGAGCCCCACCGAGGTCGGCGGCTGGCTCGTCGACCTCGAGGGCGCGCGTCGCGTCATCCGGGTCGGGCTGGGGGGCACCGAGCACTGGGCCTCGGTGGAGGACGCCGCCCGGCTCCGTGACGCCATCGGGTGCTCCGTGCCGTTGGGGCTCCCCCAGGCCTTCCTCGACGCCGTCCCCGACCCGCTCGGCGACCTCGTCGCGCGGTTCGCCCGGACCCACGGGCCGTTCCGCGTCGGCGACGTCGCGGAGCGGCTGGGCCTGGGTCCGGCCGTCGTCCACACCGCGCTGGTGCGGCTCGTCGCCGCCGGCCGGGTCGTCGAGGGCGAGTTCCTCCCCGAGGGGTCCGCGCCGAGCGAGCTCTGCGACGCCGAGGTGCTCCGCCTCCTGCGCCGCCGCTCCCTCGCCTCGCTGCGCGCCGAGGTCGAGCCGGTGACCACCGGCGACCTCGCCCGCTTCCTGCCGTCCTGGCAGGGCGTCGGGGAGGGGCTGCGTGGTCGCGAGGGCCTGCTGCGGGTGGTCGAGCAGCTGGGCGGCGCGGTCGTCCCCGCGAGCGCCGTCGAGACCCTGGTGCTGCCGAGCCGGGTGGCGGACTACCAGCCCACCCTCCTCGACGAGGTACTCGCCGCCGGCGAGGTCCTGTGGTGCGGCCACGGCCCGCTCGCCGGCGACGACGGCTGGGTCTCGCTCCACCTCGCCGACACCGCCCCGCTGACCCTGCCCCCGCCGGGGCCGGCGGCCGACGCCGATCGGCCACTCCTGACGGCGCTCGGCGGCGGCGGCGCCTACTTCTTCCGCACCCTCTCCGACGGGGTCGGGAGCACAGACGACGCGGCACTGGCCGAGGCCCTGTGGCGCCTCACCTGGTCCGGGCACGTCACCGGCGACACGTTCGCCCCCGTCCGCGCCCTGCTGGCGGGCGGCAGGTCCGCGCACCGGCAGACCCGGCCGGGGCCCCGGACCGGCCGGTATGCCGGACGGCGGGGCACCCTGGGCGCGCTCGGCTCCCGGCCGCCCCGACCGTCCGTCCCGGCCCGCCGCGGGCCGCCGACCATGGTCGGGCGGTGGGGCCTGCTTCCCGAGGTGGACCTCGAGCCGACCCGGCGGGCCTACGCGGTGGCGGAGCAGCTGCTCGACCGCTACGGGGTGCTGACCCGTGGGTCGGTCGCCGCCGAGGCGGTGCCGGGCGGGTTCGCCGGGGTCTACCGCGTGTTGGCCGCGGCCGAGGAGGCCGGCCGGATCCGACGGGGCTACTTCGTCGAGTCGCTGGGGGCCGCCCAGTTCGGCAGCACCGGCGCCGTCGACCGGCTCCGCACCGGCTCACGTGGCATCCGCGACACCGACCGGCACCGCACGGGCACGGCCCTGGTGCTGGCCGCGTGCGACCCGGCCAACCCCTACGGCGCCGCGATCGGATGGCCCCAGCACCCCGAGCGGGCGCGGGACGACGCCGTCGGCGCGCGCTCCGGCCACCAGCCCGGGCGGAAGGCGGGCGCCCTGGTCGTCCTCGTCGACGGTGCTCTGGTCCTCTACGTCGAGCGTGGCGGCCGGACGCTGCTGTCCTGGGGCGAGGACGGTTCGACCCTCCAGGGCGCCGCCGACGCCCTGGCGCTCGCGGTGCGCGAGGGCGCGCTCGGGCGGCTGACCGTCGAGAAGGCCGACGGCGGTGCCCTGCTCGGCTCCGGTCACCCCCTCGAGGCGGCGCTCGAGGCAGCCGGCTTCCGGGCCACCCCGCGCGGCCTGCGCCTGCGGCGGTGACCGCCACGTCCGGGCTCCGCGGTGGTCTGGCCGGCTCCCACGAACCTCGGCGAGTCTGCGATGCCCGAGGGTGACACCGTCTGGCGGACCGCCCAGCGGCTCCACGAGGCGTTGGCCGGCGCGCCGCTCGTCCTGGCCGAGCTGCGCTGGCCGGGCCTGTCCGACCTCCACCTCGTCGGTGCCCGCACGATCGAGGTCGTCAGCCGGGGCAAGCACCTGATGCACCGGCTCGACTCGGGCACAACCGTCCACTCCCACCTGCGGATGGACGGGCAGTGGCGGGTCGCTGCCGCCGGCCCCGACACCGAGCGGCTCCTGCGCCGCGACGACCTGCGCGCGGCGCTCGGGACGGTGGCGTGGTCGGCGCTCGGCCTACGGCTGGGGATGCTCCACATCGTGCCCACGGCCCGGGAGGGCGACCTCGTCGGCCACCTGGGTCCGGACGTCCTCGGCCCCGACTGGGACGCCGGCCGGGCCGTCGCCGCGGTCGCGGCATACCCCGGACCGGTCGGTGAGGCGCTGCTCGACCAGCGCACCCTCGCCGGGGTGGGGACCGTGTGGGCCAGTGAGGCGCTGTTCCTCGAGCGGCTGCTGCCGTGGACGGCGGCGACCGACCTCGACACGCGACGCGTGGCCGCCCTCGTCGACCGGGTCCACCGGCTCATGGACGTCGGCCGACGGTATGCCGTGCAGTCCAGCACCGGTGTCCGCCGCCACGGCCAGGAGACCTACGTCTACGGGCGCTCCGGGCGGCCCTGCCGTCGCTGCGGGGACACGGTCCGGGTCGCGGCCATCGGCGTCGCCCCCCGCGAGCGGCTGCTCTACTCGTGTCCGACCTGCCAGGGCGGGAGGGCGCCGACCGACGACGGGCGGCCACCGAGGCCCCTTGGCAGCCGGCGCGGCTGAGCCCGCCACCAGCAGGGCCGGTCCGGTGTGTCCGTGGTCAGCACGCAACGCCCAACGAGCGGGTCAGGGACCGGGGTTGGTCAGGCGGCGGAGGCCGAGACGACCTGGTTGACCGGGATCGGTAGCGACAGCGGCGCACTGAGGGACTCGGTGGCCGCAACGGCCTCGGTGGCAGCAACGCGCTCGGACACCTGGCCCAGGACGTCGGAGAGGGGCAGGCCGAGGGCCGAGCAGACCGAGAAAAGCAGCTCGGAAGAGGCCTCCTTGGCGCCACGCTCGATCTCGCTGAGGTAGCCGAGCGACACCGACGCCGCCGCGGACACCTCACGCAGGGTCTTGCCCTGGGACTGACGCTGCTCGCGCAGGACGTCACCGAGCTCTCGACGTAGCAGGATCATGACGCCTCCTTACGCGACTTGCGGCCCACTGGTGAGTCCCACGGTACCGTGCCGGGCTCCCCCGTCGAGGCAATTGGGTCGATAGGGCACGCGACGGGGTCGGTGGCAGCGTCAACGCCGCACCCCACGCGGACCTTCCCGCCACCTCGGGCCTCGGCCCGCCACGGTGACCGGGCTCAGCCCACCAGCGCGACCAGCAGGGCCAGCGCCGCGTCGACCGTGGCCGACCGGACGGCGGTCCGGTCGCCGCCCAGCGCGAGCTCACGGACGTGCACGCCCGTGGGGGTGGCCACGGCCACATAGACCGTCCCGACCGGCCTGCCGTCCGCCGGGTGGGGCCCGGCCACCCCCGTGGTGGCCACGCCGACGTCGCAGCCCAGCACGCGGCAGGCGCCGAGAGCCATCTGTGACGCCACCTCCGGGTGCACCGCGCCCTGGCTGGCAAGCAGGCCTGCGTCGACCCCGAGCACGCTCGCCTTGACGTCGATGGCATACGACACGACGGCGCCCCGGACCACGGCGGAGGCGCCCGGCACCTCGGTCAGGGCGGCGCAGACCAGCCCGCCGGTCAGCGACTCCGCGGTGCCGACCGTGAGGTTGTGCACGCGGAGCGCGGCGACGGCGGCGGCCGGGCCGGCTCCGGTCATCTGTCGGCGTCGGGGCCGAGCGGGCCGCCCGGGCCGCCGGAACGCCCGCCACGGCCGGCGCTACCGGGGGCCTCGGGCGCCTCCGGTGCGGACGAGGCAGTCCTCCGGGCCGCCTTCATGGCCGTGCGCTCGCTCGTTCGTCGCAGCGCGAGGGCCTGGGCGACGTAGTCGATGCCGGTGAGGACCGTGAGGGCGACGGCCACCCAGAACAGGCTCCACGCCAGGACGTCCCAGAAGCCCGACCCAGGCATCGTCCAGCGAGGCATGATGAGGAACCCCAGTGCCAGCGCCTGGAGCAGGGTCTTGACCTTGCCACCGCGGCCGGCCGCCATCACACCGTGCCGGATCACCCAGAACCGCACCGCGGTGATCCCCCACTCCCTCATGAGGACGACCACCGTCGCCCACCACGGGACGATGTCCACCATCGACAGGCCGACCACGGCCATCGACACCAGCGCCTTGTCGGCGATGGGGTCGCTGACCTTGCCGAAGTTTGTGACGATCCCCCGGCTGCGGGCGATGTCGCCGTCGATCCGGTCGGTCACCATGGCCACCGTGAACGCGACCAGGGCCCACCACCGGTACGCCGGGTTGCTGCCGTCGTCGGCCAGGAGCAGCCCGCCGAAGACGGGCACGAGCAGCACCCGCAGGACGGTGAGGCCGTTGGCGACGTTCCACACGCTCGGTGCCGGCCCGGCACCGGTGCCGGCGGCCCTGCGGGCTTGGATCATGACGCCTCCGCCGCCCCGCCGAGGGCCCGCGCCACGAGGTCGACTCCCTCGGTGCCGCTGACGACCGCGTCGACGAGGTCGCCGACGAGCGGACGCCGCGCCGCGGGTCCGGCCGCCGCCAACAGGGTCTCCCCGTCGACCTCGGGGCCTTGGTGCTCCGCCCGACCCACGACCCGGTCACCGGGCTCGACCTCCTCGACGAGCACCCGCACCGTCTCGCCGACCCGCTCGGCGGCCCGCTCAGCGGTGAGCTGCTCGACGAGGTCGGTGAGCCGGGCCACTCGCTCGGCGACGACCGCGTCCGGGAGCTTGCCGTCCAGACCCTCGGCCTCGGTGCCGTCCTCGTCGGAGTAGCCGAACACCCCGACGACGTCCAGCCGGGCCTGCACCAGGAACCCCTCGAGCTCGGCGACGTCGGCCTCGGTCTCGCCCGGGAACCCGACGATCACGTTGCTCCGCACGCCGGCCTCGGGCACCCGGCGCCGGACGTCGTCGAGCAGCGCGAGGAACTCCTCGGTCCCCCCGAACCGCCGCATCCGCCGCAGCAGCGCGGGTGCGGCGTGCTGGAAGGACAGGTCGAAGTAGGGCACGACGCCCGGCGTGCAGGCCAGCGCGTCGAGGAGGCTGGGCCGGACCTCGGCGGGCTGGAGGTAGGACAGCCGGACCCGCTCGACGCCCTCCACGGCGGCCAGGTCCGGCAGCAGCGACTCGAGCAGCCGCAGGTCGCCGAGATCCTTGCCGTAGGACGTGGAGTTCTCGCTGACGAGAAGGATCTCGCGCACGCCGTGATCCGCCAGCCACCGTGCCTCGGTGAGCACCTCGGCGGGGCGCCGGGAGACGAACGAGCCCCGGAACCTCGGGATGGCGCAGAACGCACAGCGGCGGTCGCACCCGCTGGCGATCTTGAGCGGTGCCCACGGGGCGTCGTCGAGCCGGACCCGCAGCACCGGCCCCGACGCCGGGGCGTGTCCGGGCAGGGAGAGCCCGGCTGCCGTCTCGGGTCGCTGCACGGGGCTGAGCGGGAGCAGGGCCCGCCGGTCCGCCGGGACGTGCGATGTCGGCGGGTGGCCGTCGAGCACCGCTGCGAGGTGCGTGGACAGGTCGGCATACGAGTCGAACCCGAGCACGGCGTCGGCCTCGGGCAGCTCCTCGGCGAGGGTGGCGCCGTAGCGCTCGGCGAGACAGCCGACGGCGACCACCGCCCTGGTCCGGCCGGTGCCCTTGAGGTCTGCGGTCTCCAGGACGGTGTCGATGGAGTCCTTCTTGGCCTGCTCGACGAACCCACACGTGTTGACGACGGCGACGTCGGCATCGACGGGGTCCTCGACGAGGTCCCACCCCGCCGCGGCGAGCCGCCCAGCCAGCTCCTCGGAGTCGACGTCGTTGCGAGCGCACCCCAGGGTGACCAGCGCGACACGCCGGGAGCCCGAGAGGGTGGGGGTCATGCCGGACACTCTAGTTCGCCGGACCCCCCCGCCCCGGTACCGTCGATACCATCGCGTATGCCGTCCGACGTCGCCTCCCGCGTCCGGGCCGTCCTCGCCGGGCACCCCGTCCTCGACGGCCACAACGACCTCCCCTGGGAGGTCCGCGAACGGGTGGGCTCCGACCTCGACCGGCTCGACCTCGAGGCGGGCGGCCTGCCCACCCACACCGACCTGCCGCGGATGCGCGCGGGCGGCGTCGGGGCGCAGTTCTGGTCGGTGTTCGTCCCCGCGAACCTCGCCGGCGCGGCCGCCGTGGCCGCCACCTTGGAGCAGGTCGACCTCGTCCGCCGGATGGTGCATCGCCACCGTGACCATCTCGCGTGGGCGTGCACCGCCGACGACGTCGAGCGTGCCTGGGCCGAGGGCCGGATCGCCTCGCTCATGGGCGCCGAGGGCGGCCACAGCATCGACTCCTCGCTCGGCGTCCTGCGGATGCTGTTCGCTCTGGGGGTCCGCTACCTCACCCTCACCCACAACGCCAACGTCCCGTGGGCCGACTCCGCGACCGACGAGCACGTCCTCGGCGGGCTGTCCGCCTTCGGCCGCGAGGTGGTCGCGGAGATGAACCGGCTCGGCATGCTCGTCGACCTCTCGCACGTCTCGGCCGCGACGATGAGCGACGCCCTCGACGCCAGCGAGGCGCCGGTGATCTTCTCGCACTCCTCGGCCCGGGCGCTGGTCGACCACGGCCGCAACGTGCCCGACGACGTGCTCGAGCGACTCGCCGGCAACGGTGGGGTCTGCATGGTGACCTTCGTCCCCGCCTTCGTCTCGCCCGCGGTCTTCGAGTGGGACAGGTTGGCTCGCGACGCCGCCGCGGCGGCGGGGATCGCCGCCGGCGACTACCCGGCGAGCGCGGCCTTCCTGCGCGACTACGGCCGCCGCCACCGAGAGCCGCCCTCGTCCGTGGACGACGTCGTCGCCCACTGCGAGCACATGCGTGAGGTGGCCGGCATCGAGCACCTGGGGCTCGGGGGCGACTACGACGGGGTCGAGCACCAGCCCGCCGGGCTTGAGGACGTCTCGGCCTACCCCCGTCTGCTGGAGGCGCTCGCCGAGCGGGGCTGGTCCGACGACGACCTGGCCCGGCTGAGCAGCGGCAACATCCTGCGGGTCCTGCGCAGCGCCGACGACGTCGCCCGGTCGGCTCAGGCGAGCCGCGGTCCGAGCGTGGCGACGATCGAGGCGCTCGACCGGTGAGCGCGGCACTCGTCGTGCCGCCCCTGCTGCTGGCGGCGGTCCTCACCCTCTCGTGGGCGGCCAAGGTCGGCGCCGTCGACGAGACGGCCGATGCCATCGTCAGCCTGCGCCTCCCCCACGCGCTGCTCGACCTGCGCGTCCCACGCCTGCTCCCGTGGGGCGAGCTGGCGCTCGCCGCCCTCCTCGTCCTCACCCCGCAGCCGGTGTATGCCGCGGCCGCCGCCCTCGTCGTGTGCCTCACCGCGGCATACCTCGCCGTCGTCGTCCGGGCGGTGCGCTTCCAGGAGCCGGCGACCTGTGCGTGCTTCGGCCGGCTCGGCCTGGCCACCGTCGGCCCGGTGACCGTGGTCCGCAACGCCGTGCTGCTCGCCGTGGCCCTGCTGACGCTCGCCGACGCCGTCACCGACGAGGGGGTGCCGGCCCGGCTGGCCGGCCTCGACGGCTCGGCCCTGGCCTGGCTCGCCATGGCTGCGCTCTGCGTGCTCGTCGGCGCGCTGGTGGTCTGGGGTGGACGCGAGAGCGCTGGGCCGGGCCCCGTGGCCGCTGCCGGCGGGGCCGGCGGCGAGGCGGCCGACGTGCGCGCGCCGATCCCCTTCGCCGCCCTCACCACGTCGCACGGCGCAGTGGTCACGCTGCGGCAGCTTGCCGCCGCCCGGCCCCGTCTGCTGCTCTTCCTCAGCCCGGCCTGCGGTGCCTGCCTGCGGGTCCTCGACCGGGTGCCGGCGTTCGTCGAGGCCACCCCGGAGCTGGCCACGCACCCCGTCGTCGGGTCACCTGTGGCGGCCCAGAGCCTGCCCGACGGGCTCGACGTGCTCCTCGACGAGGACCGGTCCGTGCGCGACGTGTTCGCCGTGGGCACTCCGGCGGCGGTCCTGCTCGGGGCCGACGGGCTCCTGGCCGCCGGGCCCGCCGTCGGCTTCCACGACGTCGCCGAGCTCATGGACCAGATCGCCGACCAGCTGGCGGCCCGGCGCACCGCGGAGTAGCCGTCGACCCCGCTCCCGCCGCGGCGGGACCTCGCTCAGCGGCCGGTCAGCTCCCAGGCATCCTCGGAGGGACCGTCGTCCCACCCCTCGGAGTCGTCGGGCGGGTCGGTCCACGTGTCGACGCTCTGACCCTCGATGACCCCGCCGATGACGGGTGCGTCCTGCGTCGGGTCGTCGGTGACAGCGGTCGGGGCGAGGACGTCGGCGGGCTCGAGAGCGGGCGGCTCGTCGCCGCGCATGAGCGCCAGGGTGGCGGGGAGGTCGTCCGGCTTGATGAGCACATCGCGAGCCTTGGACCCCTCGGACGGACCCACGACGCCGCGCGACTCCAGCAGGTCCATGAGCCGGCCGGCCTTGGCGAAGCCCACCCGCAGCTTGCGCTGCAGCATCGAGGTCGAGCCGAACTGGGTCGTCACGACGAGCTCGGCCGCCTGCAGCAGCAGGTCGAGGTCGTCGCCGATGTCGTCCTCGACGTGCTTCTTCGCCGGGGCGACCATCACGTCCTCCCGGTAGCGAGGCGTGAGCTGCGCGGTGACGTGCCTGACCACGGCGTGGATCTCGGACTCGGTCACCCACGCGCCCTGCACCCGCATCGGCTTGCTCGCGCCCATGGGAAGGAACAGGGCGTCGCCCTGTCCGACGAGCTTCTCCGCGCCCGGCTGGTCCAGGACGACCCGGCTGTCGGCGAGCGAGCTCGTCGCGAACGCGAGCCGCGAGGGGATGTTGGCCTTGATGAGCCCGGTCACGACGTCGACCGAGGGGCGCTGGGTGGCCAGCACGAGGTGGATGCCGGCCGCCCGGGCGAGCTGGGTGATCCGGACGATCGACTCCTCGACGTCGCGGGGCGCGACCATCATGAGGTCGGCCAGCTCGTCGACGACGACGAGGATGTAGGGGTAGGGGGTGAGGACCCGCTCCGAGCCCGGCAGGGGTTTGGCCTTGCCCGTCCGCACGGCCTTGTTGAAGTCGTCGAGGTGCTTGAAGCCGAACTGGGCGAGGTCGTCGTAGCGCGCGTCCATCTCGCGCACGACCCATTGCAGGGCCTCGGCCGCCTTCTTGGGGTTGGTGATGATCGGCGTGATGAGGTGCGGGATGCCCTCGTATGCCGTGAGCTCGACCCGCTTGGGGTCGACGAGGACCAGGCGGACCTCGTCGGGGGTGGACCGCATGAGGATGGAGGTGATCATCGAGTTGACGAACGAGGACTTCCCCGAGCCGGTGGCGCCCGCGACGAGCAGGTGCGGCATCTTGGCGAGGTTGGCGATGACGTAGCCACCCTCGACGTCCTTGCCGACGCCCATGACCATCGCGTGGTCGGTGGCCCGGGCGATCTGGCTGCGCAGCACGTCGCCGAGGCTGACCTTCTCACGGTCGGCGTTGGGGATCTCGATGCCGATGGCGGACTTGCCCGGGATGGGGCTGAGGATCCGGACATCGGCAGAGGCGACGGCATACGCGATGTTGCGGGACAGCGCGGTGACCCGCTCGACCTTGATGGCCGGACCGAGCTCGACCTCGTAGCGCGTGACGGTCGGGCCGCGGGTGAACCCGGTCACCTGCGCGTCGATCTCGAACTGGTCCAGGACCGTGGTGAGCGCCTCGACCACCGCGTCGTTGGCGGCGCTACGGGCCTTGTGCGGGGAGCCCGGCTCGAGGAGTGCGTGGTCCGGCAGGGCATAGGTCACGTCGCCCGCGAGCGCGAGCTGCTCGACCCGCTGCGGCAGCGCAGCCGTGGGCGGGGGCTCGAGCGCCGCCTTGGCGACGGTCGCCGCCGGCCCGACGGGGGTCGCGGCCGGGGCCTGCGCCGACGGCGCGAGCACGCCGGGCGCGGTGGGGCGCTTCTGGCCCGGACGCAGCCGCCTGCCGGTCGCCGGGTCGATGACGGCCGCCTGGTCGAACGCCGCGTCGCCGACCAGGGGGCCGTCGGCGCGCTGCCCGCGGCCTCTGCGGGCGGGGGTGGCAGGCCCGCCCGGCGACTCGGGCGTCGCGTGCTCGCGGCGCAGGGCCACGTCGAGGATCCGCTCGATGCGGTGCGGCAGCTCACGGACGGGGGTCGCGGTGAGCACGAGCAGCCCGTAGGCGCCGAGCAGGACCAGCAGGAGGATGGCCCCGTATACCGACACCGCCGCCGCCAGCGGGCTCGAGGCGAGGAAGCCGATGATGCCGCCCGCGCGGCGCATGGCCGTGGCGCCGCCGGGTGGCTCGGGGCTGCCTGCGGCGAGGTGCACGAGGCCGGTGGAGGCGAACGTCAGGGCGGTCCCGCCGACGAGGATCCGCGAGGTGGCCGCGTCGTCGTGCGGCACCCTGAGCATCCGGACCCCGGCGAGCAGGAGGGCCAGCGGCACGGCATACGCGACGGTGCCGACGGTGCCGGCGACGACGGCGTGGACCACGGTCCCGAACCAGCCGCTCAGGCCCCACCACTCGCGCGCGGCGACCACCACGGCGAGGGCGACGAGCAGCAGGCCGAGCCCGTCGCGCCGGTGCTCGGGCTCGAGGTCGCGACCGGCCCCGCCGACCTTGCGGACGACCGCGCCGGCGGCGTGGGCCACGCCCATCCAGGTCGAGCGGACGGCGCGCAGCGGCAGCGGCAGCCCACCCCCGGCGCCCCGTCCACGCGGCGCCGCCCCGCGGACGGGTCCACGCCGGTTGGCCGGACGGGTGGACCGCCGCGCGGGCGCCCGCCGGGCGCGGGAGGTGGTGGAGGGACGGGTCGCCATGGTGGCGACGCTACGCGAAAGTCACGCCAGACTCACGTGTCACACGCACATCAGGAGAAACCATTCGGGGCGGGGGTCCCCGGTGCAGTCCTCGAGCTCGACGTCCTCGACCCGCTCCCCCGGGGCCAGCCCGACCTCGACGCGCATCCCAGACAGCAGCGGCCCCTGCGCGGCGACGAGGTCCGCCAGGCCGGGCACGGCTCAGCTCTCGATGACGGTGGGGATGATCATCGGCCGCCGGCGGATCGTGCCGCCCACCCAGCCGCCGACCGCCCGCCGCATGATCTGCTGCAGCTCGAACGGGTCGGTGACCCCCGATTCGTTGGCCTCGGCGAGCACCGCCTCGAGGCGCGGGCGCACCTCGTCGAAGATGACCTCGTCCTCGACGAAACCGCGGGCGGTGATCTCGGGCCCGGCCACCACCTTCCCGGTGATCGAGTCGATGACGACGATGACCGAGATGAAGCCCTCGTCGCGCAGGATGCGCCGGTCCTTGAGCAGGGCCTCGTCGGCCTCTCCCACCGAGGAGCCGTCGACGTAGACGTAGCCGCAGGGCAGGGTGCCCGCCACCGAGGCCACCCCCTGGACGAGGTCGACGACGATGCCGTCCTCGACGACGACGACCCGGTTGCGCGGCACGCCGGAGGAGATCGCGAGCTCGGCGTTGGCCGCGAGGTGCCGCCACTCGCCGTGGACGGGCATGACGTTGCGGGGCTGCACGATGTTGTAGACGTAGAGCAGCTCGCCAGCGCTGGCGTGGCCCGAGACGTGGACCTGGGCGTTGCCGCGGTGGACGACCGACGCCCCCTGGCGCATGAGCCCGTTGATGACGCGGTAGACGGCGTTCTCGTTGCCGGGGATGAGCGAGGAGGCCAGCAGGACGGTGTCGCCGGGGCCGACCTCGACCCGGTGGTCGCCCTTGGCCATCCGGGCCAGGGCGGCCATCGGCTCGCCCTGGCTGCCGGTGCTCAGCAGGACGATCTTGTCGTCGGGCAGGTCGTCGAGCTGGCGGATCTCGACGAGGACGCCGTCGGGCACGTGGAGGTAGCCGAGGTCGGCGGCGATGCCCATGTTGCGGACCATCGAGCGGCCGACCATGGCGACCTTGCGCCCCGACTTCTCCGCCGCGTGGAGGACCTGCTGCACCCGGTGCACGTGCGAGGCGAAGCACGAGACGATGATCCGCCGCTCGGCGTGCCGGAAGACCTTGTCGATGGCCGACGAGACGTCGCGCTCGGGCATCGTGAAGCCGGGCATCTCGGCGTTGGTCGAGTCGATCATCAGCAGGTCGACACCCTCCTCACCGATCCGCGCGAAAGCGCGCAGGTCGGTGAGCCGGCCGTCCAGCGGCAGCTGGTCCATCTTGAAGTCGCCGGTATGCAGGATCGTC
>CAYPYK010000065.1:0-14188 GCA_964414665.1 uncultured Intrasporangiaceae bacterium | reverse complement strand
CGACGAACCGGCCGAGGCGTTCGAGGCGTTCGAGGCTGTGCAGCCCGCGGCCCCGACGGCGACCGCGGCGGTGCAGGTCGCGACCAGCAGCGCGCCGGGCCGGGATCGCCATCGGACCCGACGAGGTCGGGGCGCGGGGATCGGGCGAGGCATGGCGGACCTTCCGGGCGGAGGCTAGGACTGGGCCGGCAGCTCGATGACGACGTTGGTCGACTTGACCGCCGCGATGGCCAGGACGCCGGGTTCGAGGCCGAGGTCGTCGGCCGCCTCACGGCTCATCAGCGAGACGACCCGGTGCGGGCCGGCCTGGATCTCCACCTGCGCCATGACGGTGTCGCGCAGGACGCGGGTCACCAGTCCGACGAACCGGTTGCGGGCCGACTCCGAGACCACCGGCCGAGGCGCCGGGCGCCCGGCCTCCCCCGCCACCTCCTCGGCGAACGCCGCGAGCGCCGCGCCCTCGACGACCCGCTTGCCGGAGGCGTCCGTCGTCGTCGGCAGCCGCCCGGCGTCGGCCCAGCGGCGCACGGTGTCGTCGCTCACCCCGAGCAGCTCGGCGGCCTCACGGATCCGAAAGGTGGCCATGCGGCATGATAGCCGCACATGCGGAGACAGGGGACCTCGGCCACCGCATCTGCGGAACCAGCCTCGCGGCCGGCCACAGGTCGGTGGCCTGCGCCCGGGGTGGGCCGGCTAGGGGCGGTAGACCTCGACCAGCGACGTGACGAAGCCGCCCTGGCCGACCGTCGCGTCGACGAGCACGGGCCCGGTCCCGGCGAGGTAGGTCCCGAACCGTGAGCAGGGGACGGTCTTCGGCTTGAGCGGCTCGGTGCCGGCGACCCGCACCCCGCCCTTGCAGGTGGTGGACGAGGACGTCGGCACGGTCGTGGCCTTGCCCGTCGGGATGTCGACGTAGTCGTTCTCGAACGGGTAGGCGATCCCGTGCGCCGCGGCATACGCCTTGCCGGCGGCGTCGTTGCCGTAGGTCCGGACGATCTGGATGGTGAGCTTCCCGCCACCGAGGGCGGTGAGGTAGCCGTGGACCGGGCCGGGCGAGACCGGGGCGGTCGTCGGCGAGGCTCCGCCCGAGGTCCCGGTGAACCGGAAGCCGGCGAGGATGCCCGCCGTCGCGGGGTTCCCCAGGACGTCCTCGACCATGAGGTGGGTGACCGGAAGCCACCAGATTCGCGGGCTGAAGGTCTGCCCGTCGCCGCACGTCGCCGAGTAGGTGTCGAGATACGCCGTCTTGCTGCCGATCTTGGCGAACCCCTGCTCGGGTGGGGCGTCCATGCTGGCCACCCCGAAGTCGGCGGCGGTGCTGTCGGTGGTCGACCCCGGGACCGGACAGGGGCTGACATCGGTGCTGTGGCTCCAGCCCGCGACCTGGTGCACGACCCACGGCTTGCCCTCGTTGCCCGACACGGTGTCGCCCCACGAGATGACGACATCGCACCCTCCGTCGGCGGCGGTGACCGACGGGTCGTCGAGGCACGCCGTGTGGAAGGGGGTGTCGATGTTCGCGGTGGTGCTCGTGGTCTCGGTGTGCGACCAGCCGGCCGGGAGGAGCACGGTGGCGACGCCGCCCAGCCGGACCCGGGCGGCACTCGCGGTGGGCGACGGCGCGGCCGACGTCGTCGCCACCGTCGTCGGGGGCGCGCCGCCCCCGCTGCTCGCACCGCTGCACCCGGCGAGCACGACCGCGGCCGCGGTCAGGCCCAGGCCGAGCCGCCCGGGTCGGGCGCGACGAGCGGCGGCCTCCGGTTCGGCGGCCGGGAGCTGGAGCTGGTGGGGCGGGGCGGGCATCGGCGGTCCTTCGGCAGCGGGTGGGCGCACGACCATTGTGGTGGAGGCACGGGTGGGGCGCCCGGCCGGAGCCCGGCGGGCGCAGGCCCGAGGGGGTGGTGACCTCGGGGTATGCCGCGGGGCGGGCTAGCGTGGGGTCCGTGCATGGGACCCGGCAGACCTCCGCCACCGATACCTCCGGCCACGAGCAGGTCGTCTTCTGCTCCGACCGCGAGAGCGGGCTGCGGGCGATCATCGCGCTGCACAACACGGCGCTCGGCCCCGGCCTCGGCGGCACCCGGTTCCACCCCTACCCGAGCGATGCCGACGCCCTCGCCGACGTGCTGCGGCTCTCCCGGGCGATGTCGTACAAGAACGCCGTCGCGGGCCTCGCGCACGGCGGCGGCAAGGCCGTCATCATCGGCGACCCGCACCGCGACAAGACCCCCGACCTGCTCCGGGCCTACGGACGGTTCGTCCAGTCCCTCGGCGGCCGCTATGTCACGGCGTGCGACGTCGGCACGTATGTCGCCGACATGGACGTCGTGGCCGAGACCACCGCCTGGGCGACGGGCCGCTCCGAGGACAGGGGCGGGGCGGGGGACTCCTCGGTGCTCACGGCATACGGCGTGTTCCAGGGGATGCGGGCGTGCGCCGAGCACCGGTGGGGCGAGCCGACCCTGCGAGGCCGCCGGGTCGGCATCGCAGGGGTCGGCAAGGTCGGGCGGCTGCTCACGGCCCACCTGCTCGACGACGGGGCCGAGGTCGTCGTCACCGACGTCGACGCCGACGCAGTGACCCGGCTGACCGGCGCACACCCCGAGGTCCAGGTGGTGCCGGACGCCGCCGCCCTCGTCCGCGCCGACCTCGACGTCTACTCCCCGTGCGCCATGGGCGGCGCCCTCGACGCCGACACGGTCCAGGCCCTCACGGCGGGCGTCGTCTGCGGGGGCGCCAACAACCAGCTGGTGACCGACGGCCCGGGCGGCACGGCCGACAGGCTCCTCGCGCGCGGGGTGACCTACGCGCCGGACTTCCTCGTCAACGCCGGCGGGGTCATCCAGGTGAGCGAGGAGCTACGAGGCTTCGACCTGGAGCGGGCCCGGGCGGCGACCGGCGCGATCTATGAGCACACTCTCGAGGTGCTGCGCACGGCGCAGGCCGAGGGCGTCAGCCCCGCAGCCGCCGCCGACACCGTGGCCGAGCGCCGGATGGCCGGCGGGCTGCCGCACCTGTGGCTGCCCGAGGGTGGGCCCGCGATGGGTGGGAATCCGCGCCATCAGGGTCGCTGAAGGGGCGGATTCCCACCCATCGCGGGACCGAGACCGAGGTCAGCCCTGGGACGCGGGCGTCAGCTCGCGCAGCCCGGGAACCACCTGCTCGCTGAACGCCCGCAGGAACCGCTCCTGGTCCGGGCCCGGTGCGTGGAAGACGAGGTGGTCGAACCCGAGGTCGGTGTACTCCTGGACGGCCTCGACCACCTCGGCGGGGTCGGAGGCGACGACCCAGCGCTTGGCCACCTGCTCGATCGGCAGCTCGTCGGCGGCCCGCTCGATCGCCACGGGGGAGTACAGCGAGCTCTTCTGCTCGGGTGTGAGCGACAACGGCGCCCAGAACCGGGTGTTCTCGATCGCGAGGTCGGGGTCGGGGTCGAAGGACAGCTTGATCTCGATCATCCGGTCGATGTCCGACGCGCTCCGGCCGGCCATCTCCAGGCCCTCCGAGACGGCCGGCAGGAGCTTGTCGGCGTAGAGCTCGTGCCCCTTGCCCGAGGTGCAGATGAACCCGTCGCCGACCCGGCCGGCATACCGGGCCACCAGCGGCCCCCCTGCGGCGACGTAGACCGGGACCGGGGTGTCCGGCCGGTCGTAGACGGCCGCGTCGTCGGTCTGGAAGTACTCCCCCTCGAAGCTGACCCGGCCCTCGCTCCACAGCGCCCGGATCAGGTCGACGGCCTCGCGCAGCCGGGCGAACCGCTCCTTGAAGTCCGGCCACTCCCCCGGGACCGACCCCACGGCGACCTCGTTGAGCGCCTCGCCGGTGCCGACCCCCAGCATGACCCGACCGGGGGCCAGGCAGGCGAGGGTGGCGAACTCCTGAGCCACGACCGCCGGGTTGTGCCGGAACGTCGGCGTCATGACCGAGGTCCCCAGCATGACCCGCTCGGTGCGGGCCGCGACGTGCGCGAGCCAGACCAGGGCGTTCGGGGAGTGGCCGCCCTTGAGCCGCCACGGCTGGAAGTGGTCCGACACCGTCACCGAGTCCAGGCCGAGCTCCTCGGCGAGCAGGGCGTATGCCGCCAGCTCCCCTGGCCCGAACTGCTCCGCCGACGCCTTGTAGCCGATCCGCACGAGGCCTCCTCCGTGGTGGGTGACGGTGGCTCGCCGGCCCGCAGGGGACGGCCCACCCACCCTACGTGCCGTGCGTGGGGCGCCGTCGGGTTCCTCCATCGTGTGCGCCGAACGACCCGGACTGTTGTAGCGTTGGCCCCACGACACACACACGATTCCCGGGACCGCTCCGCGACGTGGGATGACCCCGATGGGGCCATCCGCTGAGCGATGCCGCCCCGGCAGACGCATGAGGGGGTCACGCCATGGGGCGCGGCCGAGCCAAAGCCAAGCAGACGAAGGTCGCTCGCGAGCTGAAGTACTACAGCCCGGACACCGACCTCAGCGCGCTTGAGCGGGAACTCCACAGCGATACCCCGAGCACGGGTCGGGCGACCGACGAGCGCGACGGGGACGAGGACGACGAGTACGAACGGTGGGCCTCCGGGCAGCGCTGAGCGCCCGGCCCTTCGTGCATCTGAGCGTGAGCCGCGACCACCGACCACAGGTGGACGCGGCTGTCGATGACGCCATGGCACACCGCGTGGTGACGGCGCCTGCGCCGGCTCGACCCTTCAGAACCAGCAGCGAGCCCGGGCCGCGACGGCGCTGTTCGACCGCAGCCCATCCTCGTCAGCAGCGGCCTGGTCAGGCGGGGTGCTGCCCGACGAGCTGGACCGAGCCGCCCTGCACTCCCTTGGCACCGCGCACCACCTCATGGGCGCCGTCCATCACGGCGTCCTCGGCGGCCTGCACCTCGCCGAGCACCCAGGTCGCGATGCCGCGGCCGCCGAGATGGGCGATGGCCCGCTCGACGCTGCGCGCCGGGACGACGGCGACGAAGCCCACGCCCATGTTGAGCGTCCGCTCCAGGTCGGCCGCCGGGACCTGGCCCAGCGCCGCGATCGTCGAGAAGACCGCGGGCGGGGTCCAGGTCGAGCGGTCGACCCGGGCGTGCACGTGGGGCGGCAGCACCCGGGCGAGGTTCGCGGCCAGCCCGCCGCCGGTGACGTGGCTGAGGGCGTGCACGCCCGCGTCGGGCGACCCCCCGAGCTCGGCGACCAGGTCGAGGAGGTCGGCGCTGTAGACCCGGGTCGGGGTCAGCAGCTCCTCGCCGAGGGTGTGGCCGAACTCGGGGACGTCGCGGCCGAGCTCCCAGCCCGAAGCGGCGACGACCCGCCGGACGAGGGAGTAGCCGTTGGAGTGCAGGCCGCTCGAGGCCAGGGCGAGGACCACGTCGCCGGGCAGGACCCGGTGTGGGCCGAGCACCGCGGCATACTCGACCACCCCGGTGGCGGCGCCGGCGACGTCGTACTCGTCGGGCTCCAGCAGCCCGGGATGCTCGGCGGTCTCGCCGCCGAGCAGGGCCACCCGGGCCTGCGCGCAGGCCGCGGCGATGCCCGAGACGATGGCGGCGATCCGCTCGGGGACGACCTTTCCGGTCGCGATGTAGTCGGTCATGAACAGCGGCTCGGCGCCGCACACGACGATGTCGTCGACGACCATCGCGACGAGGTCCGCGCCGATGGTGTCGTGCCGGTCGAGGGCCTGGGCGATGGCGACCTTGGTGCCGACGCCGTCGGTGCTCGTCGCGAGGACGGGTCGGCGCATCGTGGCCAGCTTCGAGGCGTCGAACATCCCGGCGAACCCACCGAGGTCCCCGATCACCTCCGGCCGGGTGGCCCGGCGCACGCTCGCCCTCATCAGCTCGACGGCCTTGTCGCCGGCCTCGACGTCGACCCCGGCCGCGGCGTACGTGATGGGCTGCTCGGTCACGGGGACCAGAGTATGCGGCGGCCCGCCGCCCCGTGCGGGCCGTCTCGCCCCGCCCTCAGCCCACGCTGACGTCGATCGTGTGCCACCCGGTGGCCCCACGGGGGAACGGGTCGGCGACGACGACCGTCTGCAGGTCGCCCTGCCCGTCGGTGGCGCGCACGGCCAGGGTGTGGTTCCCGGGGGTCGCCTGCCAGGGCAGGTACCACTGCCGCCAGTAGTCGATCCCGGCGTCCGGGCCGAGCGTGGCCCGCTGCCAGGGGCCGTCGTCGACCCGCACCTCGACGGCGGTGATGCCGCGCCCCTGGGCCCAGGCGACGCCGCCGATGTGGGTGGCGCCGGGCAGCAGGTCGGCGCCCTGCCGCGGGGTGTCGATGCGCGACTCCGTGAGGCAGGGGGCGTCGCTCGCCCAGTCGCGCCGGGTCCAGTAGGCCTGGCTGGCCGCATACGTCGTCACGGTCATCCGGGCCAGCCACTTCGTCGCCCCGACGAACCCGTAGAGCCCCGGCGTCACGAGCCGGACCGGGAAGCCGTGGTCGGCCGGCAGCGGCGCACCGTCCATCCCGACGGCCAGCAGGGCCCCGCGGTCGTCGGTCAGCGCCTGGATCGGCGTCGAGATCGTCATCCCGTCCACCGAGGTGCTCAGCACCTGGTCGGCGCTCGCGTGGACCCCGGCCCGGGCCAGGATGTCCTTGGTGGGCACCCCGAGCCAGCGGGCCGAGCCGACGAGGTCGCCGCCGATCTCGTTGGAGACGCACATCAAGGTGATGTCCTTCTCGACCATCGGCATGGCGAGCAGGTCCGCCAGCGTGAGGCTCACCTGGTGGTCCACCTCACCGTCGACCGTGAGCGACCAGTCGCCGGGGCTCACCCGCGGCACGATCAGCGCGGTGTCGATCCGGTAGAAGTCGCTCACCGGCGTCCGGAACGGCGAGATCCCCCGGATCGTGCTCTCCAGCCCCTGCGGCAGCGGGGGCAGCGGCGAGGCCGGGGCCGGCAGCGAGACCTGGGTCGGCGCCGACCGACTGGTGAGCGCCTGCCCGGCACCTACGCCGGCGACCGCCGCGACCCCCGCCCCCGACGCGACCGCGAGCACGCTCCGGCGGGTGGCCAGTGTGCGGTCCGCCGTCGGCATGGCGCCCTCCCCCTCGGCGGCGAGCGCCGCCTCGCGCTCCCGCTCGAGGTCCAGCCGGTCGAGCAGGGTCGCCAGCGCGTTGAGGGTCACCAGGCCCACCACCGCGGTGACCAGGCCCGGGAGGATCGCCGCCGGTCCGGCGGCCGGCCGGCTGACGGCTGCTGCCGTGGCGAGAGCGACCAGCCCGACGAGAGCGACCAGCCCGAGAGTGCGGCGGCGCCGGGCGAGCAGCCCGGTCCCCGCCGCCAGCAGCACGGTCACGAGCAACACCGAGCCGACGAGGACGGTCTTGTCCGCGGTGCCGAACCAGGAGATGGCCCACTCCTTGACCGCGGTCGGCGTGGCGTCGATGACGACCGACCCGACGGCCGGGACCGGCGACCCCACCGGGGCGACGAGCGCGGCAACGAGATGGCCGACCCCTGCCCCGGTGACGGCGGCGAGGGCCCCGCTCGCGGCATACGGCCAGGCTCGTCCGGCCCGGCGGCCGGTCCGGGCGGCCGAGGCGGTGGTGCCGGTCGTGTCGACGCTCATCGGCCCATTGTCAGGGCCCGGAGGTGATCGGCCACCCGCCGTCGACGTACCGTAAGGACCGTGTCATCTTCGCGCAGCCCGAGCTTCGTCAGGTTCATCCTCACCGGTGCCGTGCTGGGCTTCGTCGTCGGCGGCGCCATCGCGTCGACAGGCTGGCTCGAGGGACGCAGCGGCTACCCGGCCGGGTACGCCTACAGCGAGGGCCAGGCCGTCGGCTACCTCGGCCTGTTCGGCGCGCTGCTGTTCGCCCTGGCGGCGGCCGTGCTCGCCGTCCTGCTCGACCGGCGAGACTGACCGCCGGCGCGGACGGGACCCCGCGATCCCTGTGGGAGACTGGGCCACGTGCCACGCGGTGACGGACGCCTGACCCACGACCTGCTGCCAGGGGAGAAGGGCCCCCAGGATGCCTGCGGGGTCTTCGGCGTCTGGGCCCCCGGTGAGGAGGCAGCCAAGCTCACCTACTACGGCCTCTACGCGCTGCAGCACCGCGGCCAGGAGTCGGCCGGCATCGCCACCTCCGACGGCCACCGCCTCCTCGTCTACAAGGACATGGGCCTGGTCTCACAGGTGTTCGACGAACGCTCCCTGGCCTCGCTCAAGGGCCATCTCGCCATCGGGCACTGCCGCTACTCCACGACCGGCGGGTCGACGTGGGAGAACGCCCAGCCCACTCTCGGAGGGCACGACGGCGGCACCGTCGCCCTGGCCCACAACGGGAACCTCATCAACTCGGCCGAGCTGCGCGACCTCGTCGCCGACCTGCGCACCGAGGAGGGCTACCGCGGCGAGCTCTCCCGCGGTAACACCACCGACACGGCCCTGGTCACCGCCCTGCTGACCGAGAACCCCGACCGCTCGCTCGAGGGCGCCGCCCTGGAGGTGCTGCCGCGCCTGCGTGGCGCGTTCAGCTTCGTCTTCATGGACGAGCAGACGCTGTATGCCGCCCGGGACGCGCACGGCATCCGTCCCCTCGTGATCGGCCGGCTCGAGCGGGGCTGGGTCGTCGCGTCGGAGACGGCGGGGCTCGACATCGTCGGCGCGTCGTTCATCCGCGAGGTCGAGCCGGGCGAGCTCGTCGTGATCGACGCCGACGGGCTGCGCTCACAGCGGTTCGCCGCGGCGACGCCGACGGGGTGCGTCTTCGAGTACGTCTACCTCGCCCGCCCCGACACGACGATCAACGGCCGGGTCGTGCACAAGGCCCGCGTCCAGATGGGCCGGACGCTGGCCCGGGAGCACCCGGTGGAGGCCGACCTCGTCATCCCGACGCCGGAGTCCGGGACGCCCGCCGCGATCGGCTACGCCCAGGAGTCGGGCATCCCCTACGGCCAGGGGCTGGTCAAGAACGCGTACGTCGGACGGACGTTCATCCAGCCCTCGCAGACGATCCGCCAGCTCGGCATCCGGCTCAAGCTCAACCCGCTGCGCGAGGTCATCCGCGGCCAGCGGCTCGTCGTCGTCGACGACTCGATCGTCCGCGGCAACACCCAGCGCGCCCTCGTGCGGATGCTGCGCGAGGCCGGCGCCGCGGAGGTGCACGTGCGGATCTCCTCCCCGCCCGTGCGCTGGCCGTGCTTCTACGGCATCGACTTCGCCACCCGCGCCGAGCTGATCGCCACCGGCATCGGGGTCGAGGAGGTCTGCAACTCCATCGGCGCGGACAGCCTCGGCTACCTCTCGGAGGCGGGGATGATCGGCGCCACCTCCCAGGACGCCGGAGCGCTGTGCACGGCGTGCTTCACGGGCACCTACCCCATCGAGCTGCCGACCGACGCCGGTGCGCTCGGCAAGGGCGTCCTCGAGCTCCAGCTCCCCGTCGACCTCGACGACACCGAGGCGCCGACCCTGGCGTCGTACGCCGCCCCCCTCTCGCACGCCCACGCCCAGGTGGTCGACGCCGACGGGGTGGCCACCGCGGCCGCCCGCGGCGCCGCCGACGCCCTGCTCCGCCCGTAGCGCTCGCCCGTCCCGGTACCTCCGAGGGGCCGGTGGGATGGCGTGCCGACACCGCGCAGGCTCAGCCGGGGTCCCCGCGCAGCGTGCGCAGCACCCTCGCCCACCCCGACTCGCGTGTGGTCGGGCCGGGCTCGGGAGTCGGGACGACCACCGATCCTCCGGACTCGTAGTGCTTGAGCGTGGTCAGGACCCGCTCGAGGAACTCGTCGACCTCCCGCTCGTCGTAGCCCCGTCGGATCTGGGTCGGGGTGAAGGTGATCCGCTCGACGTCTCTCGAGGTGAGCATCCGTCCTCCGTCCCGGGGCCCGGTCACCGGTCCCCGCCCTCCCCTGCCAGCGGCAGGTATGCCGTCAGGTCGGCCCTGGTGCCGCTCACCCGCAGCCGGCCGCTCACCACCGCCTCGGCCCAGCCGAGGCGACCGGTCGCCAGACCCAGCCAGGTCGCCGGGTCGGTCTCGACGACGTTGGGCGGCGTCCCCCGGGTGTGCGCAGGCCCCTCGACGCACTGAGCAGCAGCATACGGGGGGACCCGCACCTCGACGCTGCGACCGGGCGCCCGCACCGACAGCTCTTCGACGGTGTAGCGCACGGCGGCGGCCACGGTGTCCCGGTCCGCGACGCCCGGGTCCGCGAGCCACCGCTCGACGGCGGCGCGGCCGGCCTCCTCGGGAACCCTGCGGCGCGGCGGCATGGCCCGATCGTGCCACGCTCGGGCCATGCCGCTGGGCACGCGGCCCGGGCGGGTAGCCTGCGGGCGTGCCAGCCGACGCGCGTCTCGTCGCCGACGAGCGGGCCGGGTGGGTCGTCGTCGTCGACGGCTTCGCCCAGTCGCACGTCGACCTCGCGGACCCCGAGGACCTCGCGTTCGAGTACGTCGCCCACTTCGCCACGGTCCTCGGCGCCCTCACCAGGGGTCGCTTGGCCGTCACCCACGTCGGCGGCGCCGGGATGACCCTCGCCCGGTGGGTCCAGCACGTCCGGCCCGGCTCGCCCCAGGTGGTCCTCGAGCCGGACACCGGCCTCACCGACCTGGTCCGCCGGGAGCTTCCGCTGCCGAGGGGGCACCGGATCCGGGTGCGGCCCCTCGACGGCCGCTCCGGCGTCGCCGCCCTGCGCGACGCCTCCGCCGACGTGGTCGTCCTCGACGCGTATGCCGGCGGCCGGGTCCCGCCCGAGCTCGGCACCGTCGAGTTCCTCCGCGACTGCGCCCGGGTGCTGGCACCCGGCGGCCTGCTGCTCGCCAACGTCGCCGACGAGCCCGGCCTGCGGTATGCCGCCCGGGTCGCCGCCGGCGCGCGGGCGGCCCTGGGGCACACGGCATACCTGGCGACGACGGAGGTCATCAAGGGGCGGCGGTTCGGCAACGGCGTCCTCGTCGCGGCGCGCGAGCCCGTTGACGTCGACGAGCTGCGCCGGCACGCCGCCCGCTCGGCCTTCCCGACCGGGGTCGTCGGCGATGCGGAGCTGCGCCGCAAGGTGCCGGGGGCGCGCCCGATCACCGACGCGGAGCCGATCCCCTCGCCGGCGCCACCCTCCTCGGCGGCCCAGGGCGGCGGCTGGCGCATCCGGTGACGGCGGGGCACACCCTCTCCGCCTCGGGCCAGGGCGATGACAACGCGCATGACGGCGCCGCAGGTGTGGCGATCACGGCACCTGGCGCGCTGCCACCGGCGCCGCCTCGGCCGGCGGCGGGGCTCAGCTCTGGTCGACCTTGCGGATGTAGAAGACGAGCGCACCGTCGACCTCGCCGGAGCCGACGAGCTCGTTGCCCGTCGACTCGGCCCAGGCCGGGATGTCACTCAGCGCCCCACGGTCGGTGGCCATGACCTTGAGCACCTGGTCGGGCTCCATCCGGCGGATCGCCTTCGTGGCGGCCATGACCGGCATCGGGCACATGAGCTCTCGGGCGTCGACAAGCACGTCCTCGGTGATCTGCGGCATCGCGTGGTCCTCTCAGATGAACATGGTCACGTGCGACTTACGGGCGTCGGCCATGAACGCGGCCGCCCCGCCGAACTCGACGCCCTCGATGAAGTCGTCCTGGCCGTACCCGAAGACGTCGACCGTCATCTGGCAGGCGATGAGCCGGACCTCCATCTCGCGAGCCGTGTCGAGCAGCTCGCGGATCGTCGCCACGTTGTGCGAGGCGAAACGCGAGCGCATCATCCTCGACGCGATGCCCACCATGCCCGGCATACCGGTGACCAGGTCGGGCAGCGGGACCGGCATCGGCATCGCGGGGTTGCCGACCGGGTCGATCTTGAGCTTGCGCTCGAAGTCCTTGTGGATGATGTTGAGGCCGTAGAACGTGAAGAACAGCGAGACCTCCATCCCCACGGCGGCCGCGGCGTTGCCGAGGATCAGAGGTGGGTAGGCCCAGTCGAGCGTGCCCTTGGAGGCGACCATCGCGGCCCGGCGCATGCCGGGGTCCTTCGTGAAGGCGGAGGCCATCTCCTCCTTCACGATCCGGCGCACGTCGTCCTCGGAGACCGGCGGGGCCGGGTCGTCGGGGAGCACGGGTCGGGCTGCTACGACGTCAGACGACATGGGCGAGCACCTCCAGCAGGGCGGTCTGCCGCGCACGGCACGCGGCAGCGGTGGTCTCGGCCCGGTCCGCCCAGAAGGCGGCGACGGGCCCGAGGATGGTCAGGTCGTGGCGGTGCCGCTCGGCCCAGCGGTCGGCCTCGATGGCCAGCCAGTCCAGGGTCGCTGCGGCATCCTGCTCGAGCATCGAGGCCAGGACGAAGGCGCGTTCGCCGACCCGCAGGCCGAGGTCCTGCTCACGGGCGGCTCTGGCGAGGTCGCGACGGGTGAGGACGAGCCCGCTGCGCACCGGCGTCAGCAGGGCCTGGGCCAGGGCCCGTGCGCTCTCGATCTCGTCGGGGAGGCCGGGCGCCTCGCGCAGGTGCTGGGACAGGGTGTCGGGGGGCGGCACGGTCGAGGTCTCGGCGACCAGCGCCTCGATGAGGAGCGCGGCCCAGTCGGCGTAGAAGGCCGATCCGGCGCCGGCCACGGCCTGCGCGTACCCGGGGACCCAGCTGAGCAGGTGCTCCCAGAGCAGCACCGAGCGCGCCCGGCGCCGCAGCACCACCCTGGCCGGGTCCGCCTCTGCCGCCTCGGCGTCCGCGAGCCCGGCATAGAGGCCGAGCAGGGCGGCGAGGTGGTCGGGCTCGGCCGGAGGGACGTGGCCGACGGCCCGCCAGAACCCGGCGACCCGGTCGGCCGCCTCGCCGCCGAGCATCCCCTCGGGGCCGAGGTAGACCGCGGCGTACGGGACGACACTCAGCCCGAAGACGTGGGTGTACTCCGCCGCGTCCGGCAGGGCGCCGAGCTCGAGGGCGGCGCCGACCCGCGCATGGGCCGGGTGAGGGGTCTCGCAGAGCACCGCGAGCGCGAGCAGCACCTCGCTGCCCCCGGCGGCCGGAGCGGGCACGCCACTCACGCGTCACCGTCCGCGGGCAGGGCGAAGACCTCGGGCGCGGGCTTGAGCGGGCGCATGAGCCAGTACGGCCGACGGGTCCCGTCGGGCGAGACCGATCGAGCGTCGCGCGTTCTGTCGAGCCACTCCCGGTAGATCGCCCGCGACTTGTCGGTGTCGACGCTGATGTCCCCGTAGGCGTCACCCGGCTCGGCCTTGGTGACCCGCACCGCCTGGTGCCAGCAGTGCATGCCGGAGATCGGGTCCGGGTGGACCGGGAACGTCATGTTCTGGTGGACGCCCACGTCGGTCCACCAGATCCGCGCCGTGTCCGGGTCGCTCGACTCGTACGGGCGGACCCCGTGGATCCGGGACATCGTCCAGGTCGAGCCCTCGCGGGCGAGGTCGACGGTCGCCGAGGTCTGCCCACCGTTGCGCTCGGGCTGCTCCTTGGGGCGCCAGCGGCCCATGTGGTGGCTGCAGGCCACGACCCCGGGCCGGATGCCCTCGGTCACCCAGGCCTTGACGACGAAGTAGCCGATGTCGGTGCTGACCCGGACGAGGTCACCGCCGCGCACCCGCAGCGGCGCGGCGTCCTGGGGGTGCAGCCACAGCGGGTTGGTCTGGGCCAGCTCGTTGAGCCACTTCGAGTTGGCCCCGCGGGTGTGGATCTGGGTGGGCAGCCGGAACGTCGAGATGAGCACCTTCTGGTCGGGCGCCAGGGACTCCGGGTGGACGTGGCTGTGGATGTAGGTCGGGATGGCGTACTCGGGCCAGCCCCAGTCGGCGACCGTCGAGGAGTAGAACTCCAGCAGCCCGCTCGGCGTCGGGAACCCGCGCCGGACCTCGCCGTCGACATCGACGCCGACCGGGTTGCGGCCCTGCGCGTCGGGCACCGGAGCGCCCGTCGGGGCGAGGTTGACCGCCGCCGGCTTCGGCGCGGGCGAGTAGACCCGGCCGAGGTCGGTGGTGACCGCTCCCGCCAGGAGCGCCTCGTCGACGGCCTGCTCATAGACGGGGCCGACGTGGCTGCTCACCTCGAACGCCCCATAGCGGCGCATGTAGGCCAGCGGGTCGAGCCCCTCCTCCTTGGCCTTCTCAGGCAGCCCGGGGACGGAGTTCTCGAAGATCCACCGGTAGTACTCGTCGACGGAGAGCTTCTCGCCGGGGCTGTCCTCGGACTCGTAGAACTTCCGGATGCCGAGTGAGCCGTCCGGGTCGATCCGCCAGGACAGCTCCATCCAGAACTCGTTCTCCTCCC
>CAYPYK010000064.1:0-14812 GCA_964414665.1 uncultured Intrasporangiaceae bacterium | reverse complement strand
CGCAAAGCCCAGCCCCACCTCGAGCGGACAGTCGGTGTTGTCGATGTCGTGGCCGAAGTCGCGGTACGCCTTCTCCAGCCGCAGGCTCGACAGGGCCTTGAGCCCGACGTGGGCCAGCCCCAACGGCTCCCCCGCCTCGACGAGGCGCTCGTAGACGTGGCCCGCCATCTCGGTCGGCACGTAGAGCTCGTACCCCAGCTCGCCGAGGTAGGTGATCCGCACGCACAGCACCCGGGCGAAGCCGACGTCCACCCACCGCGCCGCCCGGAACGGGAAGGCCTCGGTCGAGAAGTCGGCCGAGGACACCGCCGCCATGAGCTCGCGTGCGCGCGGGCCCTGGACGTTGAGCTGGGCGTACCCGCTCGTCACATCGGTGACCGAGCAGCGCGAGTCGCCGACCGCACGGCGCAGCCAGCCCAGCGCGTGGCCGTGGGCGGTGTCCGAGGCGACGACGAGGAAGCGCTCCTCGCCGAGCCGGGTGACCGTGAGGTCGGCCTGGATCCGGCCGTCGACGTCGAGCCACTGGGTGTAGACGATGACCCCGATCGCTCCCGCGACGGCGCCCGCCGACACCTCGTCGAGCACCGCCGCGGCGTCCGGGCCCTCGACGAGCAGCTTCGCCATGAAGGACATGTCCATCAGGCCCACGCCCTCGCGCACGGCCCGGTGCTCGGCCTCCCACCGCTCGAACCACGGCTCACGCGCCCAGGAGGGGCGGGCCACCGCGTTCTCGCCCGGTCCGGCGAACCAGTCGGCGCCCTCCCACCCGCTGACGTCGCGGAAGTACGCACCCTGCGCGGTCAGACGGTCGTGCACCGGGGAGCGCTTGATGCCGCGGGCGCCGCCGAGCTGGGTGCCGGGGGTGTGGGCGGCATACACGGTCCCGAGGATCTCGGCGGTCCGCGCGGCGCGGTAGGCCGGGCCGAGCTGGTAGTCGTGGAAGCGGTCGACGTTGATCGCGGTGACGTCGACGTCCGGGCGGCCGGTCGTGATCCAGTGCGCCATGACCCGCCCCAGGCCACCGCTGGAGAGGATGCCCACCGAGTTCATGCCCGCGGCGACGAAGTAGCCGCGGATGCCCGGCGCCTCGCCGACCGCGGGCTGCAGGTCCGGCGTGAACGACTCCGGCCCACAGAAGAACGTCCGGATGCCGGCATCGAGGGTGGCCGGCACGCGCGCCATGGCCTTCTCGAGGAAGGGCCCCATCCGCTCCCAGTCGGGCGGGAGGGTGCCGAACGAGAACGACGCAGGGACGCCGCCGACCCGCCACGCCGCGGCCCGCGGCTCGAACAGTCCGACCATCATCCCGCCGCCCTCCTCGCGGTAGTAGCCGTAGGAGGAGGGGTCCTCGAAGATCGGGGCCTCGGGACTCATCCCGTCGATCTCGTCGGTGACGAGGTAGTAGTGCTCGGCCGCCTGGTTGGCGATGACGACCCGGTTGCGCTCCCCGAGCTCCCGGGCCCACATCCCGGCGCAGTTGACGACGACCTCGCACTCGATGTCCCCGAGGTCGGTGCGCACCCCGGTGACCCGCTCGGTCGCGCCGGCCGGGGCGGTGCTCACGCCGGTGACGGCCACGCCCTCGAGCACCCGCACCCCGAGGTTCCTGGCCCCCCTGGCCAGGCTCATCGTGAGGTCCACTGGGTTGACCCGCCCGTCACCGGGGACGTAGAAGCCCGCGAGCAGGTCGTCGGTGCGCGCGAGCGGGAACAGCTCGGCCATCTCGGCGGGGTCGATCTCGTGGATCTCCAGCCCGAGGCGGCGCTGGAAGGCCGCCACCCGTCGGTACTCCTGCAGCCGGTCGGCGTCCGCCGCGGCCTCGATGAGGCCCACCGGGCGGAACCCGGTGGCCAGGCCCGTCTCGGCCTCCAGCCGGGCGAACAGGTCGCGGCTGTGGAGACGGATCCGCGTCGAGGTCTCGGACGTGGAGCCGAAGCACGTCATCAGGCCCGCGGCATGCCACGTCGTCCCGGACGTCAGGCGGTCGCGCTCGAGCACGGCGACGTCGGTCTCGCCCAGATGGGCGAGGTGGTAGGCGATCGAGGCCCCGATCACCCCTCCCCCGATGATGACGATGCGGGCACGCTCGGGCAGGACGGGGGCAGGGCTCACGAGGACAACGTACGCGGCCCGCGGCCCGCCCCACCACACCGGGAGCACGCATGGCTCACCGGAGTGTCGGCATAGACACTCTGTTCGATAAGAGTGCAGGTATTCTGGACATATTGGTCATCACGGTCAGTCAATCATAGCCGACTTGTTTATTGTCGACGAAGACGTCATGCTGGGCCCGCACCCCGCTAGCAGTACGAGAAGGAGCCCCCATGCGCCAGGCCGAGCCCTACCGGATCAAGATGGTCGAGCCGCTCGCCGTCACCACCCGCGAGCAGCGCCAGCGGGCCATCGAGGACGCGGGGTACAACACCTTCCTGCTGCCGAGCAGCATGTGCGGGATCGACCTGCTCACCGACTCGGGGACCTCCGCGATGAGCGACCGCCAGTGGTCGGCGCTGATGATGGGCGACGAGGCGTATGCCGGTGCGCGCTCGTTCGACAACCTCGAGCGGGCCGTCCAGGAGACCTACGGCCTCCCCTACGTCGTGCCGACCCACCAGGGCCGCGGCGCCGAGCACCTGATCAGCAAGATCCTCATCTCGCCCGGCCAGTACGTCCCGGGCAACATGTACTTCACGACGACCCGGCTGCACCAGGAGCTGGCCGGCGGGGCCTTCGTCGACGTCATCATCGACGAGGCCCACGACCCGACCAGCCTGCATCCGTTCAAGGGCAACGTCGACATCGCCAAGCTCGAGCGGCTCATCGCCGAGGTCGGGCCGGAGAACATCGCCTACGTCAACGTCGCCGTCACGGTGAACATGGCCGGCGGCCAGCCCGTGTCGATGGCCAACCTGCGGGCCGTCCGCAAGGTCTGCGACCGGCACGGCATCATCCTGTGGTCCGACGCGACCCGGCTCGCCGAGAACGCGTTCTTCATCCAGGAGCGCGAGGAGGGCTTCGCCGACCGGTCCTGCGCCTCGATCGTCCTCGAGATGATGTCGGTCTTCGACGGGCTGACCATGTCGGGCAAGAAGGACGCCCTGGTCAACATCGGCGGGTTCCTCGCGATGCGTTCGGAGGAGATCCTCCTGGCGGCCCGCGAGCTCGTCGTCGTGTACGAGGGTATGCCGACCTACGGCGGCCTCGCCGGCCGCGACCTCGAGGCGATGGCCGTCGGCCTGCGCGAGGCCGTCGACGACCACTACCTCGCCAGCCGGGTCGGCCAGGTGCGCTACCTCGGCCAGCAGCTCATCGACGCCGGCGTGCCGGTGATCCAGCCGATCGGCGGGCACGCCGTGTTCGTCGACGCCGCGGCCTTCCTCCCGCACCTCGCCCAGGACGACCTGCCGGCCCAGGCCCTGGCGGCCGAGCTGTTCGTCGAGTCCGGTGTCCGGGCGATGGAGCGCGGGATCGTCTCGGCGGGCCGCACGCCCCAGGGGGAGAACCGGCACCCGAAGCTGGAGATGGTCCGGCTGACCATCCCCCGCCGGGTCTACACCAACCGGCACATGGACGTCGTCGCCGACGCGGTCATCGAGCTGTGGCAGCGCCGCGAGAGCATCACCGGCCTCCGGTTCGTCTACGAGTCGCCGACCCTGCGCTTCTTCACCTCCCGCTTCGAGCCCCTCCCGGCCCGGACCTCGGCGGCGTACGCCGCGGCGAGCGCCGACCAGGACGCCCTCGCCCCGGCCTGACGACCGCCCCACCACCCCGTTGAGGGGAGGCAACACGCCTGGCGGGCCATCGGCATACCGGCGTGTTGCCTCCTCTCACGGCGAGGGACCCGGGCCCTGTGGATAACCCGGCGGGCCACGTCGGGCAGCGGAGCACGCTCGCCCCATGCGACGCGAACCTCTTCCGGCCGCGCTGTCCGCGGCACCCTTCACGGTCGCCGGCGCCAGGTCGGCCCGGGTGCGACCGAAGCGGCTGCGCGGCCTCGACCTCGCCCGGACGACGCAGTCCGTCCGAGCCCCCGTCCCGCTGACGACCCTCCACGAGCGCGCCTCGGCGTTCGCCCTCGCCCTCCCGGCGGACTCGGCATTCTCGCACGTCACGGCCGCCCAGCTGTGGGGGCTCACGCTGCCACCGCGTCTGGCTCGACAGACCCGACTGGACGTGATCCGGGCGAGTGGGCGTGGCAGGGTCGCCAGGCACGGGTGCTGCGGTCACCGCGGGCTGGAGATCCGCCAGGTGGACGTGCTGCAGGGCGTGCGGGTCGTCGCTCTCCCCGATCTGTGGTGCGACCTCGGCGCGTTCGTCGGTCGCGGCCTCGACGCCGACGACCTGGTGGTCATCGGCGACGAGGTCGTGCGCCGCCTCGACGGCCTCGCGCCGGCCGGCTCGGTCGTCTCTACGGGCAGGACGGCGCTGCTCACCGCCCTGAGCAGGCGGGGGCACCATCGGGGCAAGCGCTCGCTCGACGAGGCGGCCCGGCTGGTCCGGCCCGGCGTCCGCTCTCCCATGGAGACCAGAGCGCGGCTGATGTTCCATCGCGCCGGGTTTCCCGAGCCTCTGGTCAACCACCCCGTCCACACCGCCCCGGGCGAGTGGCTGCTCGAGGGGGATCTCGTGTGGCGCGACCAGCGCGTCATCGGCGAGTACCAGGGGGCGGTGCACGCCCCCATCGCGCGCCGCAGCAGCGACGCCCACCGCCGTGGCCTGGCCGAGGACGCCGGCTGGCGGATGCTGGAGATCTTCGCCGAGGACGTCTTCGGTCCGGCCCGACGCGTCACGTGTCTGACGAGGTTCGCGCGCATCCTCGGCCTCGACGTGGCGACCCTCCAGATCGCCTAGCCCCACGCCGACGCCCCAGCCGTCGGCCTCTCACCGCCGTCGAGAGGCGGCAACACGCCGAGTGGCCTCACGGCATACCGGCGTGTTGCCTCCTGTCAACGGTGAGGCGGTGGCGGCCCGGGCAGGGGGCTCGGCACCACCCCCCAGGTATGCCGTCCTCAGCCGTAGGTGCGGAACCCGCGGCCGGTCTTGCGGCCGAGGTAGCCCGCCGTCACGAGATGCTCGAGCAGGGGCGCCGGGGCGAACCCCGGCTCGCGGAACTCGACATACAGCTCGTGCTCGATGGCCAGCGACACGTCGAGCCCGACGACGTCGAGCAGGGCGAACGGCCCCATGGGCAGCCCGCACCCGGTCTTCATCGCCGTGTCGATGTCGTCGGCGGTGGCGTAGTGGGCCTCGAGCATCTTCACGGCGTCGTTGAGGTAGGGAAACAGCAAGGCGTTGACGATGAACCCCGACCGGTCACCGCAGGTCACGGGGTGCTTGCCGACGGTCGTGCACACCGACTGGGCGGTGGCGATGACGTCCGGCGCCGTCGAGACGGTGTGGACGACCTCGACCAGCTTCATGATCTGCGCCGGGTTGAAGAAGTGCATGCCGATGACGTCCTGCGGCCGGCTCGTCACCTTGGCGCAGTCGATGATCGGCAGTGACGAGGTCGTCGTCGCCAGGATCGCGCCCGCCCTGCAGATCTTGTCGAGGTCTCGGAACAGCTCCTGCTTGACGTCGATGTCCTCGGCGATCGCCTCGACGACGAGGTCGACGTCGGCGAGGTCGGCCCGCGAGGTGCTGCCGGTCAGCCGGGCGACGAGCGCGTCGGAGTCCTCCTGGGTGGCCCGGCCCTTCTCGACGGCCCGAGCCTGCGACGCGACGATCTTGGCGCGGACGGCGTCGACCTTGTCCTGGGTGCGGGCGACATACGTCACCGGGAGCCCGGCCTTGGCGAACACCTCGATGATCCCCGTCGCCATCGTCCCGGAGCCGACGACGCCCACGCTCGCGACCTTGCGCAGCGTGACGCCCTCGGGGCCCCCGCCGGAGGGGGTCTGCCCATCGGCGAGGACCTCGGAGCTGCCGGGCGCGGCATACGTGTAGAACCCGCGTCCGCTCTTCCGGCCGTTGAGCCCGGCGCTCACCATCTGCTTGATGATCGGCCGCGGAGCGTGCAACCGGTCGCGGCCCTGCCGGTACATCGTGTCGAGGATCGCGTATGCCGTGTCGAGACCGATGAGGTCGAGCAGGGCGAGCGGGCCCAACGGGTAGCCGCAGCCGAAGCGCATGGCGGCGTCGATGTCCTCGCGGGAGGCGTACCTGTTCTCGTACATCGACACGGCGTGGTTGAGGTAGCCGAACAACAGGGCGTTGGCGATGAAGCCGGCCTTGTCGCCGACGATGACCGCGTCCTTGCCGAGCTGCACCGCGAACGCCTTGACGTCGGAGAACACGTCGTCGGCGGTGATGACGGTACGCACCACCTCGACGAACTTCAGCACCGGCGCCGGGTTGAAGAAGTGCATACCGACGACGCGCTTGGGGTTCGAGGTGGCCACGGCGATCTCGGTGACCGACAGCGACGAGGTGTTGGTGGCGAGCACCGCGTCCTCGGCGACGATGGTGTCGAGCTGGGCGAAGATCTCTTTCTTCAGCTCAAGGCTCTCCGGGACGGCCTCGACGACGAGCTGGCAGTCGGCGAGGTCGGCGAGGTCGGTCGTGTACGTCACCCGGCGGTGCAGGGCGTCGTACTCCTCCTGCGTCATCTTGGCGCGTTCGAGCGCCCGGCCGGTGCTCTTGGCGAGCACCCCCCTGCCCCGTTCGACACCCGCCTCGTCGACCTCCACGCCCACGACGGCGATGCCGTTGCGGGCGATGACCTCCACGATGCCGGCACCCATGGTGCCGAGTCCGATGACGCCGACCGTGCTGAACTCTCGAGCCATGCCTGCGATCCTCGCATCTGCCGTATGCCGTCAGGGGCCTGGGCCGGCGTGAGGCTGCCCACCATCGGCCAGGGTATCTGACGCTACTCGTCCGTCCCCGGGCGCGCGCGGCGGGCTACCACTCGTGGCCGGCGCCGAGCAGCGCCGCCTCGGCGTCGAAGCGCTGCCGCGCGGTGAGCGGGCTCCGCTCGGAGGGGACGGGGATGTCGAGGCTGCGGCAGTACTCGATGAGCACGTGGTCGTAGGCCCAGCTGCAGGCGGTGAGCCGGGATGCCTTGGCCGGCTGGTTGCCCTCCTCGACCCGGATGATCTCACCGCCCAGGCGGCGCAGCTCCAGACCGAGCAGCACCGGAGGCAGCGGCTGGCTCACCCGGCGACGCCGCAGCACCGGCCGGGCCACCAGCCACGCGACCAGGGGGCGCAGCAGGCGGGGGGGCTCACCGGACACGAACCAGGCGAACAGGACGATCTCGACGCCGAAGACGGCGCACAGCAGGGCCGCGCACAGCGCTATCGCCAGCAAGACCGCCATGTCCTCACCTCACATCGAGTGTGCGACGTCACCGGTGGCGAAGGCAAGCCGCTCAGCGGTTACGGGTACATCTCGGCGGGCCGAACGGCCGGTGCGGCGCAGCGACCCCCCCATGCCGTGGCGATCCGGTACACCACGCCCGGACAGCCGGTCACTCAGCGGCACCGGGAGGGGCCAGGACGAAACGGGCCAGGCGCTCCGGGGCGACGCCGCTCACCTCGGGCGGGACGGCGGCGATGGCCGCGAGCACCGCGTCGACGAGGTCCAGGGCGCTGTCGGCCGTCAGCTCGAGGGCCACCCGGGCGTCCGGCTGGCCGCCGGCCGGCATGAGGTCGATGTTGAGCGTGTGGTCGGCCATCGCGGCGACGGGGTGGTCCAGATAGACGGTCGCGTCGGCCAGCCGAACCCAGCGCTGCGGGCCCTTGCCGGCCCCCGCGACGCGGACCCGTTCGGTCGCGTAGGTGCACATCTCAGCGCCCCCATCGCGTCGCAGTGCCGAGGTGCTGAGCGAGGAAGTCCTGGACGACCTGCCAGCCGTCGGTCGCAGCGGCCACCCGGTAGCTCGGGCGGCTGACCGCGAAGAACCCATGCCCCGCGTCGTCGAAGGAGCGGAAGGTGTGCTCCTTGCCCGCCTCGATGAGCAGGGTGTCGAGCTCGGCCACCTCGGCGGGGGCGGGGTTGCGGTCCTCGACACCGAACAGCCCGAGCAGCGGGCAGGAGAGGTCGCCGAGCATCGGCCGCAGGCTGGTGACCGCCAGGCCCGCCCGGTCCGGGGGCGGGGCAGCCAGGACGAAGGCCCCGTAGCAGTCGACCGCCGCGTCGAGGTCGAGCGAGCAGGCGGCGAGGACGCTCTGCCGGCCCCCGGAGCAGAACCCGATGACCCCGACGCGGCCGTTGCCCCCCGGCACGGCCCGCAGGTGCTCGACCGCTCCGGCCACGTCGCCCACGAGCCGGTCGTCGGACACGCCGCCGTTCGCCCGGTTCGCTGCCGACGCGTCGTCCGGCGCCGCTCCCGGGGCGTCCCGGTGGTGGAGGTTGGGGCACACCGCGGCGTACCCCCACGAGGCGAGCCGGCGCACGATCTCCTTGGTGGCCTCGTCGAACCCCGGCATGTGGTGGATGACGACCATCCCGCCGGCCCCGGTCGGTGCAACGGGCGTGGCCGCATACGCCTCGATGACGTCGCCGTGGTGCCCGGTCACCGTCGTCGTCCCACTCGTGAACGCGTCGCTCATGCCTGGTCCGCCCTGACCTCGTGGTGCAGGTCGGCCAGGTCCTCGCTGGCCAGCAGCCGGCGGTCGGCGAGCTCGCGCAGCACCGGCACCGCCTCGGCCAGGGCCGAACGCTGGTCCTCGCTCAGCGCCTCGATGTCCTCGCTCAGCTGCGAGGTGCTCTCTCGCCGCAGCCCGTCGAGGGTCTGCTCGCCTGCGTCGGACAACCGCACGACGTACACCCGGTGGTCCTCCGGGTCGCGGTCGCGCTCCACCCAGCCAGCGTCGCGCAGGATCTCGACCAGCCGGGTCATGCTCGCGGGCGAGACCCCCATCTGCACCGCCAGGTCGCCCTGGCGCAGACCGGACGGGCGGCGCTGCAGCGCGGAGAGGGCTGCGAGTCGGGTGGGGGTGACGCCGGACCTCGTCGCCGGCGTGCGCAGGTGGTAGGCGAGGCGGTTGACCTCGGTCCGCAGCACGCCCGCGAGCTCCACGGTCGGGGTGTGGGGCGACGTCATGACAGGGCCTCCTGGAGCTCGGGCGGGGTAGGGCTCGACGAGGCGTCGGCCGCCTCCTCGTCGACGTGGACGTACTTGCCACCGCGCAGCCAGGATGCCCCCGCAGCGACCAGGCAGGCAACGATGGCGAACCCGAAGGCCACCGACAGCCCGTCGTGGAACGGGCCGGAGACCAGTGAGGGGAAGAACGAGTGCCCGCTGAGGTATGCCGCGTCCGAGGCCGGAATCCGGTGCATCGTCTGAGGGCCGAGCAGCGAGACGATGGGGTTGTAGCCGAGCAGCGAGGCGAACAGCACCGCCACGGGCGGCAGCGCGCCGACCTGCTGGGCCTGAGCCGCCGGGACCCCGTGGGCGGTCAGTCCGCTCGCCATCGCAGCCGGCAGCGACCCGGCCAGCCCGGTGACCATGAGCGAGAAGAAGATGCCGATCGACAGCACCATGGCAGTGTTCTGGAAGGTCGTGCTCATCCCGGCCCCCACGCCGCGACGGTAGGACGGCAGGGCGTTCATGATTCCGGCCCGGTTCGGCGAGGCGAACAGCCCCATACCGAGGCCGTTGACGAACAACGCCCCGGCGAACGGCAGGTAGGAGAACTCCACCGGCAGGGCGAGCAGCCAGCCGAAGCTCGCGGCCGCGATGAGCATGCCCCCGGTGGCGAACGGCCGGGCGCCGAAGCGGTCGGACAGCCAGCCCGAGATCGGACCGGCGACGAGGAAGCCCGCGGTCATCGGGAGCATGAAGATGCCGGCCCACAGCGGGGTGGACGCGAAGGAGTAGCCGTGCTCGGGCAGCCAGATGCCCTGCAGCCAGATGATCAGGATGAACATCAGCCCGCCGCGACCGAGGCCCGACAGCAGGCTGGCGACGTTGCCCGCCGTGAAGGCCCTGATCCGGAACAGGTCGATGTGGAACATCGGGTGCGACACCGCGGTCTCGACCCAGGTGAACACGCCGAGGAGCACGAGCCCTCCGCCGAGCCCGGCGAGCACCCAGGGGTTGGTCCAGCCCATGACGTGCCCGCCGTAGGGCTGGATGCCGTAGGTGATCGCGCTGAGGATGGCGACCAGGCCGACGCCGAAGGTGAGGTTCCCGGCCCAGTCGATCCTGCCCTCGCGCCGCTGTCCGGTGTCCTCGAGCTTGTAGTACGCCCAGATCGTCCCGAACAGGCTGACCGGGACGGAGACGAGGAAGACCAGACGCCAGTGGACCGGGGCCAGCAGGCCGCCGATGACCAGGCCGAGGAAGGACCCGGCGATGCCCGCGACCATGTTGAGGCCGAGCGCGAGCCCACGCTGGTGGGCCGGGAAGGCGTCGGTGATGATCGCGCTGGAGTTCGCCATGAGCAGCGCGCCGCCCACGCCCTGCAGCAGGCGCATGACGATGAGCCACAGGGCCCCGGGAGTACCGGTCAGCCACGTCACCGAGAGCAGGACGGAGAAGACGGTGAAGATGGCGAAGCCCGCGTTGTACATCCGGACCCGGCCGAACATGTCGCCGAGCCGCCCGAAGCTCACGACGAGCACGGCGGTGACGACGAGGTAGCCCATCATGAGCCAGAGCAGCAGGCTGGAGTTGCCGGGCGCGAGCGGGTCGATGGCCAGGCCGCGGAAGATGTCGGGGAGCGCGATGAGCAGGATCGAGCTGTTGACCGTCGCGATGAGGATGCCCAGGGTCGTGTTGGACAGCACGACCCACTTGGCGTGCGGGCCCGGGTGAGGGCTGGAGTGCGGGTTCATTAGTTCAAGCGTACTAACTACTTGTCGGTAACCCTCCATCTCACATGTGCCTCCCCGTGCCGGCGGAACGCCCCTCGAGCCCCGGGTAGGGTGGGCGCTCGTGCGGGTGGTCATCGCGACGTGCAGCGTCGACTACGACGGGCGGCTCTGTGCCCATCTGCCCCTGGCGACCCGGCTGCTCCTCGTCAAGGCCGACGGCTCCGTGCTCGTCCACTCCGACGGTGGGTCCTACAAGCCGCTCAACTGGATGTCGCCGCCGTGCTCGCTGTCCCAGGTCGCACCCGACCAGGTCGAGGCGGCCGACGGGGTCAGCGCCGTCTGGGTCGTCCAGCACGCCAAGTCGGAGGACCGGCTGCGGGTGCGGATCCACGAGGTCCACCACGACTCCCTCCACGACCTCGGGGTCGACCCGGGCCTGGTCAAGGACGGCGTCGAGGCCCATCTGCAGGCCCTGCTCGCCGAGCACATCGCCACTCTCGGCGAGGGCTGGACACTCGTGCGGCGGGAGTACATGACGCCGATCGGGCCGGTCGACATCCTGTGCCGCGACGCGGCCGGGGGGACGGTTGCGGTCGAGATCAAGCGGCGCGGCGAGATCGACGGGGTCGAGCAGCTCACCCGATACCTCGAGCTGATGAACCGCGACCCTCTCCTGGCCCCGGTGACCGGCGTCTTCGCCGCCCAGGCCATCAAGCCGCAGGCGCGCACCCTCGCCCAGGACCGCGGCATCCGGTGTGTGGTCCTCGACTACGACGAGCTGCGCGGCATCGACACCAGCGCTCACCGACTCTTCTGACCCCGCACCCGCGGGGCTCGGACCACCGTCTTGTCTGTGCCCTCCGGCCATTCCAGCACCCGCCACCCGTCGTCGCCGATCTCGACCCGGGCGGGCACGGCGTTGGGCAGAGGGCACCCGGCAGCCAGGTCGTTGGGCACGTTGCCGGACAGCCGCGGGACGGCGAACGACATGACCCCGCCGTGGGTGAACACGAGCACCGTCTCGCCGCGGTGCTGGTCGGCGATGTGTACGAGCGCGCCCCGGACGCGCTCGAGAACCTCGTGCCCCGACTCCGCCCCCGGAACCCGGGCGTCGAGGTCCCCCTTGATCCAGCGGTCGTAGACACCCTGGAACGAGGGGTCCCCGACCGGCCGCCCGGCGCACTCGCCGACCCGGATCTCCTCGAGGCCGGTGATCTCGACGGCCCCCAGGTCGAGCGCGTCGCCCGCCAGCAGCGCCGACTCCACCGCGCGCGCCAGGGTGCTGGAGAAGACCCGTGCGACCCGCTCCGGGGCGACGGCGGCGGCGAGCGCGCCGACCTGCTGGATGCCCAGGTCGGTGAGCCAACCGCCGTCGTCGGTCATCACCTCGGCGTGCGGGTACTGCGCGTCGCCGTGTCGGGCGAGCAGGAGGGTCGCGGCGCACTGCAGGGCCATCCGCAGATGGTATGCCGCGTACCCCGGGCCTCGGTGGGTGCTCGGGCCCCCGGGGCGGTCCCGGGTGCTCAGGTGGGCTGGGGTGCCAGGTCCCGGGGCGACAGGCCGTGCGCGCTGCGGATCACGTCGACGAACCTCGCCATGATGTCGGTCAGGCCGAAGTCCTTGGGGGTGAAGACCTCCGCGACGCCGAGCGCCTTGAGCCGGGCGCCGTCGGACTCGGGGATGATGCCGCCGACGATGACCGGGACGTCGTCGAGCCCGGCCGCCCGCATCCGGTCCAGGACCTCGGGTACGAGCTCCATGTGCGACCCGGAGAGGATCGACAGTCCCACGAGATGGACGTCCTCGGCGACGGCCGCCGCGACGATCTGCTCGGGGGTCAGCCGGATGCCCTGGTAGACGACCTCGAACCCGGCGTCGCGGGCGCGCACCGCGACCTGCTCGGCACCGTTGGAGTGCCCGTCAAGACCGGGTTTGCCGACCAGGACCCGCAGCCGTCGGCCGAGCTCCCCGCCGGTGGCCGCGACAGCCGTCCGCACGGCGGCGAGGTCCGCGCTCGACGGTGCGACGGCTCCCGTCGCACCTCCGACGCCCGGCGGGGCGCGGTACTCGCCGAACACCTCTCGCAGCGCGCCCGTCCACTCCCCCGTCGTCACCTCGGCGCGGGCGCACTCGAGGGAGGCCGCCATGAGGTTCACCTCGGACCGGGCGTCGGCCCTCAGCCGCACCAGCGCCTGCGCCGCCCGCCGGCCCTGCTCCGGATCCGCGTCACGGCGCTCGCGCCAGGCGCGCACGGCGTCGGCGGCCGCGGCCTCGACACCGGGGTCGACGCTCTGGATGGCCTCGTCGAGGTCGGCGGTCAGCGGGTTGGGCGCGGTGGTCTCGAACCGGTTGACCCCGACGACCACATCCGCACCGACCTCGATCCGCTGCCGGCGCAGGGCGTGCGAGGCGACCAGGGCCGACTTCATGTACCCACTCTCGACAGCCGGGACGGCCCCGCCCATCGCCTGGACGCGGTCGATCTCGGCTCGGGCTCCCGAGAGGAGCTCGTCGACCTTCGCCTGGACGACCGGCGACCCGGCGAACAGGTCGTCGTACTCGAGCAGGTCCGACTCGTAGGCCAGGACCTGCTGCATCCGCAGCGACCACTGCTGGTCCCACGGCCGCGGCAGGCCGAGCGCCTCGTTCCACGCGGGAAGCTGCACGGCCCGGGCCCGTGCGTCCTTGGACAGGGTGACCGCGAGCATCTCGAGCACGATCCGCTGGATGTTGTTCTCCGGCTGGGCCTCGGTCAGGCCGAGGCTGTTGACCTGGACGCCGTAACGGAACCGCCGTAGCACGGGGTCGGTCACGCCGTAGCGGTCGCGCGTCAGGTCGTCCCACAGCTCGACGAAGGCCCGCATCTTGCACATCTCCTCGACGAAGCGCACCCCGGCGTTGACGAAGAACGAGATCCGCGCCACGACCTCCCCGAACCGCTCGGGTGGCACCTGCCCGGAGTCGCGCACCGCGTCGAGGACGGCGATGGCCGTACACATGGCGTAGGCGATCTCCTGGACCGGGGTCGCCCCGGCCTCCTGGAGGTGGTAGCTGCAGATGTTGATGGGGTTCCACGACGGGATCTCGGTGACCGTGTAGGTGATGACGTCGGTTGTCAGGCGCAGCGACGGGCCCGGCCCGAAGACGTACGTCCCGCGCGACAGGTACTCCTTGATGATGTCGTTCTGGGTCGTCCCGGCGAGGGCCCGCACCGCCTCGGCCGGGTCCTCCCCGGCCTCTCGGGCCTGGTCCTCGGCCGCGACCTGGTAGAGGGAGAGCAGCCACATCGCCGTGGCGTTGATCGTCATCGACGTGTTCATCCGGGCGAGCGGGATCTGGTCGAACAGTGCCCGCATGTCGCCGATGTGGCTGATCGGGACGCCGACCTTGCCGACCTCGCCGCGGGCGAGGACGTCGTCGGGGTCGTATCCCGTCTGGGTGGGCAGGTCGAACGCCACCGACAGCCCGGTCTGCCCCTTGTCGAGGTTGAGCCGGTAGAGGGCGTTGCTGGCCGCGGCGCTGGAGTGTCCGGCATACGTCCGCATGACCCACGGTCGGTCCCGCTCGGGTCGCGGGGCGAGGGGCGGTGCGGGCTCAGCGGGCGCGCCGGACTGGCCAGGATCGGGCTCGGTCATTCCTCGACGGTACCCGTGAGTCGGCCGACCCGGCAGCGGGGCCGGCAGGTGAGTACGGGCACACCGCCCAGCGGTCGGCGGCGGCGGGCGAGCGGTCGGCTCACGCCGGGTAGGCCGGGAGACCGCCGGGACGGCTCAGCCGGCCTGGGCGCAGACCTCGGCGACCGCGAGGTCGGTGGTGCTCGGCGTGCCGGCGGTCGCTGGGACGATGACCGACCCGAGCCGGGCCTGGCGCAGCAGTCGCATCGAGCGGCCGTCCCGCACGGCGACCCGTAGCCGCACCCCCGCCCGGCGAGCGCGGTGGCCGCACTCGACGAGCATCCCGATGGCCGTCGAGTCTCCGATCTCCGCCTCGATGAGGTCGAGCATGACGTTGACGTTGCCGGCGTCGTTGACGTGGTGAAAGGTCAGTG
>CAYPYK010000063.1:0-14973 GCA_964414665.1 uncultured Intrasporangiaceae bacterium | reverse complement strand
AAGCGCGGAACGGCGCGACGCCGGTGCCGGGGCCAACCATGACGATGTCGCGGTAATCCGCCGTCGCCAACCGCATCCCCTCCTCAAAGCCGCGCCAGGGCAGCAGCGATTCGGCACTCATGTAGTGGTTGACCAGCGCCCGTCTCGTGCCGTGGCTGCCGTTGTTGGGCAGGGAGCGATGCAGGAGGTAGCCGTCGAACACCAACGCGGCGCCTGCCTTGATCTCGACAGGGACGGCGTCCGCTTCGCGGTAGCCGAAGTCATGGGCCTCGTCCGTGCAGTCGAACCGGTCGTCGTCCTGCGGACGCGTCGGGTAGATCACGCCCGAGCGGTGGGAGCCGGGGATGACCCATAGGCAGCCGTTGTCGACGGTCGCGTCATCGAGCGCGACCCACGCGGCTGTGAGAGAACGGTCACGAGTGGGGATGTGGGCCTCGTCCTGGTGTCAGGCCTGGCCGGGCTTGCCTTCCGACTTGATGAAGAGCATTGACTGCATGAGCTTGACGTTGGGACCGACAACGCCGGTCACTGCGTCGACGACGGCGGGAGTGGTCGCGAGGTCGCGCATGAGGGGCGACAGCTTGTGCGGGAAGTGGATGCACATGTAGCGGCGGAGAACGTCGAGGTCGTCGAGGCTGGGGTCGGCCGGCTCGACGCCGTCAATGGCTCCTCGGTCGCCGCGGCACAGTGCGACGGCCTCCTGGCGGGCAGCCTGGAGCTGGCCCGGTGGCAACGCATTGTCGATCACGAGATAGCCGAGCTCGGCGTAGGCGCTGGCTTGCCCCTCGCGCGCAGGAGTGGGGTGGGGGGCTTGGATGCTGCGGCGCATGGGTGGATCCTTCTGTTGTCGGTTCGTCACAGGCTCTCGACTCCCGACTCGCTGGGAAATGACTGAATGGTTCACGCTCTTGTCTGTATGTCACGGGGAGGGATTCTCCGCTTGATCCACGCGCCTGCTGTCGCGGTGTTCCCTGCCGGCGCTCGGCTGCCCGAGCGTGTGCTCGGCGACTGCGAGCTCGTGTGGATGCTCGAGGGCACAGCGCGCCTGGTCGCAGAGCCGGTGGTGGTCCTGCGTCCGGGGGACCTGGTCCTCCTGCCCCAGGGGCACCGGCATTCGATCGAGTGGGACCCTGCCCGCCAGACGAGGCACGGGTACGTCCACTTCGATGCCGCGGACGTTGGGTGGACACCGGCGCCTGGGGCCGTGGTGGTCAGCGCGACCGACGAGGACCCTTTGACGGGGCTTCAGCGCTACCTCGTGTGGCTTGGGAATGGGGGCGAGCTTGACCAGGCTGCCGCCTCGACCACCCTCCGGTACCTCCTGGATGTCCTGTTCACCATGCCCATGCCGACAGAGTCGGCACCTCGCTGGTCCGGCACGCTGAGGGCCTGCCTGGCGCACCTACGCCACCGTTGGGAAGAGCCCCCGTTGAGCCCAGTCAGTGTCGCCGAGCTCGCCGAGGTGGCCGCCGTTTCCAGGGCTCAGGTGTACCGCGTCTTCACGGACGAGCTCGCGCTGGGGCCGGCGGCTGTCGTCGAGCGGCTGAGATGCTCTCGGGCAGAGACGTTGCTGGTCCGTACCGACTTGACCTTGGCGTCCATCGCCCGGGAGTGCGGGTTCGCCGACGCGGCGCACCTCGCTCACCGGTTCCGCGCGCTCCACGGCGTGCCGCCGGGGCGCTACCGGGCGGCAGTCCTGCCGACCAGCGTCCTCGACCACCCGGGGCTTCGTGCCGCCGCGGCAACAGTCTGGCCATGACTCGAGGTCGCTCTGGTCGCACTCGGGAGCTCCCAAAGGCCTCGGCCCGATGGCCGAGGCCTTGGCCGCTGCTGGGCGACCGCACTAGCCACGCCTGGGTTCGGTGTGCTCTGCGGGAGGTGCTCAGAGACAGGTCGGGGAGACCAGAAGCCGGCGGGTCCGCATAGCGTGAGCAAGGCACGCCCGAGCCTGGGTGCGTGGTGAGGTGACGATGATGCAGGCTCGCGCGGCGGGTGGCCAGGCCATGGGCGCGGCCAGACCTCGGCCTGGGACAGGCGGTATGCCGCACACTCTGCTGGCCGGGCTGGCTGGGGCCGTCGCGGAGATGATCCGCGAGCTCGTGCTCGACGACCAGCGTCTGCGGAACGACATCTGCTGGTCGGTGCTCGACTGCCGAGCGGGCGTGGGGGTGCGCGTCCCCATCGACCATCCGCATCCGCATCCGCGGCGCAGAGGCCCTACGCCCTGCCGCCTGACGACTGTTCGCTGGGGCGTGGCTGCCTGGCCCCCTCGGGCGTCAGTCAGCCACCAGGGTGGACCGCATCTCGCGCAGGACCTGAAGGTACCTGTCGCGGTACTCGGCGTAGGTGTCGCCGTCGGCGATGTAGTCCCCGAAGAGCTCCAGTGCCTGCATCTCCTCCCAGATCCGGCCCAGGAGCGCAGCGCGCTCGGCGCCGTTCGCGGCCTCGGCGGACCGCTGGACCTCGCTGAGGCGTGTCTTGTGCTCGGCATACTCGTCGACGAGTGCGCCGAGGTAGCCGTACATCTCTTCGAGGAGGTCCGCGATCGGCCCGCTCGTGGAGAACACCGGTCGTCGGGCCTCGGTCCAGTTGCGCAGGTCATGAGCGAGCTGACGAAGCTGGGTACGCGCCGGGATGACGTCGTTGTTGACGATGTCGGACCACGTGCGCACCGACCGGTTAGCGCGCAGGAGCAGTCGCGCGTTGTCGATCCGATGGCTCGCCTCGACGACGCCGGTGATGTAGCGGTACCGGCGCTCGCGAAGCTCCCCCTGCTTCGCCTCACGGTCGTGGCGACCGTCGAAGAAGAGCTTGGCCAGGCCGCCGAGAGCTCCGATCGCCAAAGCCTGGAAGCTCACCGTGACGATGTTCTGCAGGACCGGGACCCAACGGGCGTCGATATCGGTCGTCGCCAGGACCACTGAAGCGGTGACCGCCACCGCGACCACCGCCGTGCCGACCGCGATGGTCGCAACCAGCACGGTGCGTTGCACCTGGCCGCCTTCTGGACCGCGACCTCGCGAGCTGGACGGGAACGGCGCGCCGCCCTTGCGGGCTGGGTCGGCGCCTGACGGTGCCACCTCGGCCCTCGACACGGGTGGCCATCGCACGACGCTCAGTGTGCCAGTTGACGCCGCAGGCAGACAGAGTCGTCAGGGGTCGGCGAAGGCCTGTCGACGTGGGGCACCCGCGTGCGGGGCGTGGCCAGTCCTCCTGACCTGCCGCTGTCGGCGCGTCCGACCACCGTGCGGCGCGGAGGACGGCTACGGGCGTTGCGACCCACCTGCACCGACCAGGTAGCTACCCGCGGAGCCGCTCGATCGGTGGGCCGGGGGTGACGGTCGGTCGTGGCCACGACGAGGGCGTATCCCCTCGTCGTTGGCCCCTGCCCCGGCCCTAGACTGGCGAGGTGTCCAAGGACCCCATGACCCGTGCCGAGTTCGTCGAGTTCGTTCGAGCCGCCAAGCTGGGGGTGGTGGCCACCGTCGACGCCGAGGGGCGACCCGAGGCCGCGCTCGTCGACCTCGCGGTGACCGACGACGGCGAGGTGCTCTTCGACACCAAGGCCGCCGCCCGCAAGGTCGTCAACCTCGGCGGCAACCCGCGGGTCGCGCTGGTCGTCGGCTGGGCCGACAGGGTGTCGGTCCAGGCCGAGGGCGACGCCGAGGTGCTCGCCGGTGCCGAGCGGGAGAGGTACGGCCGCATCCACCAGGACCAGTTCCCGGCGTCCCGCGCGTTCCGCGAGGACTTCACGCTGGTCAAGATGGTTCCGACGTGGTGGCGCTACCACGATGCGCGGCCCGAGTCTTTCAGCATCGTCGAGACCCGCCTGGTCTGAGCGCACCGATCTGCCCAGCGCGCGGCTGGACCGCGCCGTTGGTCATCTCGTTCCTGTGGGGGCGCGCTGGTCGCCCCGGCGCTGGCGCGCGCTCCTCGACCGCGCAGCCCGCGCCGGAGCCTCGAGGCGGACCGCCGCTCAGCGCCGCCGCCGTAGCCGACGGGCGATCACCACGCCGAGGACCGGTCCCGCGAGGAGGACCGCCACGACGACCAGACCCACGAGGGCGTTCTGCCGGAAGACATCGGCCAGGCTGGCCTCGTAGCCCCGCTCGGTGCCGGCGAAGATGACGACGTTGACCGCGACGATGGCGCCCACGCCTCCTCCGGCCAGCCCGCCGACGACGATGTCAAGAACCCACCCCCGGGTCCTGCCCTCGGTCGTCGAGGTGGCCATGGCACCAGTCTCCCCGAACGCCCCGCCGGGCCCAGGCCCCTGTGCTCCCCGTCACAGCGGCGGACACCGTCAACCGGGGACGCCCCCCACCGTCGCCACGGCGAAGGGACCCGGCCGGCGGAACTGCACGTCCCGGAGTGGCGCCGGGCCGGCAGGAGGCCGGCGGCGTCAGACCGGGTCGAGCGCCGGCGCCCGGCGTATGCCGCCCAGCCAGCCCCGGGTGGCGGTCGCGCCGAGCACCATGGCCAGGCCCATCGCGGCATATCCCCAGCGCGGCGACGTGGCGTCCATCAGGACGGCGACGGTCATCCCAGTGAGCGGGCCCATGCCCGGCAGGGCCATCGTCCAGACCCCCATGACCCGCCCGCGCAGTGCGGGCGGGGCCTGAAGCTGGACGAGGGTGTTGGCGGCCGCGACGAACCAGATCGACGACAGCCCCACCAACGCCATGCCGAGGTAGGCCATCTCGGCGTCCGGCGCGACCGCGGTCAGCGCGGCGGCGGACCCGGCGGCGAGCGCGAGCCGCCGCACGAGCCGACCCGACGTCGGACGGGACGCCGCGAGCAGTGCCCCCGGGACGGCCCCGACCCCGAAGGAGGCGACGAGCAGCCCGTAGCCGCTCGCCCCGAGGTGGAAGCTCTCCTGCGCCAGCACCGGGAAGACGACGGTGAAGTTGAACAAGGTCCCGCTCAGGGCGGCGAGCAGGAGGGAGGCGCGGATGACCGGATCGGACCAGGCGGCCGATATCCCGGCCCGGACCGACGTGCCCCGCCCCTGCTCACGGTGGGGCGCCGATCCCACCCGGAGCGCGATGAGGACGGCGATGGGCGGCAGGTAGGTCGCGGCGTTGAGCAGGAAGCAGGCCGCCGGGCCCGACAGGGCGAGCAGGGCGCCACCGGCCGCCGGCCCGATGACGCGTGAGGCGTTGAGGACCACCTCGTAGAGGCTGACCGCGCTGGCGAGACGCTGTCGGCCGACGAGGTCGAGGACGTAGACCTGGCGCGCCGGGTTGTCGACGGCCATGACCGTGCCGGTCAGTGCGCTGACGGCGAGGATCGCGGGGAGGCTGGCGTGGCCGCTCAGGGTCAGGGCGGCGAGGACGAGCCCGAGGACGAGGAAGGCCGACTGGGTGGCGAGCAGCAGCCGGCGGCGGTCGAGGCGGTCGGCCAGCGACCCGGCCCAGGCACCGAGCAGGAGGGTCGGTGCGATGGTCACGGCCGCGAGGTATCCGAGGTCGACCGCGCGCCCGGTCATCTGGAACACGAGCCAGGACGCCGCCACCGACTGGGTCATCGTGCCCGAGGCCGAGAGCACCTGGGTGAGGAACCAGGCCCGGAACCGGCGCTCCTGCAGGGACGAGAAGGCGGTCAGCCCGCCGCGCCTTCCGGCGCGGCGGGTCGGCAGCCGTGCATCAGGGATCCTCACGGCATCCAGTCTAGACCGGTAAAGAAGACTGCGAGGATGCCGACCGTATGCCGTCAGTCCGCCGGCTCCTGCTCGTGTCGGGCGGGACGCGGTGCACCGACCCACCGGAGCAGGTGCCCGACGAGCCGGCCCATCGTGGGGTCGGCGCCGAAGACGGCGACGCGCTCGTCGGCATACTCCTGCTGCGCCGTCGCCGGCGGCGGAGTCCCCTTGAAGAACGGCAGGGGGGTGACGGCCGTGTTCAGGCGGCGGCACCCTCGGCGAGGATCCCGTCGATCTGGGCCATCGCGGAGCGGATGCCCTCCTCCATCTCCATCGCCAGGAGCTGGTCCATCTCCGCCCGGTTGGGGAAGACGGAGCGGACGACCATCCGGGTGCCCTCGCCGGCGCGGGTCAGGCTGACGGCGGTCGTCGTCGTCGGCAGCTCGGGGTTGGGGTTGCCGTGCTCGTCGGCGAAGCCATCCGAGAACTCGAGCAACCGTGGAGGCTCAACGGCGAGGACTCGCCAGTAGCCGGCATGCCGGGTTCCGTCGGGTCCGGTCATGTAGTAGCCCACCCGGCCGCCAGGGGCCAGGTCGTGCTCGACGACCGTGGCCGGGTGGGTCGGCGGCCCCCACCAGCGCTCCAGCAGGCGTGGGTCGGCCCACACCTGCCAGACCCGCTCGACGGGGGCGTCGAACGTCGCGGCAATGGTCATGGTCAGGGCGTCGAGGTCCTTGGTCACGTCGATGACGCTCATCAGTGGTCTCCTTCGGATGGGGGGTCGCGCAGGATGTCGGCGATCCGGTCGAGCCGGCCGCGCCAGACGTCCTCGAGGTGGTCGAGGACGGCCCGGGCGTCGTGCAGGGCGGCGACGTTGCCGTGGACCAGTGCCTCACGACCGCGCCGCTCCTTGGCCACCAGCCCGGCCCTCTCGAGGACCACGACGTGCTTCTGCACGGCCGCGAAGCTCATCGGGAACCGCCGGGCCAGGTCGGAGACGGAGTGGTCCGCCTGCAGCACGAGGGCGACGATGTCGCGACGGGTGCCGTCGGCGAGGGCGTGGAACACCCGGTCCGTCACGTGCCGGGACTGATCTACAACCACAAGGTTGTACGTTAGCCCACCTCGTCAGGAGTAGGCAACCCTGCTCCGACGGCGGGACGCGGCGGCTCCATCACCTGCCGAGGCGTGGGCATGCCCGGGTCACCCTCGGGGGGCGGGCGCGCGGCATCCGGCCGCGGACGCCACCTCAGCGTCAGAGGGCGTGGACCCGCTGTAGGCGGTGCAGGGCGGCCCAGCCGAGCGGGATCGGCAGCCAGTATGTGGCGATGCGGTAGAGCAGCACGGACGACAGGGCGACCCCCGCGTCGGTGCCGACCGCCACCAGTCCCGCGGTCATCGCCGCCTCGATGCCGCCGAGCCCGCCCGGCGTGGGGACGGCCGAGCCGATGATCGCGCCCGCGAAGTAGACAACGGCGACGCCGCCGAGCGGGGTGTCGGCCCCGGCCGCCCTGGTGGCGCAGTAGAGGGCGGAGACGAAGGAGATGTCGAGGAGCAGCGCGCCCCCCGCCACCTGCGCGACCTTGAGCGGGCGGCGCAGCACGCCGAGGACGGCTGGCCCGATCTCGGAGAGGTGGGGCAGGAACCGCCGGCCCATCCACTCGCGCACCTGTGGCAGCGCGAGCGTAACGACGCCCAGGGCGAGGACGGCGAACAACCCGATCACCGTTCCCGGTGGCGGGGTGAACGAGGCCCGAGGCCCGATGCCGGCCGCGACGCTCGACAGCGCCAGCAGGGCGGTATAGCTCCCGAACTGGGTGATGCTCGCCAGCCCGAGCGCCCCCGCCGTCGCCCCGGCGTTCGCTCCGCCACGGCGCAGGTAGCGAGTGTTGAGCGCGACGTTTCCGAGCAGGGCCGGCGCGACCAGCCCGGCGAAGGCGATCGCGAGCTGGGTCATCAGGGTGCGCGGGAACGCCAGCCGAACCGGGGCCGCTCCCGTCAGCGCCAGCGAGGCTCCGACGAAGGTCAGTGCCGCGGACCCCACGGTGGCGGCCGCCCAGGCCCAGTGGACGCCGAGCAGCGCCTGGCCGAGGTTCGCGCTGGACAGCTGACCGAGGAGGATGTATGCCGCGACGGCGCCACCCACGACCGAGAGCACCGTGCGGGGCGTGACCCGGCGCAGCTCGACCTCGGCGGGCGGCTCGCGGTCGCCGGACCGGCCGAGTACGGCGTCCTGCACCGAGGTCAGCAGGCCGGGGTGGTGGCGCAGTGCGGCTCGGATGGTCGGCTCGAGCGCCACCGGCTGCAGCACCGGCAGGGCCGCTCGGACGCGGTGCAGTCCGACGGCGTCGACGGCGTGTCGGACGACGGTGTCCGCCTCGGCGTGCAGAGCGGTGGCGGCGAGCATGTTGGCGACGTCGAGGCGCAGGGCCAGCTCGGAGGCGGCGATGTCGCCACGCCCCACCTCGGACAGGGCGGCGCCACCGTCGGGCGTGCGCAGCAGGGTCGAGGGGGTGAGTCCGCGGTGGGCGATCGCCTGGCCCTGGAGGGTGGCGAGCAGCCGCCACTGGGCGGCCAGCTCGGGCTCGGAGACCTCCCCGGCCTCGGCGAGCGGGATACCGTCGGGGACCTCCCAGGCGACGGCGACGGAGTCCTCGCTGGCGGCAGCCGCACCGAGGGGCCGTGGAGCGGCGACCGCAGCCTGCTCGAGGGCGTTGCCCATCAGGACCGCATGCTCGACCTGGCCGCGCAGGGTCAGCTCGGGGGCCCGGGTGCCTCCGGGTCGCAGGGCCACGAGCCGCACGACCCGGGACAGGATGCCGCTGCCCAGGGCGTCCCGGTCGAAGACCTCGACGCTCACGTTCCGGGTCGCCGCCGGAGCGGCATACCGCCGGGCCCCGTCGCTCGACGCGGGCCGTGGCGTCAGCGGCCCGACCGCCACCCCGACGCCGGCGAGGGCGCGGACGACCTGGGCGGCGGGGGCCCTGGTGGAGGGGCGCCCGAGCCCCACGCGCACGGAGAAGCCGGCGATGAGGCCGAAGAGCACGCTGGCGAGCAGCGCGACTGCGGTCGCGTCGCCGCCGAGGAAGCTCGTCGCGGCGATGGCGAGGACGACGAGTATGCCGAGCCGGTGGAAGCGTTGCGAGCCGGAGGTTCCGCTCAGGAGGGCGGCGACGGCGACGACGACCTCGGACAGCGGGTTCGTGCGGCTGGTGGTGGTGAGCGGGCGGGTCAGGGCGCCCGAGACCTCGCGGGGCAGGTGCCCGCTGACGACGAGCCACTCGATACCGGCGGCGAGGGCGGCGCCGGCTCCGGCGGTGGCCAGCGCCTCGACGAGCAGAGGCAGGCGGCCCCGGCGGGCGAGGTCGACACCGAGGGCGACGGGCAGGAGCAGGGCGCCGACGCCGCCGACGAAGCTGATGACCGACAGGGTGAGCCGGGGCAGCCCGTCGACGGCCAGCGAAAGGTCGTGCTCGAGGGCGCCGGTCGTGCCGACCGCGGTGGAGGCCAGGCTGAGGAGGAGCACCAGCCCTACGAGGGTGAGGCTGAGCAGCGCCGCATCGGCGGGGCGGCGGACCCGGCGCGGCACGTCACCCCCGCCCTCGGTCATGGGGGCAGCGTAGCGGCGGCCCGTGGGGGTCAGCCGGGGTCAGCCGGGGATCAGCCCGCGTTGACCCGGTCGCGCCAGGCGATCCATCGCTTGGCCGTCGCGAGGTCGTAGCCGGGGCCACCGGTCCCGACCGTGAAGAGGGTCGCCCCGGCCTCGAGCAGGGCCGGTCCGACGTCCTCGGGGTTGCCGCGCGGGGCCCCGACGGAGACCTCGATCTGCGCGGGGTCACGGCCGACGTCGGCGCAGTGGCCGCGGAGCACCTCGAGCTTGTGGGCGAGCACGTCCGCGCCGCTGAAGCTGTGCCAGATCTGGGCGTGCTCCGCGACGATGCGGAGGGTCTTCCTCTCGCCGCCACCGCCGATCATGACGGGGATGTCCCGAGTCGGCGCCGGGTTGAGCTTGGCCAGCCGGGTCGTGATCCTCGGCATGGCCTCGGCCAGGTCGGCGAGGCGGCTACCGGCGGTGCCGAAGTCGTAGCCATACTCCTGGTAGTCCTTCTCGAACCAGCCCGAGCCGATCCCGAGAATGAGACGGCCGCCGCTGATGTGGTCGACGGTGCGGGCCATGTCGGCCAACAGGTCGGGGTTGCGGTAGGAGTTGCACGTAACGAGGGCGCCGATCTCGACGCGGCTGGTCTGCTCAGCCCAGGCGCCGAGGGTCGTCCAGGCCTCGAAGTGCTTGCCCTCGGGCTCGCCGTACAGCGGGTAGAAATGGTCCCAGGTCGTGACGACGTCGGCCCCGGCGTCCTCGGCCTCGGTGAGCGCGGCGCGGATCGCGGCATACTCCGCGTGCTGTGGCTGGAGCTGGATCCCGATGCGGACGGGGCGGTGGGTTGAGGGCGAGGGGGTCATGCCCTTGGCCAACCCCGCCCGGGGCGCCTCCATTCCCCCGGTATGCGCCCATCGCCACGCCCCCCGCTGCAGCATCTCCCTAACCTCTGCTAGCAGAGGTTAGGTGACGAAGCAGAGGTTGCAACGTCTGCTTGGTCCCCTAACTTCTGCTAGCAGAGGTTAGGGGCCGGGGAGGGTAAGGGGATGGGGGAGGGGCAGGGTCAGGGGGTGGGGGCATCGAGGGCGAACCCGCCGGGCAGACCCTCGACGGAGACCGCACCGTCGCGGCTCACCGCCACCGCCACGCTCGCCTCGCCGAGCCGCAGGCCCTCGACCCGCACCGCACCGAACGGCCCGGGACGGGGTGGTCGCACCCGTAGCCGTCGACCCGGCACGTCGGCCTCGACTCCGAGGGCGATGGTGAGCAGCGCGACCGACGCGGCGGTCGACCAGGCCTGCGGGCGGCACGACGGGGGGTACGGCGCCGGCAGGTCGAGGACGCCGACGTCGGCGTGCAGCTCGGCGTAGCGGTAGCCGAACACCTCGGCCGCGTCCAGGAGCGTGGCGGCCACCCGGGCGGCCGCGTCGACCTGGCCCTCGCGGGCCATCCCGAGCGCGCAGATCGCGGTGTCGTGCACCCAGATCGAGCCCGTGTGATAGCCGATCGGGTTGTAGCCCCCGTTGTCGCTCGACAGGGTCGCGATCCCGTAGCGGCCGAGCACGTGCGGCCCGGTGAGCGCACCGGTGACGATCGCTGCCTCGTCGGCCGTCAGCGCTCCGGTGCCGAGGACGTGTCCCATGTTCGAGGTGATGCCGTCGACCGCGGCCCCACGCCCGTCGATGGCGACAGCCAGCCAGCGGCGGGTGCCGTCGCCGACCCAGAAGTCCTCGCGGATGCGGTGTGCCAGGGCCGATCCGTATGCCGTGGCCGCGTCCGCGAGGGCCGTGTCCTCGGCCGTCCCCAGGGTCCGCAGAAGGGTGCCGGCGGCGGCAGCGGCCTCGACGGCATACGCCTGGGCCTCGACGAGCGCGATGGGGGCCTCGGCGACGCGGCCGTCCCGGAAGCGCATCGCGTCCATCGAGTCCTTCCAGCCCTGGTTCGCCAGGCCGGTCCCCGTCTCGTCGTGGTAGCGCAGGAACCCGTCCGCCGACTCCGCCGAGGCGGCCCGCAGCCAACCGAGTGCGGCGCGCAGGTTGGGCAGGAGATCGCGCACCTCGTCCTCCGCCATCCCCCACCGCCAGGCGTCGTGGAGGAGCGAGACCCACAGGGCCGTCGCGTCGATCGTCCCGTAGTAGACGGGGGGCAGCGCCAGCCCCCGGCTTGTCGAGACGTAGTCGACCCGGCGGACCTCGTGGGGGATCTTGCCCGGGGCCTGCGCGCCGGCCGGGTCGTCCTTGGTGCCCTGGCGGCGGGCCAGCGCGCGCAGCGTCCCGGCCGCGAGGGTCGTGCCCAGGGGCAGGGTCATCCGGGCCGTCCAGAGGGAGTCGCGCCCGAACAACGTGAGGTACCAGGGCGTCCCGGCCGCGACAGCGACATCGCGGGGGTCCAGCGGGTCGGTGATGAGGAGGTGCTGGAGGTCGGCGAGGCTGTGCGAGACGGCCTCGGCGAGCCGGGGGTCGTCCGCCGTCACGCGGACCACGTCGGTCCAGGCCACCGCGCCCGCCCCCGGCTCGGCATCGAAGAGCGTGACGGCCGAGCGGCGCAGCCGGACCTCGACAACGACCCGCACGGAGCCGCCGGGCGCCAGTACGAGAGGGAGGTCTGCTGCTGCGGGCCTGCCCGGCGCCGTCGCCCAGCCCGCAGGCGAGGGCGTCACGGTGACCGACACCGTATGCCGCGCCGTGTCCCAGGCGACTCCCGCGCCCTCCGGCCGCACGACGGCCACGGCCGTCCCGTCGGCCGCTCCGGCCTTGACGTCGGGGATCTCCGCCCCGTCGCCGCCGACCTCGATGGGGGCCGTGGTCCGCACGACGTCGGCGGCGCGTGAGGTGATGGTCACGGTCTCGGTGAGCAGGCCCCTGGCCAGCTCTCGCCGCCGATGCACCTCGACGGTCGGGTCGGCCCCGACGGTGCCGAGGTGCCGCGCCGACCCGAGGAACTCGCTGACGGCGCCCGCACTCGCCTGCGCGAGCGGGACGGTCTCCTCCTCCCCGAGGCGGAGCGTCAGCACGGACAGAACGCGGGCGTCGTCGACGAGCAGCCCCTCGGCGCCGTCGCCGGTGATCTCGCCCGAGGCGGTGCTGAGAGCCGTTGCGTTGCCGTTCACGCAGATCTCCAGCCGATGGAGCCAGGGCTCGTGGTAGGTGGGGGTGTTCTTCGCCATCGGCGCTCCTGTCGGTAGGTCGTTCCGGGTGACTGCGCCCAGGTCGTGGTCGGACTCAGGCCAAGCCGGTCGCGCCGCGGACGAACCCCCGGGCGCGGCGCCGGACGGTCGCCGCCGACTCACCGTGCTCGACCTGGAGGGCGGCCGCGCTCACCACGCCACCGACGAGCCCGGCGACGCCCTCGGCGTCCCGCAGGCCGGCCTCCCGCAGCGCCGCCACGAGCGGGTCCATGAGGGCGGTGTGCAGCACGCGCACCCGCTCCTGGGTCTCGGGACCGAGCTCGGCGCCGCGGTAGGTGCCCTGCGGGAAGTGGCCCGCCACGGCGGCGTCCAGGCTTGCGTCGACGTATGCCGTGACCCGCGCCTGCGGGGTCCGCGCGGCCGCCATGGCGGCTTCGAGGTCGGCCAGCGTGCGGCGGAACACCTCCTCGACGGCGGCGCCGAGCAGGGCCCCGGTCGAGGCGTAGTACTGGTAGACGCTGCTGCGCGCCAGTCCAGCCACCGACGCCACGGCGGCGGGTGTCACCGCGCCGGCCCCGTCGGTACCGAGAAGGTCGACGGCGGCCGACACGATGGCGGCGTGCCGCCGGGCATGGTGCTCGGCGACGGTGGGCGCGTCGATGCGGGGCATGGACCCAGTGTCTCCCAGGTGGCCTTATCGACACTAGCGTCGATAAGATATCGACATGAGTGTCGGTAAGGACGTCACCCCGTCGGCTCGACCCGCCGCCTCGGCGGGGACCGGGCCGCCGGCCTCGGACACCATCGACGGCCGGGGATGGGCGGCCCTGCTGTCCCTCGGGTTCGGCGTCTCGCTGGTCATCATGGACGCGACGATCGTCAATGTCGCCCTCCCGGTGGTCATGGATGCGCTGCACCTCACCGCGGCCGACGCGCAGTGGCTCAACGCGGCATACTCGCTCGTCTTCGCCGCGCTGCTCCTCACCCTCGGCCGGGTCGGGGACCTACGTGGCCGGCGCAAGGTGTTCGCGACCGGCATCGTCGTCTTCATGGCCTCCTCGGTGGTCGCCGGGGCGAGCACGGGTGCGACCATGCTCATCGGCGCCCGGTTGGCGCAGGGTCTCGGTGCGGCGATGATCGTGCCCAGCACGCTGTCGACCCTCAACGCGATGTTCACCGGGCGGGCGCGCTCGATCGCCTTCGCGGTGTGGGGCTCGGCCATCGGCGGCATGGCGGCCATCGGACCCGTCGTCGGCGGCTGGCTCGCCACGAACGCCTCGTGGCGCTGGGCGTTCTGGCTCAACATCCCGGTCGGTCTGCTGGTGCTCGTCGGGATCGCCCGCGCCGTCCCCGAGACCCGGGATGCCTCGGCGGTGCCGGGGCGGGACCCGGTCGCCGTGGCGCTCTCGGCGGTGGGGATGGGGGGTATCGTCTTCGCGCTCCTCGAGTCCTCGTGGTTCGGCTGGTGGCGCCAGGGTTCCGGGGCCCTCTCCCCGGTACCCGTGGCACTCGCCCTCGGGGTCGCGCTCATGGCGGCCTTCGTCGTCCTCGAGGTGCGGCGGTTGACGGGCGGCCGCTACGTCCTCATCGACCTCGGGCTGCTGCGGCTCACGACGTTCCGCGCGGGCGTCGTCGCCGCGCTCATCGTCGCGTTCGGGGAGTTCGGGCTGCTCTTCACGCTGCCCCTGCTGCTCCAGGGCACTCTCGGCTACAGCGCGCTGGGGACCGGCGGGGTCATCCTCGTCCTGGCCGCCGGGACGTTCCTCGTCTCGGGGATGCTGCCGCGCATCGGGCGGCGGGTGAACCAGCGCGCCATCGTGCAGACCGGGCTCGCCCTCGAGGCGGTGGCCGTCGGTGGCGTGGCCCTCGCCGTGTCGAGCACCGTGCCGACGTGGGCGCTGTGCGTGCTGCTGTTCGGCTACGGCGTCGGGGTCGGCATGGCGACCGCCCAGCTCACCTCCCTGCTCCTGTCCGACGTCCCTCGGGACGAGAGCGGCCAGGCGTCCGGGCTGCAGAGCTCCATCCGGCAGCTCGGCTCCGCCCTCGGCGTGGCCCTGCTGGGTGGCCTGCTCGTCTCACGGCTCGGTGCGGCGACCCACGACAACCTCGCGGCACTGCACCTGCCCGGCTCGGCGGTCGACGCGATCTCCTCGGCCGTCAAGGGGAGCGCGGGCATCGCGATCGCCGGGCTGCAGGCCGACCCCAGCGCCCAGGCCGTCGCGCACGCGGCCGCCGACGCGATGATCTCGGCCAGCCGGCTCACCACCGCCGCGGCCGCGGCGGCGCTCGTCGTCGGGCTGCTGGCCACCTTCGCGCTGCCCCGCTCGGCACCCTCGGGCTCGTCGTCGGGGCAGCAGGAGACGGCAATGCCGGCCGGCGCCGGGGACAGCGACGCCGGCCCGGCGTCCGGGTGACCCGATCCCGGAGGTCAGGAGGGGGCGAGGACGCGGTCGGCGATGTGGGCGGCGATCGGCATGGCCGAGGTGGCGGCCGGCGACGGGGCGTTGAGGACGTGGACGCAGGCGGCGGTCTGCACGAGCATGAAGTCCTCGACGAGCGTGCCGTCACGCCGGACGGCCTGGGCGCGGATCCCGGCGGGCTCGGGGA
>CAYPYK010000062.1:0-15100 GCA_964414665.1 uncultured Intrasporangiaceae bacterium | reverse complement strand
CGGACGTCGGGACCGGCCACCAGTGAAGGGTATCCGAGACCGATGGCTTCCCTCGTGGCCGGCGGAGCGGTGTGGGCGCAGCCGGCGGGGCCGGCCGAGGTGAAGTCCTGCATCGACTCGGCGGTCGGGTGGCACCAGGACGATGACGCCGGACGTCCTCGAGCGCCACCTGACCTCGCAGGGTGTGGAGCGCTTCGTCGACCTGATCGTGAAGCGGCTTGCGAGATGAGCGCCCTCACCGGCGCCTTCCGCCGCGGGCCCGTCGAGACCGCTTCCGTCACCGGAGAGGTCACCACGCACGCTCCCCCAGGTGGGCATGGTCCTTGTCCCCGTGTCGGCAAACCTCGGTGTCGCCGTACTCTCCGCCGTCGCCACCACCGCCGGAAGCCTGACCACCACCCACTGGCGCGGCGCACGCCTTCTCGGGGGCTTCGTCGGTGCCGCCGCACTGGGGGCCGTCTTCGCAGCCTTCGTTCTGGTCGGGATGCCCAAGGCCCGGGCCGGCGGTGGGCGGCCACGGGCGCATGCACTGACCCACCCCGCGCGGCGACACCAGGACCGCCCATGACCGAGTTCGGGGAAGAGGTCGCCATCCCCCCAGACACCGACGCAGGTCATCCCCGGTGGCCCTCGCGACCGACAACATCTGTGTCGAAATCAAGAAGGTTGGTCAGGCAGGAGGCACGAAGGGGTACACCCGCGGACCGTTGCTCGGCCCCCTGACACCGCGTCCTCGCAGGTCAGGGGCCGTTCTCGTCTCTGGTGGGCGATGGCAGGTTTGAACTGCCGACCTCTTCCGTGTCAAGGAAGCGCGCTACCACTGCGCCAATCGCCCTAGCAGGGTTGTTACTCGAGGTGGAGACGGGATTTGAACCCGTGTACGCGGCTTTGCAGGCCGCTGCCTCGCCTCTCGGCCACTCCACCGTGGGGGCGGCTAAACCCTCCGAGCGGATGACCGGCCTCGAACCGGCGACCTCAACCTTGGCAAGGTTGCGCTCTACCAACTGAGCTACATCCGCGCTGCCCAGAGGCCTGTCGACCTCTCAGCGGTGCGTGCAGACACTAGCCGATGCGCCGGGTCATCTCCAAACCGGTGTCACCCCCGGTCTCGCCCCCCTGATCGCTCCCGGGACCGCTCCCGGGACCGCCGTCCGGACCGTCCTCGTCGGGCCCGTGCGGCCCACCCATGGAACCCCCCGACGCACCCGTCCGCCGGTCCGGCTCGTCGGTATGCGGCGGGCCCGCGGACCCGTGCCGCGGTGGGTTGCTGAGCGGGGTGAGGGGCCGGCGCGCGGCCTGGCGGACGGCCCCGAGCCCGAGGTCGTCCTCGTCCTCGTCCTCGGCGAACGGGTCGATGTCGAGGGCCGGCAGCCGGTGCTCGGAGGTCGTCGCAGCGTCCTCGTCGTCGTCTCGCCGGGTGAGCGAGCGGAGCGAGTCGATGAGGCGGGTCCGCAGCCCCCGCTCCTCCTCGGTCGGCCACAGCTCGCGCAGCGCAGCGTTGAGCGCGGCCCCGATGAGCACTGCGATGGCCAGCGCGTACAGCCAGATCATCAGCACGATCGGCGCCGACAACGGCCCATAGATCGAGGACCCGCCGAGCGAGGCGGCGATCGACCCGCGCACCGCGAACGACGCCAGCACCCAGATGACCAGGGTGAGCGCCGCCCCAGGCACGTCGCGGAGCCAGGGACTGCGCCGCGGCGTCGAGACGTGGTAGAGCGTCGCGAGGTTGGCCACGGTCAGCAGGGTGACGACGGGCCAGTAGAGCAGGTTGAGGAACTCCAACCGGGGCGGTAGGAGCTGGCCGAGGATGTTCGGGCCGATGAGGACGAGCGGGACCGTGACGACCCCCACGAAGAGGGCCATGACGTAGAGGCTGAACGACAGTGCCCGGGTCTGCACGATCCCGCGGACCCCGGACTGGCCGTACATGATCGAGATCGTGTCGACGAAGACGTTGAGGGCGCGCGAGCCGGACCACAGGGACAGGAGGAAGCCCAGGGAGAGCAGGTCGAAGCGCCCGTCCTTGAACACGTCCTCCACGGTCGGGCCCAGCGTGGAGGAGATGACCTGGTCGGTGAGGAACCGGCTGGCGAAGTCGTCGACGGCCGTCCGCACGTCGTTGACGGTCTCGGGGCCGAGCCAGCGTCCGATATACCCGACACCGCCGAACAGCCCGAGGACCAGAGGCGGCAGCGACAGCAGCGCGAAGAACCCTGCCTCCGAGGCCAGACCGGTCACCCGGTAGCGCAGGCAGATCCGGATCGTCGTCACGGTCAGCCGGGCGACCGACTCGAGGAACGGGACACGCCTCAGCCAGCGCCGTAGGCGTCGCTTCGCGTCCGTCACGCGCCCCACGGTATCCGGACACCCTGCTCGGGCGGCCCACAGACACCCCAAGAGGTTTGCCGCGTGCCGGCGCCGCCGGTCGCCCCCCGCAGCGGCCGCGCCATCGCGGCATACCCTGTCGTTCGTGAGCACGCACGAGGTCACGAACCAGGTCCCTCCTTTCACCGGGCACAACCTCTTCACGGGCGACGCCGCCCTCAGCGAGGCGCTCGCCCGCTGGGGTGCCGTCTCACGAGAGGACGCCGCCGAGGCCACCGCCGACCTCGACGCTCTCGGCGCGCTGGCCGGGTCGGGGGTGGCCCAGGCCTGGGCCGACCAGGCCGACCGGGTGCTGCCTGTCCTGCATACCCACAACGCCCAGGGCGAGCGGATCGACGAGGTGGAGTTCCACCCCGCCTGGCATCAGCTCATGGACGTCGCGGTGAGCAACGGCCTGACCGCCGAGCCGTGGACGCGGCCGGCCGGAAGCGCAGCCCACCTGCGCAGGGCGGCCGGGTTCGTCGTGTGGACCCAGGCCGAGGCGGCCCACCTGTGCCCGATCTCCATGACGTATGCCGCCGCCCCCGCGCTGCGGGCGACCCCGGAGGTGGCGGACCGCTGGCTTGCCGGGCTGGCGTCGCGCCGCTACGACGCCGGGTTGCGCCGGCCGGCCGACAAGGCCGGGCTCATCGCGGGCATGGCGATGACCGAGAAGCAGGGCGGCTCCGATGTCCGGAGCAACACGACCGTCGCGGTGAAGGTGCCGGGCGGGCCGATCGACGGCGAGACCCACCAGCTGACCGGACACAAGTGGTTCTGCTCGGCGCCGATGAGCGACGTCTTCCTCGTCCTGGCCCAGGCCGAGGGCGGGCTCACCTGCTTCCTCGTGCCTCGGGTCCTCGACGACGGGCATCGGAACACCTTCCTCATCCAGCGGCTCAAGGACAAGGTGGGCAACCGGGCGAACGCGTCGTCCGAGATCGAGCTCGATGGCACGTGGGGCATGCGGGTCGGCGAGGAGGGCCGGGGCGTGCGCACCATCATCGACATGGTCGCCTCGACCCGGCTCGACACGGTGCTCGGGTCGACCGCACTGATGCGCCTGGCCCTGGCACGGGCGGTCCACCATGCGCGGCACCGAGCGGCGTTCGGCCGGGCGCTGGTCGACCAGCCGCTCATGCGCAACGTGCTCGCCGACCTCGCGCTCGAGTCCGAGGCCGCTACGGTGCTGGCGATGCGGCTCGCTCACGCGGTCGACGAGGGGGACACCGAGTTCTCGCGGATCGGCGTGGCCCTCGGCAAGTCGTGGGTGTGCAAGCGGACGCCTGCGATGGTGGCCGAGGCGATGGAGTGCCTCGGTGGGGCGGGCTACGTCGAGGAGAACGGGCTGGCCCGGCTCTACCGCGAGGCGCCGCTCAACTCGATCTGGGAGGGCTCCGGCAACGTCAACGCACTCGACGTGCTCCGGGCCATGGTGCGCGAGCCCGGGTCGCTCGCCGCTGTGGGCAAGGAGCTCGCGCTCGTGCGCGGCCACGACGCGGTGCTCGACGCCCGGATCGACGAGGTCGAGGGGTATGCCGCCCTCGCGGCTCGCGAGGACGCCCCCTGGCAGGCGCGGCGCATCGTCGAACGGCTGGCCCTCACCCTGCAGGCGGCGCTCCTGATCCAGCACTCCCCCGAGGCGGTGTCGCACGCCTTCCTGGCGAGCCGGCTGAGGGCGGACCACGGCGGGATGTTCGGGACGCTCTCCCCCGACGTGGGTGCCGCCAGGGTGGCACAGCTCATCGACCGCGCGCTCCCGGCCTAGCCGCCCCCCGCAGCGTCCGAGTAACTGGTCGCCATACCCGCCAACCACTCGGACACAAGCAGGCGGCCACAGCGTGCGTCCGAGTAACTGGTCGCCATACCCGCCAACCACTCGGACACAAGCAGGCGTGCGTCAGGTGGCGGCCAACCGCGCCGTCTGCTCGGCGACGTCGAAGTCGACACTCGGCCACTGCGGGTCCATCGCCCGCAGGTGCTCCAGCACCAGCCCCGTCACGGCCAGGCGAGCGAACCACTTGCGGTCGGCCGGAACGACATACCACGGGGCCACGTCGGTCGAGCACCTGTCGAGGGCGACCTGGTATGCAGCCATGTAGTCGGCCCAGCGCGCCCGCTCGTCGATGTCGCTCGGGTTGAACTTCCACAGCTTGTCCTGGCGGGACAGCCGCTCTCCGAGGCGCTCGCGCTGCTCCTCGTAGGAGATGTGCAGCATGACCTTGACGACGGTCGCTCCATGCGCGGCGGCCCTGGCCTCGAAGGCGTTGATCTGGGCGTAGCGGCGCGCCCACACGGCTCGCGGCACCAGGTTGTGCACCCGGACGATGAGGACGTCCTCATACTGCGACCTGTCGAACACCCCGATCTGCCCTGGCGCGGGCAGGGCGTTGCGGATCCGCCAGAGGAACGGGTGCGCCCGCTCCTGCGGTGTCGGCGCCTTGAAGGCCGTGTACTTCACACCCTGCGGGTCGAAGGCCCCCACGACGTGGCGCATGATGCCGCCCTTGCCCGAGGTGTCCATACCCTGGATGACGAGCAGCAGGGACTGGCCGCCGCCCTCCTTGGACTCGGCGTAGAGCCGCTCCTGCAGGTCCCCGAGCTGCGCCTGCAGCTCCTCCATCAGGTCCACCCCGGCGGACTTCGAGCCGTCGAAGCCCGGGGTCGCCCGCGGGTCGAGAGCGCCCAGGTCGAAGCCGGCCCCGACGCGCAGGGCCTCGCCGAACGTCCGCCCTGCCCGGCCCGTCTTCGCAGCGGCCCTTGCGGCCTTCGCCTCGGCCTTGGCGGCCTTGGCCTTGGCCTTCGCCTCACCCTTGGCCGCCTCGGCCTTGGCGCGCTTGGCCGCCTTGGCCTTCGCCTCACCCTTGGCCTTCGCCTCACCCTTGGCCGCCTTGGCCTTCTTTGCCGTCGCGTCCGCGGCCGTGGACTTCGCCGCCGCGTCCCGGGCCGCGCGCCCCGCCTTCTGGGCCCTTCCGGTCTGCTTGGTCCTCGTCGCCATGCGCTCATCCTGTCAGCCCGCTGGCACACTGACGAGGTGCGCCTCCTCCTCGACAGCCGGGACCGCAACGCGTTCGGGATCGACGTCGTCGACCTCGACGAGGACGTCCTGACCGAGCTCTACGCGTACGGCTCGGGCCGGCGTCTGCGGGCCAACTTCGTCAGCACCCTCGACGGCTCTGCCGTCGGGCCCGACGGGGTGAGCGGCTCGATCAACACCCCACCGGACAACCGCGTCTTCGCCGTGCAGCGGCGGCTGTGCGACGTCGTCCTCGTCGGGGCCGGGACGGCCCGCGCCGAGGGGTACACCCGGATCGCGCCCACCCGCCGGCGCCCGACTCCACCGCCCCTGGTCGTCGTCTCCGCATCGGCCACACCACCGCCGGGCCTGCTCGGGCCCCGCGGCGACCGCGGCCGGGGCGTCCTGGTCACCTGCGCGGCCGCGGGCGAGCGCCCCGTCGCCGCCGCCCGCGACGCGCTCGGCGACGCCGACGTCTGGGTCGTGGGCGAGGAGAGCGTCGACCTCCCGGCCGTCCTGGCACGGCTGGCGTCGGAGGGTATGCCGCACGTCCTGGCCGAGGGCGGACCCACCCTGTTCGCCACGCTCCTGGCCGCCGGCCTCGTCGACGAGCTCGCCCTCACCCTGGTCCCCCTGGTGGTCGGTGGCGTCGGCATCCGGGTCACCCACGGGGACCTCGTCGACGTCGGCCTGGTCCCTGCCGTCCTGCTCGAGGAGGACGGCACCCTGCTCGGCCTGTGGCGGGTGCCTCGCTAGGAGGCGAACTCGCTGACGACCCGCTCCCACCGGCCCGGGTCGAGGTTCCACTCCGCGCAGTGCCGGGCCACGGCCCACTCCTCGAGGCGGACCAGGTCGGGCCGGCGCGCGGCGAGCTGCCGCGACGGGCCCACCGGCACGAAGTCGTCGTCTGCAGAGTGGATGAGCAGCACCGGGTGCCGGAGCTCGCCGCTCCTGCCCACCCAGTCGGTCTGCGCGACGTCGACGGACTCGTGCACCCCGACCAGCCGCCTCCCCCAGCGGCGGCCCATCATCGTGCGCGACAGCGAGCCGATCGCCGGCGGCAGCCGGCTGGCCCGGGCGTGGAATGCCAGGACGTCGGCCCAGTCGATGACCGGCGCGTCGAGCACGACCCGCGAGACGAGCGTCGACAGGGCTGAGCGGTCGAGCACCTGCAGCACGATCGCGCCGCCCATCGACCACCCGCCGAGGAGGATCTCCCGCGCCCCCTGACCGACGGCGAACCGCATCGCGGCCTCGATGTCGCGCCACTCGGACAGTCCGAGGTTGTAGCGACCGTCCGGCCCGGGCGGCACCCCCTCGTCGTTGCGGTAGCTCGGGACGAGCGCGGTCCAGCCGAGGTCGCGCAGCGGCGGGATCGCGCGGATCGCCTCCTCCCGCCGGGCCCCGCGCCCGTGGACGAGGACGGCCCAGCGGTCGGTGGCCCCGCCGTCGGGCGCCACCACCCAGGCCGGCAGGGTGCCCAGCTCGCCGCCGATGCCGATGTGCCGGGTGGGCAGCCCGAGCGACACCTCAGGGGGCGAGCCGTAGTAGTACGGGTTCCACCGCGCCGGTCCGGGCGAGAGGTCGCCCCGGTCCAGGCCGAGCAGGACCCGCTCGACGGTGCCGGCCCGCGGGTCGTCGGCGACGATGTCACCCACTCGAGCGTGCCCGGCTCCCCCGTCGAGCCACAGCCCGTAGCGTCCTGGCACCACCGTCTCGAGATCGCGGGCCAGCACGAGCGTCTCCCGGTGCGCGGCGAGGATGGTCGTGTCGTCGGGACGCTGCCGGTCCGGGGTGAGGACGCGCCGAGCGAAGTAGGCGGCGGCGGCCAGCGAGCCCGCCGCGCCGGCCACGGCGGCCGTGCCGCCCAGGGCCGCGGCACCGACGACGGTGCGCCGGCCGAGCCGGACGGGTCCGCTCACTCGGGTCCCTCGGCCGAGAGCACGTCAGCGAGGTCGTAGGACACCGGCTCCTCGAGCTGCTCGTAGGTGCACGACTCCGGCTCCCGGTCGGGGCGCCAGCGCACGAACTGCGCCGTATGCCGGAACCGCACCCCCTCCATGTGGTCGTAGCGGACCTCGACGACCCGCTCCGGACGCAAGGGGGTGAACGACAGGTCCTTGCCGGCGCTCCATCGGCTGTACTCGGCGTTGCGCGGCGTGCGGGTCCCCTCCTCCTGCTTGGCCCACGCCCAGGGGTGGTCGTCGAAGCCGGTGACGAGCGGCTGGAGCTCCTCCATGAGCTCGCGGCGACGGGCCATCGGGAAGGCCCCGATCACCCCGACGCTGGCCAGCTGACCGTCGCCGTCGTAGAGCCCGAGCAGCAGCGAGCCGACCGCGTCGTCGCCGGACTTGTGGGTCCGGTAGCCCGCCACGACACAGTCGGCGGTGCGCTCGTGCTTGATCTTGAACATCGTCCGCTTGTCCTGGGCATAGACCCCGTCGAGCGGCTTGGCGACCACGCCGTCGAGCCCTGCCCCCTCGAACTGCTCGAACCATCGCCTCGCCGCGGCGCGGTCCGTCGTCGCGGGGGTGAGGTGCACCGGGGCCACCGCGCCGGCCAGAGCCCCCTCGAGCAGCGCCCGCCGCTCGGCGAACGGCCGGTCCCGCAGGTCGTCGTCGCCGAGCCCGAGCAGGTCGAACGCCACGAAGCTCGCCGGCGTCTCGGCTGCGAGCCTCCTGACCCGGCTGGCGGCGGGGTGGATCCGCTGCTGGAGCAGCTCGAAGTCGAGGCGCCCCGACCCCGGTCGGACCAGGACGATCTCGCCGTCCACGACACATCGGTCCGGCAGGTTCGCCAGGACCGCCTCGACGACCTCGGGGAAGTAGCGGGTCATCGGCTTGCCGTTGCGGCTGCCGATCTCGACGAGGTCCCCGGACCGGAAGACCACCGACCTGAACCCGTCCCACTTCGGCTCGAAGAGCAGATCGCCCTTCTCGGGTATGCCGGCCACCGACTTGGCGAGCATCGGCGCGACCGGCGGGGTGACCGGCATACCCCACCGGGCCCGCTCGTCGGCGTCCCGGTCGGCCTTGGGTCCGAGGTAGTCCTCGTCGGCCCGGTCCGCCCGCCGCTTGCTCGGCTGGACACGCGGCGGCTCCCCCGGCATCTTCGGGTAGTCGGGCGGGAAGTTGAGCTCGCCGAGACCGCGCTCCCGCACGTCCCGGTCCCACAGCGCGATCGCCCCCGAGACGTCGCCGACGGTCAGGCCGATCCCGGCCCAGGCGTCGTCGCGGTCCTCTAGCACGTCGGGCACGGTGAGCACCGTGAAGTCCCCCGGCACGATGGTGTCGAGCTCGGCCCAGGTCACCGGCATCGACACCGGCGCCCCCGGCAGCGGCCGAGGGCTGTACGCCGAGGCGATCGTGCGGTCCCGGCAGGCTTGGTTGAAGTCGACGAAGACCCTCTCCCCGCGCTCCTCCTTCCACCAGGCCGTCGTCACGAGGTCGGGCAGCCGGCGCTCGAGCTCACGGGCGATCCCGATGATGCCGTGCCGGACGTCGAGGAACTCGTGGGTGGGAGCGATCCGCGCGAAGACGTGGACGCCGCGGTTGCCCGAGGTCTTGGCCCAGCCGGTGAGCCCGACCTCGGCCATCACCTCGCGCAGGACGTGCGCCGCCTCGACCGCGTCCGAGAACGTCCGTCCCGGCTGTGGGTCGAGGTCGATCCGCAGCTCGTCGGGGTTGTCGTTGTCGCCCGAGCGGACCGGCCAGGGGTGGAAGGTCACGGTGTTCATCTGGACTGCCCACACCGCGGTGGCCACCTCGTCGACGACGAGCTGGGCGTGTCGGCGCCCCGACGGGTAGGTGCACATCACGGTCCGCGCCCACCGGGGCAGGCCCGTGGGCGGGTTCTTGTTGTAGAACGCCTCGCCCCCGATCCCCTCGGGGAATCGCTGGAGGGTGACCGGCCGGTCGGCCAGCGCGCCGAGCAGCGGCTCGCCGACGGCGACGATGTATGCCGCGAGGTCGCCCTTGGTGATGCCGAGGTCCGGCCACATCACCTTGTCGGGGCTGCTCAGCCGCACCTGTCGGACCCCGTCCGGCCCCGGGACCTCGATGACCTCGTCAGAGCTCATGAGCCGAGCCTAGCCAGCGACGGCGACGGACAGTGGACGAGGCGCTTGACCAGAACTTTGCCCAGTCCTTACCTCCTCGACGCGCGCCCGCCGCACAGCCCGACCTACGTTCGATGGGTCGGCCCCACACACCCCAAGGGAAGACCCATGTCCACCTCGCCGCCGCTCGCCACCCCACGGCATACGCCCGTGGGCGGCCGCAGCCTCCTGGCCGCGCTCTCGGTCCCTGCCCTCGCCCTGGCGGCCCTCGCCGTCGCCACGCCGGCCCAGGCCGCGCCCACCTCGGTCCTGGTCAACGAGGTCTACGGCGGCGGCGGCAACAGCGGCTCGACCTGGAGGAGCGACTTCGTCGAGCTGTCCAACCCGACCGACACCGCGATCGACGTGACCGGCTGGACGGTGCGGTACTTCTCGGCGAGCGGCACGAGCCCCAGCGGGACGCCGACCCTCCTCAGCGGCTCGATCGCGCCGATGCACACCTACCTCGTCCAGGAGTCGACCGGTGCGGGCGGCACGACCGACCTGCCGACCCCCGACGCCACCGGCACCCTGACGATGTCGGCGAGCTCGGGCCGGATCGAGCTCCTCGACGCCGGCGGCACGCTCGTCGACCAGGTGGGGTACGGCGCGGCGACGACCTTCGAGGGCACCGGACCCGCCCCGGGTCTGTCGAACACCACCTCGGACTCCCGCCTCACGCCGTGCACCGACACCGACAACAACAGCGCCGACTTCGCCTCCGGCGATCCCTCCCCGGCGAGCTCGGCCGCCGACGCCTTCACCTGCGGCCCGCCGCCGGTCAACGAGCCCGAGACGATCCACCAGATCCAGGGCGCCGGACATCTCTCCCCGTATGCCGGCAGGCCGGCCAACGGGGTGGAGGGCATCGTCACCGCCGAGACCTCCTCCGGCTTCTGGATGCAGGACCCGACGCCGGACGGCGACCCGGCCACCTCGGAGGGCATCCTCGTCTACACCCGCACCGCGCCGACCGTGGCCGTCGGCGACGACGTCACCGTGGACGGCTCGGTGAGCGAGTTCCGGCCCGGCGGCTCGGGCGGCAACGACAACCTCACGACGACCGAGATCGTCTCGCCCGTCGTCACCGTCGCCTCGAGCGGCAACCCGCTCCCGGCGCCCGTCGTCCTCGGCGTCGACCGCGTCGCGCCGCAGCAGGTCATCGAGTCCGGCGACCCCGGCAGCGTCGAGTACCCCTCGGCCACCTTCGACCCGAGCGCCAACGCCATCGACTTCTACGAGTCGATGGAGGGCATGCGGGTCGCCCTCAAGAACGCCAAGGTGGTCGGGCCCACGAACGCCTACGGCGAGATGCCGGTCATCCCGGGCCGGCACGTCACGGCCCTGCGCTCGGAGGTCGGCGGCGTCGTCTACAGCGGCTACGACCATCCCAACGCGATGCGCGTCCAGCTCGACGACGCGGTCATCGGCCCGGACGCCATGCCCAAGGCCAATGTCGGCGACACCCTCACGGGGACCACCACCGGGGTCCTGGACTACCAGTTCGCCAACTTCATGCTCGAGGTCACCGCACCCCCGACCGTCAAGAGCGGCGCTCTGAGGCGGGAGGTCGCTCCGCGGCAGAGGGCCAGCCAGCTGTCGGTGGCCTCGTTCAACGTCGAGAACCTCGCACCGACCGACCCGCAGAGCAAGTTCGACCGGCTCGCCGGCCAGATCGTGCACAACCTGCGCGCCCCCGACGTCCTGGCCATCGAGGAGGTCCAGGACAACAGTGGCGCCACCGACGACGGCGTCGTCGACTCGACGGCGACGACCGACAAGCTGGCGGCCGCCATCGTCGCGGCCGGCGGGCCGGCATACACCGCGCGCTGGGTCAACCCCGTCAACGACCAGGACGGTGGGCAGCCGGGTGGCAACATCCGCAACGTCTTCCTGTTCCGGGCCGACCGGGGCGTCCGGCTCGTCGACCGGCCGGGCGGCGACGCCACGACGCCGGTGACGGTGGTCACCGGCCCACACCACACCGCGGAGCTCAGCGCCTCGCCCGGGCGCATCGACCCGGCGAACACGGCCTGGGACGACTCGCGCAAGCCGCTCGTCGGGGAGTTCCGCTTCCACGGCAGGACGATCTTCGTCATCGCGGTCCACTTCGCCTCCAAGGGCGGCGACGACCCGCTGTTCGGTCGCTGGCAGCAGCCGACCCGCTTCAGCGAGGACCAGCGACACGCGCAGGCCGAGGTGGTGCGAGCGTGGGCCGACGGCCTGTTCGGCGTCGAGAGGGACGCGCGGCTCGTCGTGGCGGGTGACGTCAACGACTTCCAGTTCAGCCAGACGGCGGACACGCTCGTCGGGACCCTGGAGGGCGGCGGTGCCACCGCCCTGACCGACCTGCCGCGCACCCTGCCCCGGCGGATGCAGTGGACGTACGACTACGAGGGCAACAGCCAGGTGCTCGACCACCTCCTGCTGAGCCGGTCGCTCGCCACCACCGACCGGCGCCGCGTCGGTCCGTGGCGGCCGTCGCGGGGCGGCTCCCCGGCGGCGTTCACGTACGACATCGTCCACACCAACAGCCCGTTCTGGGACCAGGACAGCGACCACGACCCCCAGGTCGTCCACCTGTCACTGCGCCGTTGAGGGCGGGCGCGCCGGGTCGAGCGCCTGCCCGTCAGCCGGCGGCTACCCGTCAGCCGGCGGCTGCCCGACCGGCGGCGAAGAACGCCGCCACGGCCCGCGGGTCGGCGAGCTCGGCGGCCGGGCGCAGGGCCCCGAAGGGTGCGTTCCAGAACTCGCCCTGCCGCGCGGTCCACGGGCCGACGTAGGCGTAGGGGCTCTGGTGGCCGGCGTCCCCCGGCGAGACGCCGTAGTTCACCTCGTCGGCAGCGATCCCGACGTCGAAGTGCTCGGGCCACAGGACCGGCTCCTCACCGGGGGCGAACCTCCGCAGCCCCTCGGTACCCACCCCGAACCAGTCCAGCAGCACCTCCAGGGCCTCGGCATCGGCGGCCAGGGGCTCGTCGGGGTCGACACCCGAGCCGTCGGCATACAGGTCGGGCGCGCCGACGACGAGACCGGCGGCGGTGGCGAGGTCGCGGCAGGTCCCGCGCAGCGGCGTACGTCCGCCGTCCCACACGAGGTCCCCCGCGTCCACCCGCACCGGCAGGACCACACCGCCGAAGCCACCGGGGAGCACCCGGAGCCGGATCGTCCCGTGCGCGCGGTACTGCGGCCCGGCGATGACCAGCTCGGCCACCGCGTGCAGGGCGCGTCGCGTCGCCGTCAGCCGCTTCTGGTCCACCGCTGCCTCCTGGTCCACCGCTGCCTCCTCGTCGAGCGCTGCCCCGGTCGATGCGCGCCTCGCCGTCATGGGTTGGGCACGCCCGCGTGTGTCGTCCCCGACCTTACGGCGCGATGACGTGACCGGGCTGGGGGAACGTTCCCGGGGCCCGGCTGGTTGTGCCCGACATGAAGCCGAGCGAGCGAACCCATGCCGTGGACAGGACCGACGAGCAGTGGCGGGAGACGCTGACCCCTCAGGAGTACCAGGTGCTACGTCAGGCGGGCACCGAGCGGCCGTTCACCGGCGAGTACACCGACACCAAGACCGAGGGCGTCTACGCCTGCCGGGCCTGCGGAGCCGAGCTGTTCACCTCGGACACCAAGTTCGAGAGCCACTGCGGGTGGCCGTCGTTCTTCAGCCCGCTGGCCGGGGAGTCGGTCGAGCTTCTGGAGGACCGCTCGCTGCCGGGGCGGCCGCGGGTGGAGGTGCGGTGCGCGACCTGCGGGAGCCACCTCGGCCACGTGTTCGAGGGCGAGGGCTACGACACCCCGACCGACCAGCGCTACTGCATCAACTCGATCTCCCTCACCCTGCGCCCCAAGCCCCCCGCCTGACCCCCCTCCCCCACCAACCACAGCTTTTCCGCCCCATCGGGGAAACGTGTGGTTCGCAAGGGTTGATAACCCATGCGAACCTCACGTTTGCCTTGTCCAGCCTCCGGCGGTATGCCGCTATGCCGCCCGCAGCGCCTGGCGCACCTTGGCCGCCGCTCGCCCGGGGTGCTCCAGGTCGGCCCAGGTGATACGGACGACAACGTAACCCAGCCGCCGAAGGCGGTCCTCGCGGCGCTTCTCTGCCCACAGGACGCCAGGGTCGCCCGCGGCATACTTCATCCTGCCATCGAACTCCACGATGACCTTGGTACCTTCCACGACGAAGTCGACGCGCGCCACGGCCGTACCGTGGTCGTCGCTGATGCGCACCTGAGGCACGAGGCGGATCCCGTGTGAGGCCAGGTCGACACGACAGCGGGACTCGCCCACCGACTCCGAGCGAGCATCGACCCAGGCCAGCATCGACCTGGCACGGGAGGCGCCCGGCCAGGTCGCCACCCGCGACACGGCGTCGGTCAGCACCTCGAGCTCGACCAGCCCGAGGTGAAGTGCGTGGTCCGCGCTGACGACCCCCGGGACGACGCCGTCATCGATGGCGTGCTGGACGAGGGCGTCCCCGACGGGCACGGCCGGCCCGAACGCCGTCGGGACGGCCGCGGACCGGGCAGGCCGGATGTGGAACGCGCGCACCCCGATCGCGCGATCGACGGGGCGGAGGATGTGCGGACGCCCGAGATCGCTGCCCCACTGCGTGACGCCGTGGGCCAGGACCGCCGTGACACCGGTCAACACGGCGTCGTCGTAGAGAAGGTGAGCGCCGAAGGCCAGCTGGGTATGCCGCGCGGTCGCCTCCGTTGGCGCCTGCGCCGTCCAGCCGTAGAGGGCGCGCGCCGGGTGCTGAAGCGTCCCGTCGGCGACGAGTCGCGCCAGCCGCAGTGGTCCGACGCCCAGCTGGGCCGCCTGACCGGTCGTGAACAGGCCGTGCTGGCCCTCCGCGAGGTGGGCCAACGCCAGGTCTCCAGGCTCCATGACCGCCGAGGATGGCCCCCGCTGACCGTCCGCCACCACCGGTTGCCGGCCGGCTGTGGACAACCGCGGCACGGCATACGACCCTGTGGACGACCGCTTGGCAAGGCAAACCCGAGGTTCGCCAGGGTCGTTAACCCCGGCGAACCTCGGGTTTGCCGGATGGGGCGGAAAAGTTGTGACAGGTGGTGCGGCTGGGGGGTGGGGCTGGACTGTCAGCGCAGGGCGGCCACCAGGGCGGGGAGGTCGACGCGTGGGCCGGTGTAGAAGGGGACCTCGACCCGGACGTGCCGCCGCGCCCTGGAGGCCCGCAGCTCGCGCATCAGGTCGACGATCCGGTCCAGCTCGTCGGCCTCGAACGCCAGCACCCACTCGTAGTCGCCGAGGGCGAACGACGAGATCGTGTTGGCCCGCACGTCGGGGTAGTCGCGGGCCATCCGGCCGTGCTCCGCCAGCAGCTCGCGGCGCTCCTCATCGGGAAGGAGGTACCACTCGTAGGACCGGACGAACGGGTAGACGCACGCATAGCGGCGGGCCTGCTCGTCGGCGAGGAACGCCGGGATGTGGCTCTTGTTGAACTCCGCCGGCCGGTGCAGCGCCGCCACCGACCACACCGGCTCGAGGTGCGAGCCGAGCTCGGTGCGCAGCAGCCCGTGGTAGGCGTCCTGGAGGGCCTCGACCGTCCCGGCGTGCCACCACACCATGACGTCGGCGTCAGCCCGCAGGCCGGCCACGTCGTA
>CAYPYK010000061.1:4067-15108 GCA_964414665.1 uncultured Intrasporangiaceae bacterium | reverse complement strand
TTCCTGCACGGGGTCGACGTCACCGGCGTCGTCCTCACCAAGCTCGACGGCGACGCCCGCGGTGGCGCCGCCCTGTCGGTCGCGACGGTCACCGGCCGGCCGATCCTGTTCGCCTCCACGGGCGAGCAGGTCAAGGACTTCGAGGTCTTCCACCCCGACCGGATGGCCTCGCGGATCCTCGACATGGGCGACGTCCTCACCCTCATCGAGCAGGCCCAGCGGGCGTTCGACGCCCACGAGGCCGCCGAGATGGAGCGGAAGTTCCTCGCCCAGGAGGACTTCACCTTCGACGACTTCCTCCAGCAGATGGCGGCCATCAAGAAGATGGGCTCGCTCAAGGCGATGTTGGGGATGATGCCCGGGATGGGCCAGATGCGCGCCCAGCTCGACAACCTCGACGAGCGCGAGTTCGACCGCATCGAGGCGATGGTGCGGTCGATGACGCCGTTCGAGCGGACCCACCCCAAGGCCATCAACGGCTCGCGCCGGGCGCGCATCGCCAAGGGCTCCGGCGTCACCACCTCAGAGGTCAACGGCCTGCTGGAACGGTTCAGCGAGGCCCAGAAGGTCATGAAGCAGCTCGCCCGCGGCGGGGGCATCCCAGGGATGCCCGGGATGCCCGGCATGGGCGGTGCCAAGCGCAAGGGACGGCAGGCGCCGCCCCAGCGCAAGAAGTCCAAGTCCGGCAACCCAGCGAAGCGGGCCGCACAGGAGCGGGCGGCGCAGGAGCGCCGGGTCGCCGGACCGCCACCCGGCTCGGCCTTCGGTGCGGGACCAGGACCGGCCGGACCCGCACCGGAGGACCTCGACCCCTCGCAGCTACCTGCTGGGTTCGAGAAGTTCCTCCCCCGCAACGCGGGGGGGCCCCCGGGGGACTGACCTCGCCCCGGATGCGGCAGGACACGGGCCCGGGCCTCCAGGAGACCACGAGGAACCCTCGAGGTGGGGTCGATGGCCCGCCCATAGCGTTCCCACCATCACCAGGTGGGTGCGCATCACCGCAGTGGCGCTGGCCGTCGCGGTCCTGGCCGCCGGTTGCGCCGGTGGCCCGCTCCGCGACCGGAACGCAGCGACCCCCACGCCGGCCGGGACCGCCCTCACCGCGCCCGGTGCGCCGGGGACCGGCGACCCGGCCCCGCCGACCACGGCGCCGGCGCCGGTCACGGGCAAACTCGCCGCGAGGCCGTATGCGGCATACCTCCCTCCGGGCCTCGGCCGGGCCCCCGTCCCGCTCGTGCTCTTCCTCCACGGCGGTGGCGGTAACGCGACCAACGCCCAAGGGACCACCTGCGCGGGAGGCGACCTCGCCAGCCCGACGTGTCTGTAGGCTGTCGGCGCCCGGGCCGGCTTCATCACCGTCTATGCCAGCGGCACGCCCAACCGGGTGCTCTCCTCGCTGCGGACGTGGAACGCCGGGGGCGGCGGACCGGCATACGCCCGTGCGTCCGGCAACGCGTGCGACTCCGGTGCCGACGACATCGGCTACCTGCGTTCCCTGCTCGCCCGGCTGGAGCAGCGCTACCCGGTGGACCGGGTGCGGGTCTACGTCATGGGCTTCTCCAACGGAGCGGCCATGGCCCACCGGGTGGCCTGCGAGATGTCCGACCAGGTCGCCGCGGTCGTCCCCGTGTCGGGGGAGAACGAGTACGCGACCAACGCCCACTGCGCTCCGTCGCGGCCGATCACCGTCATCGACGTCCACGGCACCGACGACCAATGCTGGACCTACCGGACCTCGACGACTGCCTGCGCCGACCAGGACCCGCGGCCGAAGATCGGCGTGAGCGAGAGCATGGCCGGCTGGGTGTCGCGCGACCGCTGCTCCGCGGCATCCACCAGCACCGCCCTGCCCGACCGGGCCGAGGACGCCATGACGACGACCGAGCAGGTCCGGCACTGCGCGGCCGCCACCCAGGTCCACCTCCAGAGCATCGCCGGCGGACCTCACGTGTTCCCTGGCGGCTCGACGGTACGGGCCGGGGCGAGTATGTCCGCGGCGACCCGGGACTTCGTCGCCGCGGACCTGTGGGAGCGGGTCTCGGTGTTCCGGCTCCGCTCCTGACCAGCCCGCGAGCACCGGTACGGGTGGGGTCGCCGGCCGTGGACGAGGCGCCGCGCTGCGCGCGGCACGGCCGCCACCCGCCCCTAGAGTGAGCGTATGGGTGTCGACCACGCACCGGCGTCCATCGACCGGGCCAGCGGCAGCGACCTCATGACGCTCGCCGTCGACCGGGGAAGCGTGCCGATGAACATCGGGGCGCTGCTCGAGCTCTCGGCCGAGGGCGCCCCGACCGCGACCGCCTTGCGGGACGTCCTCGCCGACCGGGTGCCGCGGGTACGCCGGCTGCGCCAGCGGCTGGTCCGCACGCCGCCGGGGTGCGGCAGGGCCGTCTGGGCCGACGACCACGGGTTCGCCCTCGAGCGCCACGTCGGAGCCGAGCCGGTCGGAGGCATCGTCGCCGGATCGCAGCCGGGTCGCCGCGCCGGCGACCCACGTCTGACGAGCACGACCGACCTCGTCCTCACCCGGCTGCCCCGCGACCGGCCGCTGTGGCGGGCGCGGATCCTGCAGGACGGGTCCGGACGAGCTGTCGGGCTGGCCATCGTCATGCACCATGTCGTCGCCGACGGCATGGGCGGGCTGGCGGTCCTGGCGTCGCTCGTCGACGAGGCCGGCGACCTCGCACCCTCGGAGCCGACGCGCCCGGTGCCGGACCCGCCGACCCTGGCCGCCGACGCCTGGCGGGAGCGGCTGGCCGCGGTGCGCCGCGCACCGGCCGCGGTACGTCGCCTGGGCTCGGCGGCGACCGAGCTCGGCCTGCGCGGTCCTCGCGGTGCCGACCGGTGCAGCCTCCTTCGGGCGACGAGTGGGGACCGGTGCGTGCACGTCGCCGAGGTCGACCTCGAGGCCCTGCACACGGGGGCCCGCCGTCGGGGCGTGCGCATCAACGACCTCGTCGTGGCCGCCGTCGCCGGGGCGCTTGTCGACCTCCTGGCAGGTCGGGGCGAGCGGGTGAGCGAGATCGTCGTCTCGGTTCCCGTGTCCTCGCGGGGCCAGAGCGAGGCCGGCTCGCTGGGGAACGCCACGGGGGTCATCCCGATCCGGGTGCCCGCTGTCCAGGACAGCGACATCCGCCTGGCCGCCGTCGCCGAGCAGTCACGCCGGCTCCAGGAGGGGGCACGCGGCGCCTCGGCAGCCCTGCTCACGCCGGTGTTCCGGGGCCTGGCGGCGGTGGGCGCGTTCCAGGCGCTCGTCGCGCGCCAGCACCTGGTCCACACGTTCGAGACCAACGTGCGGGGTCCGCAGACCCGGGTGCACCTGGCCGGCGGGGAGGTCGCCAGGATCGTCCCGGTCGCCGTCAACCCCGGCAACGTCACCGTCTCCTTCGACGTCCTCTCGTATGCCGGGCGGCTGGCGGTGGCGGTCGTGTCCGATCCTGACCACGTGCGCGACGGCCCCCGGCTCGCGGCCCTCGTCGAGGACGCGCTGGCCGCGCTGGCCGCAGGGGTGGACGGCCGCGGGGGCCCCGGGGGCTCTCGGTAGGGTCGGGCCATGGACGCGGCGCTGCACCTGAGCGGACCTGTTCTCGTCGGTCCGGACGAGGTCCGCTCGCAGGCGTGGGTGGTCGGGGGGCGCCTCACCTTCGAGCGGCCGAGCGCTCCGGGCCTCGAGGTCGACACCGTCCCCGGGTGGGTCCTACCGGGACTGGTCGACGCCCACTGCCACATCGGCCTCGCCAAGGAGGGGGCCGTCGACGCCGCTCGTGCCGAGGAGCAGGCGCTCGGGGACCGCGACGCCGGCGCCCTGCTCATCCGCGACGCCGGCTCGCCGGCCGACACCCGCTGGGTCGACGAGCGCGAGGACCTGCCCAAGCTGATCCGGGCCGGGCGGCACATCGCCAGGACCAGACGCTACATCCGCGGCTATGCCCACGAGGTGGAGCCCGAGCAGCTCGTCGGCCGGGTGCGTGCTGAGGCCCGGGCCGGTGACGGCTGGGTCAAGCTCGTGGGGGACTGGATCGACCGTGACCGTGGTGACCTCGCCCCGTGCTGGCCACGGGACATCCTCGCCCAGGCCGTGGCGGCCGCCCACGAGGAGGGCGCCCGGGTGACGGCCCACTGCTTCGGCGAGGAGTCGCTGCGGGACCTCGCTGCCGCCGGGACCGACTGTGTCGAGCACGCGTGCGGGCTCGAGGCCGACACGGTCGAGCAGTTTGCGCGGCAGGGCATCGCGATCGTCCCGACGCTGGTCAACATCGCGACCTTCCCGGCCATCGCCGAGCCGGCCCGGGAGAAGTTCCCCGACTACTCCCGGCACATGGTCGACCTGCATGCGCGCCGCCACGAGACGATCGGCTCGGCCCACGCGGCCGGCGTCCCGATCTACGTCGGCACCGACGCGGGCGGCTCGCTCCGGCACGGCCTCGTCGTCGACGAGGTCGTCGAGCTGGTCGCGGCCGGGCTCACGCCGGCCGAGGCGCTCACGGCCGGGTCGTGGGGGGCCCGCACCTGGCTGGGCCGTCCGGGGCTGGCCGAGGGGGAGGACGCCGACCTGCTCGTCCTCGGCGCGGACCCCCGGGCCGACGTGCGGGTGCTGCACCGCCCGCGGGCCATCGTGCTCCGTGGCCGCGTCGTCATCGCCGGCTGACCTCTGGGGTCCGAGCGCCCGCCCGGCTCGGCCCACGGTGACGGGGCTCACGCCGGCGGATGGCGCACGGCATACCTATCAATCCTGTATATTCTACCTGACACCTAGGATAAGAGTAGTATGAGAGATGCGGCGACCGGCGCCGTGACCCGACCCGAGGGGCAGACATGAGAGAACCAGCAGGACACATGAGGAGCCGGCGCAGGGCCGTGGCCGGCGCCATCAGCCTCCTCGCCGTCGCGGCGACGCTCGCCGGCTGTGCGGCGGCGGAGGGCTCGACGGTGAGCGGCCCGGCCACCAAGGTGCGTCTCGGGTACTTCCCGAACGTCACCCACGCCGTGGCCATCGTCGCCGACCGGGAGGGGCTGTTCGCCCGGCACCTCGGCTCGACCACGCTGGCGGTGTCGACCTTCAACGCCGGCCCGGCCGCGATGGAGGCCCTGAGGTCCGGGGCCATCGACGCGGCCTACGTCGGCCCCGGGCCGGCCACGAACACCTTCCTGAACTCGCACGGCCAGGCCCTCACGGTCGTCGCGGGGGCGGCCGACGGCGGCAGTGCCCTCGTCGTCGACCCGTCGATCACCACTGCGGCCGACCTGCGGGGGAAGAAGGTCGCCACGCCGCAGCTCGGCAACACCCAGGACATCGCCCTGCGCTACTGGCTGCGCCAGCAGGGCTTCAGCACCGACCTCCAGGGGGGCGGGGACGTCAGCGTCACCCCACAGCCGAACTCGGCGATCCTCGACTCGTTCGGCCAGCACCTCATCGCCGGCGCATGGGTGCCGGAGCCGTATGTCACCCGGCTCGTCGACGCGGGCGGGAAGGTGCTCGTCGACGAGCACTCCCTGTGGCCGGGCGGACGGTTCCCGACAACCCTGCTGGCGGTCCGTCCCGACTTCCTGACGGCACACCCCGAGACGGTCAGGGCGCTTCTCGAAGGCCAGCTCGACGCCGAGGCGTTCATCGCGTCCGACCCGGCGAGGGCCCAGGCGGACGTGGGCGCGGTCATCAAGGCCGTGGCCGGGAAGGAGCTCTCGCCCACCATCATCGCCTCGGCCTGGAAGAACCTCGAGTTCACCAACGACCCCGTGTCGTCGGCTCTTCTCGAGGGGGCCCGGCACGCGAAGGCGGTCGGCATCCTCGCCACCGAGCCGTCCCTGGACGGCATGGTCGACCTCACGCTGCTCAACGGGGCCCTCGCCGCCGCCGGGAAGCCGACGGTGGCGCCATGACCCAGGTCGCCGTGCGCCGGTCCCCACCAGCGACCGCCCCGGTCGGCACCGTGGCCGGCGAGGCCGTCACCCTGACCGACGTCACCAAGCGGTATGCCGGGACGCACGGCGCGCTCGCCCTCGACGGGATCAACCTGTCCGTTCCGCGTGGGCAGTTCGTCTGCATCGTCGGGGCCTCCGGGTGTGGGAAGTCGACCCTGCTCAACCTCGTCAGCGGCCTCGACGCCGTCACCGGTGGAGGCATCAGCGTCGAGGGCCGACCGGCGTTCATGTTCCAGGAGCATGCCTTGATGCCGTGGCTCTCGGCGCTCGACAACGTCGCCCTGCCGCTGCGGCTCTCCGGCCGGTCAACGGTCGACCGGGAGCGCCTCGCCCGCGAGCTCCTCGCCACGGTGCACCTGTCCGCATGGGCCGACCGGCGTCCACACGAGCTGTCCGGCGGAATGCGCCAGCGGGTCGCGTTGGCGAGGACCCTGGCGACCGAGTGCACGGTCCTGCTCATGGACGAGCCCTTCGGCGCGCTCGACGCGATCACGCGGGACCTCCTCCACGACGAGCTCGAGTCGATCTGGCGGGCCCGCGGCCTCACCGTCCTGTTCGTCACCCACAACGTCCGCGAGGCGGTCCGCCTCGGCGACCGGGTCGTGCTCCTGTCCAGCCGCCCAGGGCGGGTCGTCGAGGACTATCGCATCGACCTGCCGCGACCGCGGAGGTTCGAGGACCCCGAGGTGACCTCGGCCACCGGCGAGATCACCGCCGCTCTGCGAGCGGAGGTGGCCCGTCATGGCGACTGACACCGTTCTCGCCGGCGAGCTACGCGGACTCGACGCCCTCGAGACCACGACGGACCGGCCTCAGGTGGGCTCTAGGCTCTGGCATGCGCTGGCACCGAAGGCCGCGGCCGTCGCCCTCGTTCTCGGGCTGTGGGAGCTCGTCGTCCTGTTGGGGCTCAAGCCGGAGTATGTCCTCCCCCCACCCGGGGCGGCGCTGTCGGAGCTCGGCCACCAGCTCACCCAGGCCACGTTCTGGCACGCCACGGCGGTCACGGTGAGCCGGGGCGTGGTCGGGTTCTCGCTCGCGTCCGTCGTGGGGCTCGCGCTCGGTGTCGTCGTGTCGAGGTCGCGGTTCCTGCGATCGGCCATCGGCTCGCTCATCACCGGTCTGCAGACGATGCCCTCGATCGCGTGGTTCCCGCTGGCGATCCTGCTGTTCCAGCTCAGCGAGACGGCCATCCTGTTCGTCATCCTCATCGGCGCCGTCCCCTCCATCGCCAACGGGGTCATCTCCGGCGTCGACTACGTGCCGCCCACGCTGATCCGGGCCGGTCGCAACCTCGGGGCGCGCGGGCTCGGTCTCTACCGGTACGTCATCGTTCCGGCGGCGCTGCCCGGCATCGTCTCGGGGCTGAAGCAGGGCTGGGCCTTCGCCTGGCGCTCGCTGCTGGCCGGCGAGCTCATCGTCGCCATCGCCAACCGGCCGAGCCTCGGCGCGTTCCTGTCCAACAGCCGTGAGCTGGGCGACCCGCCCTACATGATCGCCCTGATGATCGCCATCCTCCTCATCGGCGTCCTCGTCGACACGGCGTTCAGTGCGGTGGACCAGGGCATCCGGCGCCGACGTGGGGCCGTGGTCTGAGGCCACCGACAGGTCAGGCCGTCCACCAGAGCGGATGCCGCACCGCGCCGGCGGCGTCCATCGCCGTCGCCGGTCCACCGATGAGCGACAATCACGTGATGAACATCTCCGCCAAGACCGACTACGGGGTTCGAGCGATGCTCGTGCTGGCGGCGTCGCAGGGGACCGAGGACGGCACCACCGTGCCCGTCACCGCCGACCAGATCGCCGTGGGCCAGGGCCTGCCGCGCAAGTTCCTCGAGGCCATCCTGAGCGACCTCAGACGGGCCGGGCTCGTGGCCAGCACCCGAGGGTCGGCCGGAGGCTACACCCTGGCCCGTCCGGCGCAGGAGGTCACGCTGGGAGATGTGTTCCGGGCGGTCGACGGCCCGCTCGCCGAGGTCCGCGGGCTGCGGCCGCACGAGACGACCTACCGAGGCCCCGCCACCGACCTGCCCACCGTGTGGGTGGCCGTCCGGGCCAGCCTGCGCCACGTCCTCGACGAGGTGACCCTCGCGAGCCTGCTCGAGGGGGCCCTCCCCGAGCACATCCACAAGCTGGCGGCCGAGCCGGACGCCTGGGCCAACCGCTGACCCGCGGTCCGGTCGGGCCCACCCGGGGCGGCCCGGGTCGCGGCGGCCGCCCAGGAGACGTCGCCGGTTCGGGTGGCGCGCCGTGATCTGGCACAATGAGCGGCTGTACCCGTTCGGCTGGGCCCCTCTCTCCCGGCCGGGCGCGTCCAGCAGGGCTCTCGCCGCTCCCCGTGTCCCCACCAGGAGCCGGTGCGTGCCCGCCCCGAACCAGAAACAGGAGACACCACACCCGTGGCAGTCAAGATTCGTCTGAAGCGGATGGGCAAGATCCGCGCCCCGTTCTACCGTGTCGTCGTCATGGACTCGCGTACCAAACGCGACGGCCGGGCGATCGAGGAGATCGGCAAGTACCATCCGACCGAGGAGCCCTCGCTCATCGACATCGACTCCGAGCGAGCTCTGCACTGGCTCGCCCAGGGCGCCCAGCCCACCGAGGCCGTCGAGGCACTGCTCAAGGTGACCGGTGACTGGCAGAGGTTCAAGGGCCTGCCCGGCGCGGAGGGCACGTTGAAGGTCAAGCAGCCGAAGAGGTCCAAGAAGGACCTCTACGAAGCCGCGGTCGCCGCGGCCGGCAAGACCTCCGGCCAGGACGGCAGCGGCGCCACCACGCCGCGCAAGCGGACGGCCAAGAGGGTCGAGGCGGCCCCGGCCGAGGGGTTGGCGACCGCGGCTGCCGAGGCTCCCGCTGCCGAGGCTCCGGCTGCCGAGGCTCCGGCTGCCGAGGCCCCCGCCGCCGAGGCTCCGGCTGCCGAGGCTCCGGCTGCCGGCAGCGAGGCCTGACCGTGCTCGAGGAGGCCCTGGAGCACCTCGTCACCGGCATCGTCGACCACAAGGACGACGTGACCGTGCGGCGCAAGGAGCTGCGGCGCGGTGAGGTTCTCGAGGTGCGCGTGCACCCCGACGACCTCGGCCGGGTCATCGGCCGCTCCGGCCGCACCGCCAGCGCCCTGCGCACCGTCATGACCGCGCTCGCCGGCGGGCGCCAGGTCCGGGTCGACATCGTCGACACCGACCGCGTCGGCTGAGCCGGCCACCGGCACGACGACGGGCGGGGTATGCCGCGAGCCCTCGGGCCCGGCATACCCCGCCTGTCGCGTCCGCCCCCGGCCCAGCCCCGTCCGGTCGCCTCAACCGCGTCGAACCGGGACAATACGTGACAGTGCATGACGCAGACCCGACCCCTGTGAGGACGAGATGGAACGCCTCGTGGCGCGCATCGGCAAGCCGCACGGCTTGCGCGGGGAGGTGACCGTGCGGCTGCATACCGACGACCCCGAGCGCCGGCTCGCGCCCGGGACGGTGCTGCGCACCGAGGCGGTACCCGGCACCGGTGTGCTGCGTGAGCTCACCGTGGCGAGCGCCCGGCTCCACCAGGACACCTGGCTGATCGGGTTCGAGGAGGTCCCCGACCGCAGCGGAGCCGAGGGCCTGCGCGGGACCCGGCTGCTCGTCGAGGATGGCCCGGACGCCGACGCCGAGACCGAACACGACGACCAGGACGACGCCTGGTACGAGAGCGAGCTTGTCGGCCTGGTCGCCGTCGACCCCGGTGGCGGGCGGATCGGGACGGTCGCCGGTCTCACGGTCGGGGGAGCCCAGGACCTGCTCGAGATCGAGGTCGACGGCGGCGGCCGGGCGCTCGTGCCGTTCGTCCACCAGCTGGTGCCCGAGGTCGACGTCGACGGCGGCCACGTCGTCGTCGCCGCGCCCCCCGGCCTGCTCGAGCTCGGCCCGGCCTGAGCGGGGCACCGGATGCGCCTCGACGTCGTCACGATCTTCCCGGGCTACTTCGGCCCCCTCGAGCTCTCACTCATCGGCAAGGCCCGTCGGGACTGGCTGCTCGACTTCACCGTCTACGACCTGCGGGACTTCACCCACGACCTGCACCACAGCGTCGACGACATCACCTACGGCGGAGGCGCCGGGATGGTGATGAGGCCCGGGCCGTGGGCCGAGGCGCTCGACCACGTCGTCAGCGCCGGCCGCGCCGCGAAGGCGGGGGAGCAGCCCCGGCTCGTCGTCCCCAGCCCGGCCGGCGTGCCGTTCACCCAGGCCCTGGCGCACGAGCTCGCTGCCGAGCCGTGGCTGGCCTTCGCCTGCGGGCGCTACGAGGGCATCGACGAGCGGGTCTACGCCCACGCGGAGGAGACGCTCGGCCTGCCCGTCTCGGTCGTCTCGCTCGGCGACTACGTGATCAACGGCGGGGAGGTGGCCGTGCTGGTCATCGTCGAGGCCGTGGCCAGGCTGCTGCCCGGCGTCGTCGGCAACGCCGAGTCCCTCGTCGAGGAGTCCCACGAGGACGGCCTGCTCGAGTACCCCGTCTACACCAGGCCGGCGGTCTGGCACGACGCCGGGACCGCCCGCGAGGTACCACCGGTCCTGCTCTCCGGCGACCACGGGCGGATCGCCGCCTGGCGGCAGGCGCAGCGGCTGACCCGCACCGCCGAGCGCCGGCCCGACCTGCTCCACCCGTCTCAGGCGGTCGGTGCCCTGGAGGGTCTGGACGTCCGGCTCGCGACGGCCGCCGACGCTCCCGAGCTGCTCGTCCTCCAGCGCGCCTGCTGGCTGCCGGAGGGCCGGCTGGCCGGGTCGTTCGCGATCCCGCCGCTCGTCGAGGAGCTCGCCGAGGTCACCGAGGGCATCGGGTCGTGGGTGACGTATGTCGCCCGCGGCGCAGGTCGCCTCGTCGGGGCGGTCCGTGGCCGGGTTCGTCCCGGCGACGACGGCGTCTGGGAGATCGGACGGCTCATGGTGGCCCCCGACCTGCAGGGGCGAGGCATCGGGCGTGAGCTGCTGGCGTTCGGCGAGTCGGTCGCGCCCGCGACCGTCCACAGCTACTGGCTGACGACGGGCGACAGCAGCGCGGGCAACCTGCGGCGGTACAAGCGGGCGGGCTACCGGGTCGTCCCCGGTCCGGGCACGTTCCCGGGGACGACCGACCTCACCACGCACCG
>CAYPYK010000061.1:0-4057 GCA_964414665.1 uncultured Intrasporangiaceae bacterium | reverse complement strand
AGCACCGGCCACAGGACCGCTGACCGGGCTCCCCGCGGCCGGGCGAGGCACCGAAGGGTGGGAATCCGCCCCGTCGCGGGCCCCCAGGCGCGGATCCCCACCTTTCGCGGTGCCGAGGCGGATCCGCTCACGGCTGGAGCGACGTCGCGAGATCGGCCGGGAGCAGCCGGGCCTGGCCGATGAGCCGCTCGGCCACGACCGCCGTCGTCGTCTGGGCCGCCATGATGCCGATGAGCACGAGGATCTGGGCGGCCGCTGCCTGAGCCGGCGAGCCGCCGCCGAGCATGACGCCGATGAAGGCCCCCGGCAGGGTGACCACCCCGGCAGTGCGTACCTGGTCCAGCCCGGGGATGAGCGCTTCGGGGACCCGCCGGTGGATGACCTCGCCGATGGCCTGCCGGCGGGTGAGCCCGATCGACAGTGCTGCCTCGTACTGCCCCTTCTCCTCGCGCAGCGCCGCGAAGCTGCGCCGACCGACGAGGGTGTGCCCGTTCATCGTGTTGCCCTGGAGGATGCCGACGACGGGAACGAGGGCGAGCCCGGTGACCGGGACCGTGCGGGTGAGCAGGATGACCGCGAGGACCGGGAGCAGCCCCGCCGCCATCGCCACCGCCGTCCAGGGCCATGCCCGGGTCGCCTCGACCCGCCTGGTGGTCGTTACCACCGCGACCGCGAACATGACCGCGAGCAGCGCGACCGACGTCCACACCGAGCGGACGACGGCCGCGATGACCAGGGCCGCCACGCTCAGCTGGGCGATGGCCCGGAACGCCGCGAGCAGGGTGAGGGTCGGGCGCGGGAGGCCGCCGACGACATACATCGCCACGGTCAGGACGAGCAGCAGGGCGATGGCGGCGGCGACGGGCCAGCCGGGGTTGACGCTCACGGGCCCAGTCTGCCCGGCGCGGGGGTTGGTCCGCGCACCGCGTCCTGGGGCGGCACACCGTCCGGCGGCGAGGACCTGGTCGACCCCGTCATCGTCCGGATCGCCCACGTCCGTCCGGCCCGACCCGAGGCCCTCTCGTCGTAGCCCGCGCCACGATTTCACCAGGACACCGCCGCTCTGGCAGACTGGTCCACTGCGTCCCGGCGTGACCTGGCCCCTGCCACAGGGGGAGCGAGCGTTTTCGCGCGGCCCGGCCGGACGGCATACCGACATCGTGAGCACCACCACACGCGGGTGACCTGTGGCACCGGCAGGAAGCGAACCAGCCATGCATCAGTTCGACGAGATCGACCAGGCCTCCCTGAAGGCCGACATCCCCGCCTTCCGGGCGGGAGACACGGTCAAGGTCCACGTCAAGGTCATCGAGGGCACCCGCTCGCGCATCCAGGTCTTCCAGGGCGTCGTCATCCGACGCCACGGCGGCGGCGTGGGCGAGACGTTCACCGTCCGCAAGGTGTCCTTCGGTGTCGGTGTCGAGCGCACCTTCCCGCTCCACACGCCGATCATCGAGAAGATCGAGGTCGTCACCCGCGGCGACGTCCGGCGCGCGAAGCTCTACTACCTGCGCGACCTGCGCGGCAAGGCCGCCAAGATCAAGGAGAAGCGGGACACTCCGTCGGCCTGAGGGCGCCCCGGTCCACGGCCTGGCGCGCCGCCGGCCCCCTCATGTGATCGGACTACGCTCCTCGTGATGACCGTTCGGGACACCATCTCCGCCGACCCGGCACCGGCAGCGCACGCCGCCGAGGCCGGGTCGCGTCGTGCCCACCCCGTACTCGTGCTCGGGGCGTCCCTCCTGCTCCTGGTGCTCGTCCGGGCCCTGCTCGTCCAGTCCTACGACGTCTCGTCCCCGGCCATGCGGCCCACGCTGGTGGCCGGCGACCGGGTACTTCTCACTCCGCTCGGCGGCCCGGGCCGCGGTGACATCGTGCTCGTCGACGGGACGGCTGCCTTCGGCGGGCCGGACCTCACACCGCACCGGGACGCCGGCCTGATCGGGCGCACGCTGTCCGCCGCCACGGCCGCGCTCGGCCTGGACCTGGGGGAGAAGGACTACGTGTTGAGGGTCGTCGGCGTCGGGGGCGACCACGTGAGGTGCTGCACCGGGTCCGGACAGGTGTCGGTCAACGGCACCGACCTCGCCGAGCCCCACCTCGCCACGGGAGCGGCCCACGACGAGACGCCCTTCGACGTCACCGTGCCTGCTGGTCGGCTGTTCGTCCTCGGCGACGACCGCGCCACCGCCGTCGACTCGCGGACCCACCCGGCCTCGGGTGACGGCACGGTCTCCACCGGCGACGTCGTGGGCCGGGTGGTCGCGCGGTTCTGGCCGCCGACCCGGCTCGGGACCGTGGCTCCACCAGGCCTCAGGGCCGGCTCGTGACCACCCCGGACAGCGCCCCCCGAGAGGACCCCGTGAGCATCACCCCACCATCGACGGCCGACGAGGTCGGGCTGCCCACCAGCGACGAGGCCGACGGCGAGCGGCGCCGAGGTCCGCTGGCCGCCCTGGGGGCGGCGGTGCGCGAGTTCGTCGTCGTCGTCGCCATGGCCCTGGCGCTGTCCTTCGTCGTCAAGACCTGGCTGTTCCAGGCCTTCTACATCCCCTCCGGCTCGATGGAGGAGACCCTCGTCATCAACGACCGGGTCATCGTCAACAAGCTTGTCCCCGACCCGGTGTCACTGCACCGTGGTGACGTCGTCGTCTTCAAGGACCCGGGCGGCTGGCTGCCTCCGGCCGCGACCGTTGACCGCGGGCCCATCCTCAACGGGATCCAGAACGGGCTGACGTTCGTGGGCCTGCTGCCGGACGCGTCCGACGACCACCTCATCAAGCGGGTCATCGGTCTGCCCGGTGACCACGTCGCGTGCTGCGACGCCCAGCACCGGCTCACGGTCAACGGGGCGAGCCTCAGCGAGCCCTACATCATGCAGGGCGACCAGCCGAGCTCGGTCGACTTCGACATCACGGTGCCGGCGGGGCGCATCTGGGTCATGGGCGACCACCGCTCCGACTCCGAGGACTCCCGCTTCCACGACCCAAAGGGCGACGGCAGCGGCGGGTCTGTCCCGATCTCCGACGTCACCGGGCGCGCGGTCGCCGTCGTGTGGCCACTCGGCCACGCCAGCTGGCTGTCGGACTACTCCTCGACCTTCGCCACCGTCCCCGCCCCGGGCGCGACCAGCCAACCGCAGTCGTCGCCGACCGCCACCGGCAAGCCGTGACCCGCAGAACGCCCGGTATGCCGCCAGCCCACCGCCGTCCACGCTCGCCCAGCCTCCGCGCCGAGCGGGCGTTCCAGCGTGACGGCTTCCGGGTCCTCGCGGGGATGGACGAGGTCGGCCGGGGCGCCCTCGCCGGTCCCGTCAGCGTGGGTGTGGTCCTCATCGACGAGGCGTGCCCCAGCGCGCCGACCGGGGTTCGCGACTCCAAGCTGCTCACCCCACAGGCGCGCGAGGCGATGGTCCCGAGGATCCGCCGCTGGTGCGTCGGACATGCGGTGGGCCACGCCTCGGCCGACGTGATCGACGACGTCGGGATCATCGCGGCCCTGCGCCTGGCCGGGATCCGCGCGCTGGCGCAGCTCGACGTCGTCCCCGACCTGGTCATCCTCGACGGCAACCACGACTGGCTCACCGCTCCCGGTGAGGTGGGCCTGCTCGCCTACAGCGGCGACGGCGCGGCCACCCCGCCGGTGACGACGATGGTCAAGGCCGACCTCACCTGCTCCTCGGTGGCCGCCGCCAGCGTGCTGGCGAAGGTGACCCGTGACGCGATGATGGTCGCCCACTCCGCCGAGCACCCGGCATACGGCTGGGCCGAGAACAAGGGATATGCCGCGCCCGAGCACCTGGCCGCGCTGCGAGCCCTCGGGCCCTGCGCCCTGCACCGCCGGTCGTGGCGCCTGCCCGGGACGATGGACGATGATGAGACGGTGCCCCTCGAGGCACCGGCCGCGGCCGCCGACGAGCCTCCCGCCCAGGCGACCGAGCCGACCGGCCCGACCGACGCACCCGAGCGGACCCTGGAGTGGGCCGACCAAGGACTGATGAGCTAGATGAGCGCTGAGGACCTCGAGAAGTACGAGAGCGAGATGGAGCTCGCCCTCT
>CAYPYK010000060.1:0-15134 GCA_964414665.1 uncultured Intrasporangiaceae bacterium | reverse complement strand
CGATGCCACTACACTCGCCGCGGCGCTTCCCCCTAAGTGCGGCTGTAGTACTAGGCTGGTGGGCGTGTCGCCGCGGCGTTGGCGGTCCACGTCGCCGACGCCGACGCGCACCATGCTCACGCAGCATCGGCCGGAGCAGAGATCGCCTACCCGCCGATCAACCAACCCTACGGCCACCGCGAGTACAGCGCTCGCGACCTGGAAGGCCACTACTGGTCCTTCCAGCAACCACTCGAGGAGGACACGTGAGCGAACTGACCCCCTACATCTGCGTGGCCGACGCACGTGCCGCAATCGAGTGGTACCTCGAGGTACTCGGTGCCGAGGTGGTCTTCGACCCGATCATTATGGATGACGGCCACATCGGCCACGTCGAGCTGGCCGCCGACGGGGCCCGCTGGATGATCAGTGAGGAGTTTGAGTCCGCGGGCGTGGCCGCTCCCGCGGCGGACCGCGGTTCCGACGTCACACTTCATCTCACAGTCGCCGACGTCGATGCTCTCGCCACCGCGGTAGAAGCCTCCGGCACTGCGATGGTCAGGGGCCCCGAAGTCACCCCACATGGTCAGATCGCGATCTTCATCGACCCCTTCGGTCACCGCTGGATGCTCAACCAGCCGACCGGCCGAGCGTTCACAGGCGAGTAGTCCGCTCCGACCCGCGAGGCACTGACCGCTGCAGCCAGCCAGAGGCCGAGGACCACCCACCTCCGCTGCGGCACGGTCCGGCCCGTGAACGCCGACCGGTTCGCCTTGAGGCTCGACGACCACGTTTGACCGACGCCAAACCCCCGTAAGCCGATCCCGCATCGGCACGCTCAAGTGACATCCACCTGCGGGAACGCCGCCGCGTTCACCCACGGCGCACCTGTTGAGGCGAGCCAACTCTCGGCCAGTTGCGCCCTGACGCGCGCGGACCCCTTTTCCAACTTCACTCGTCCGGATCGTGGTGCTGAGCGATGTTGAGCACGATCCCGCCCGGGGCTCGGACGAAGAATCGGCGGATGCCCCACGGCTCGGTCGTCAGAGGGTGCACGATCTCGTAGCCCAGGCGTTGCGCCCTCGCGTAGGCGTCGTCGACATCATCGACCTTGATCGAGAGCAGAGGGTTCTCTGGGCCGGTCGCGTCCCGCGACAGAAGCTGGATGTGCTCACCTGAGGAGGGCACGACGACGCGGGTGACCCAGTCCAGGCCCATGTCCTGTGTCTCGAGACCCAGGAAGTCGGTGTAGAAGGTCCGGGCCTCGTCGACGTCGGGCACCGTCAAATCAGCCGTCACCCGGATAACTCGCATGGCTGGCCTCCATTGTTCGCTCCGACAAGAGTGCCATCGCTCGTAGCGAGCGCGCGCGCGCCAACCTTGCGCCTCACCGTCTCGTGTGCCCGGCGCCACTGATCTCCGCCGATGCCCGCAAGCCGATCCACTTGCGGGGACATAGGCGCCAGGGATCGCGAGCATCTTGTTGAATGCAGTGGTGGCGCGCACGTGAGAGCTCCTGCCGGTCCGGTTGGCTTCGCAACCCCGAACCTAGGCAGCCCACACGTGCGCGTCACCCCACAGCGCCGCCCCAACGCCACAGCCCAGCCCCACAACGCGAATCAGCCGAGAACTGGCTCACCCGGACCCACAGGAACCTGAGGAGTCCCACTATTCCTCGCGGGTTCGTCTGGGTGGGCTCAGACGGCTAAGGCCAGCCCTGGGAGAGCGGACGCCACTCGCCCAATCTCGACCCGGCTCACGACGATGCACTGCTGCGCGCACCGCTGCGGGGGCCGGCTGTCTGGCCCGCCGTCGAAACGGGCGAGAACCGTGTCGAGCGAGGGAAACGCTCGGCCTGGGGCAGCTGGTTGAGCAGCCACCACAGGCTCCCCGGTGAGTGTCTGACCATGGAGACGGCGAGCAGGTCATGCGTGGTCGCGGGGAAGCAGTCAGGGGTCCAGTACTTCGCCGTGAGGGCAAGCAAGTAGCGGCTGCCGTCGTCGGAGTGGGTGCGATCGCCCGTCAGCGAGGTGACCATGATTGCTCCTTTGTCCCTTTTCCGGCGTACCCCGTCGCCCGCTCCAGACAAGGCCCAACGGCACCCCATCGGTCAGATCGGCGGGTTCCCGCGCGCGTCGGCAGGCCGCAGCTTGGTGCTGAGCATCCGCAGCGACTGGACGATCACCCTTCGGGTGTCCCGCGGGTCGATGACCTCGTCGACGAACCCCTTCTCGGCCGCGTGGAACGGGTGCATCAGCTGGTCGGCATACTCGCTGGACAGCCGTTCGCCGAGCCGTTCCGGGTCTGCAGCCGCCTGGATGTCGCGGCGGTGCACGATGCGTGCGGCGGCGTCGGGGCCCATGACGGCGATCTCGTTGGTCGGCCAGGCGAACGAAAGGTCGGCGCCGATCGATGTCGAGTCCATGACGATGTACGCCCCGCCGTACGCCTTGCGCAGGACCACCTGGATGCGCGGGACGGTCGCCCGGCAGTAGGCATACAGGAGCTTTGCACCGTGCCGGATGATCCCGGCGTGCTCCTGGTCGACCCCCGGCAGGAAGCCCGGGACGTCGACGAAGGTGACCAGGGGGATGTTGAACGCGTCGCAGGTCGCCACGAACCGCGCCGCCTTGTGCGAGGCGTCGATGTCCAGGACTCCGGCCTTGACCCGGGGCTGGTTCCCGACGACGCCGACCACGCGGCCGTCGATGCGGGCCAGGGCACAGACGATGTTGACCGCCCAGTGCTCGTGGACCTCCATGAGCTCGCCGTTGTCCACGACCTCGGCCAGCACATCGAGCACATCATAGGGCTGACGCGGGTCACTGGGGACGAGCTGCAGCAGCCGGTCGCACGAGCGCTCGGGGTCGTCATCGCAGGCGTAGGCCGGTGGCTGCTCGCGGTGGTTGGCGGGCAGGAGGGACAGCAGGTAGCGGACCTCCTCCAGACAGGTCTGCTCGCTCTCGTAGACGAACGACGCCACGCCGGAACGGGTCGCGTGCGTCGTGGCCCCGCCCAGGTGGTCGTGGGTGACGGCCTCCCCCGTCACGGCCTCGATGACGTCGGGACCGGTGATGTACATCTTCGCGGTGGGGTTGACCATGAAGACGAAGTCGGTGAGCGCCGGGGAATAGGACGCCCCGCCCGCGCACGCCCCGAGGATGACGCTGATCTGGGGGATAACGCCGGAGGCCTTGACGTTGCGCCGGAAGATCCCGCCGTAGCCGGCCAGCGCCGCGACCCCCTCCTGGATGCGGGCACCGGCCCCGTCGTTGAGCCCGACGACCGGTGCCCCCACCGACATCGCCAGGTCCATGACGTGGTGGATCTTCTGCGCGTGCGCCGAGCCCAGGGACCCCCCGAAGATGCGCGCGTCGTGCGCGTAGACGAACACCTGCCGGCCGTGGACCGTCCCCCAGCCGGTGACGACGCCGTCGGTGTACGGACGGCGCTGCTCGATACCGAAACCGACGGCGTCGTGGCGCCGGAACGTGGCGACCTCGGTGAACGACCCCTCGTCGAGCAGGAGCTCGATGCGTTCGCGGGCCGTCAGCTTGCCGCGGTCGTGATGACGACCGGTGGCTTCGGCGTCGTCGGTGCGGGCGGCGTTCTCGCGTGCCCGACGGACGGCGAGGGTCCGGTCGGTCATGCTGGCGCGCCGCCCGCGGGTCGCCTCCCGAGCATCCCCGCGTGTCGCACCCCGGGCATCACTGCGGGCATCACTGCGGACCGGGCCGTGGTGCAGGGGCACGACGTGGCTGCGCAGGTCACCCTCACCGAGATCACCCCGGTCCGGCTCGTCCTCACCGGTGCCGACGGCGTCGGGTCCTCCGCTCGTCGCGGAGTCCGAACGCTGACGCCACGGCAGTGCGGTCATGCCGCGAGGCCGGGCTCGGAGGCGGCCGCTGCCACGTGCCGGCCATCGGCACCGGGGCCGAAGGCGAGCGACACGTTGTGTCCCCCGAACCCGAACGAGTTGGACAGGGCCAACCCCGGGTCGAGTGGACGCGGTGCACCGTGGACGACGTCGAGGTCGATGGCACCGTCCTGGACGTCGAGGTTCTGGGTGGCGGGGACGAGTCCCTCGCTGAGCGACAGCACCGTGATGACGGCTGCGAGTGCCCCGGACGCCCCGAGGAGATGCCCGGTCATCGACTTGGTCCCGGTCACCGGGACCGAGCCGGCGCGCTGGCCGAGGGCGCTCCTGATCGCCAGGGACTCGGCGATGTCACCGAGCGGCGTCGACGTGGCGTGGGCGTTGACGTGCACGACGGCACCGGGACCCTCGCCAGCGTCGCGCAGGGCGCCGCACATGGCACGGGCTGCCCCGGCACCCTTCGGGTCCGGAGCAACCGCGTGGTAGGCATCAGCGCTGACCGCGGCACCCTCGAGGGTCGCGTATGCCGTCCATCCGCGCCGGGCCGCGTGCTCCTCGGTCTCCAGGACGAGGATCGCGGCACCCTCACCGAGGACGAAGCCGTCCCGGCCGGCGTCGAACGGGCGGGACGCCTCGCGCGGATCCCCCTGTCGGGTGGACAGGGCCCTGATGGAGGCGAACCCCGCGATGGGGAGCCGGTGGACCGACGCCTCGGCCCCGCCGACGACGACGATGTCGGCCCGGCCGAGCCGGATGAGGTCCAGGCCGTAGGCGACGGCCTCGGCCCCGGACGCGCAGGCGGACACGGGCGTGTGGACGCCGGCCCGGGCGTGCAGTTCCAGGCCGACGGTGACGGCCGCACTGTCGGGCATGAACATGGTCAGGCTTTGCGGGGTGACGCCACGCGAGCCGCGCGCGCTGATGTTGTCGTGCTGCTGCAGCAGGGTCCCGTAGCCACCCACGCCGGACCCCATGACGACGGCGAGGCGGTCGGGGTCGACGAGGGGACTGCCGGCGTCGGCCCACGCCTCGCGGGCCGCGACGAGGGCCAGCTGCTGGACCCGGTCCAGCTTGCGGGCCAGGGTGGCGCCCAGGACGTCTGCCGGGTCGTCGAGGACCGGGGCCCCGATGCCGACCGGCAGCCCCTGCGCCCATTCGGCCTCCAGGCGTCGGACGCCGGACCGGCCGAGCAGCAACGCTGCCCAGGTGGCGCGGACGCTGCCGCCGAGAGGGCTTGTCGCCCCTAGTCCGGTGACAAGGACGCGTTGACCGCTCATGGACTTCTCCTGATCCCTCGAGGGGCCGGCACGAACCGTTCTCGCCGACACAGAGAGCAGGAGGCGCGACCCGCCCCACAGATACACCGACCAAGCATCAAGACGCAGGTATCAAAACGCCCGGCCGGTGGTCCTCTTCCGATGTCGACAGCAACAACATCCGCGAGCCCGAGGGAGCCGTCGTGCCCTACATCTCACGACTCGGAGACAGCCACTCCACCCGTGGCGCAGGACGCCGACCCCGGCGCGCGGCCTGGTGGACCGGTGGCGTTGGCGTGGTGGTCGTGGGTGCATTCGTCATGGCTGCCGTTGCTCTGCCCGGTACGCCGACTGTCGCGACCTCGACCTGCGGGTCCGGCGGGGCGCCCCTCACGGTGGTCGCCAGCCCCGAGATCGCCCCGGTCATCGCCACCGTCGTCCGCGTGATGGCCAGCGGCGAGGCAGGCGGCACGTCGGGTGCGGAGACAGCTCGGGGACGTGGCTGCCCGGCACCGGTCCTGCGGGCGGCCGACCCGGCCGACACCCTGGCCTCGCTCGCCACCAACGCGGCGGACCGGCCGGACGTGTGGATCCCGGACTCGTCGGCGTGGACCACCCGGCTCAACGTGCCGGGTACCGGTGTCCCGGTTGACAACCCGTCGGTGACATCCTCCCCCTATGTCCTGGCCATCCCCGTGAGGCCGGCGACCGCTCTGCACCCGGCCGGCACCCTGCTGAAGGTCGCCCAGGTCCTGCCCGGCGCCCCCGGGGCGAGCGCCCCGATCCGCTGGGCCTTCCCCGACCCCACCCGCTCGATCAGGTCGGCCGCCGCCATCAGCGCCCTGCTCACCGACCTCACGGGCACCAAGGGCGAGGCCGCCGCGTTGACCGCGCTCGTGCGGGCCGGCAACCTGGACGTCGGGACCGGGTTGGACGACACCCTCGCGCGGACCAGGGCCGTCCCGACCGCGGTCCCCACCACGGAGCAGCAGGCCTTCGTGCACAACCGCGACCACGCAGCGTCACCGGTGGCCCTGGCATATGGGGACAAGACCTCGCTTGCGGCGGACTACCCCTTCGTCATGCTGTCCACCGAGCGGACCCGACGCCTGCAGGCCACCTCGCTGCTCGACGCACTTACCGGCGAGTTCGGCCGGCGGCTGCTGGCGGCCAACGGGTTCCGCGACGTCAACGGCATACCCGGCGCCGTCCTCACCGCACAGGCGGGCATCGACCACGCGACCATCACCCCGCAGAAGCCCGACGCCGCCGCGCTCCGGAAGGCCACGAGCGCCCTGGCCACCGTCCGCCGCGGCTCGCGCCTGCTCGCCGTCGTCGATGTGTCGGGGTCGATGTCCAGCGACGTCCCGGGAGCCCGCGGCGCGACCCGGCTCGACCTGGCCCTCAAGGCCCTCACGACCGGCCTGGCCGTCTATCCCGACGACACGGTCGCGGGGCTCTGGACGTTCTCGACCAACCTGACCCCCACGACCGACTACCGGGCGCTGGTCCAGCCGGTCGTCCTCGGGACCGGCCCTGACGGCACGAGCGGACGGGCCCGGCTGGCCCAGGCGCTGGCCAGCGTCGGGGTCAAGCCCGACGGCGACACCGGGCTCTACGACACCGTGTTGGCGGCGGTGCGGATGATGCGCAAGACGTGGGACCCGGACCGCGTCAACTCCGTCGTCGTCGTCACCGACGGCGCCAACGACGACCCGCACGGGATCTCGCTGGCCACGCTGCTGCGGACGCTGGGGGCCGAGCGCGACGCGACCCGACCGGTCGGGGTGTTCGCGATCGCCTACGGCCCGTCCGCAGACGTCGTGCCCCTGCGCCAGATCACGGCGGCGGCCGGGGGCACGGTCTATGCGGCCCGCGACCCGCGCACCATCGGCTCAGTGCTGCAGGACGCGATCGGCCGCCGGGTCTGCACGACCTCCTGCTCCTGACCACACCGCACGGGCGTATCAGCCGAGCGGTTCAGGCCTCCTTGCAGCCAAACGCTGTCGCCGCCAGACCCGTTTGAGCCAGATCCACCAGCACCGTCCACGAGGAGACCGTCATGGACCTGTTCGACAAGTGCCGCGGCTTCACTTCCGCGCGGGAGGCCATCGCCGGGGGCTACTACCCGTACTTCGTGGCGTTCGAGAACAGCGACGGCGCGACGGCGCGGCTCGACGGCCGCGAGATCGTCATGGCCGGCTCGAACAGCTACCTGGGCCTGACCAAGGACCCGCGGGTTCTGGCCGCCAGCCACGCGGCGCTGGAGGAGTCGGGCTCGTCGTGCACCGGGTCCCGGCTGCTCAACGGCAACCTGCGGCTGCACGAGGAGCTCGAGGCCGAGCTTGTCGCCTTCCTCGACAAGCCGGCCGCGCTGGTGTTCTCCACGGGCTACGGCGCCAACATCGGGACCATCGGCGCCCTCGCCGGCCGCCACGACGAGGTCCTGCTCGACCGCGAGGCTCACGCCAGCGCCATCGACGGAGCCCAGACGACAGGTGCGCAAATCAGGTTCTTCGCCCACAACGACGTCGACGACCTGCGCAAGCGGCTGCGGACCGGCCACGCGGGCCAGGGCCGCCTCGTCGTCGTCGACGGCGTCTACTCCATGGGCGGTGACCTGTGCCCCCTGCCCGAGGTTGTGCAGGCGTGCGAGGACCACGGCGCCCAGCTCGTGGTCGACGACGCCCACGGGGCGGGCGTCGTGGGCGGCGCTCGCGGGACGAGCGCGCATTTCGGGATCACCGACCGGGTCGACCTGATCACGCTGACTTTCAGCAAGGCGTTCGCCTCCATCGGCGGAGCGGTCGCCGGCGACGCGGACGTCGTTCACTACCTGCGCCACCACGCGCGCGCCGAGATCTTCTCGGCCTCCATGACCCCGGCCAACACGGCCGCCGCCATCACTGCCGTCCGGATCGCCCGCGAGGAGCCGTGGCGTGCGAAGCAGGCGATGGCCAACGCCCGCTACGTCCACGACGGCCTCAGCGCCCTGGGCCTGGACGTCGGCGACAGCCAGAGCCCCATCGTGCCGGTGCACACCGGCGACCCCTTCACGACCGTCATGCTGTGGCGCCACCTGCTCTCGCTCGGCGTCTACACCAACGCCGTCCTCCCGCCCGCCGCCTCGCCGCGGCTCCGGGCCAGCCTCATGGCCACGCACACCACGGACCACCTCGACCGGGTCGTCGACGCGTTCCGCCGGGCGCGCGACGAGGGCCTCGCCCCGTTGGCGAAGGCGACCGCCGCATGAGCCCATCCCGTAGGCCACGGGGAGCAGCTGCGACCGTGGCGGCCATCTCGGCGGCCATCTTCGCCGACAGCCTGCTCTACAGCGCCGTCGTCCCGGTGCTCCCGGCATACGCCAAGCAACACGGTGCCTCCTCGATGGCCATCGGGGTGCTGTTCGCCTCGTATGCCGTGGCCCTCCTCGCGACGACCCCCGTCGTGGGGCTGCTGTCCGACCGGATCGGGCACCGGGCGCCGGTGGTCGGCGGCATGGTGGGGATCACCCTGGCCACGCTGGCCTACTCGATGGCGGACTCCTACCCGTCGCTGCTCGCCGCCCGGACGCTCCAGGGCGCCGCCGCAGCCGCCGTGTGGACCAGCGGGGTCGCGCTCGTCGCCGAACGTGTCGACCCCTCGGCCCACGGGTCGGCAATGGGTGTCGTGCTCGCCAGCATGTCGGCCGGGCTGCTCGTCGGCCCCCCGGTCACCGGTCTCCTCGCCGAGGCCTACGGCTTCCGGACCCCGTTCGTCCTGCTCGCGGCGGCCGCCGGACTCTGCTGCCTCGTCCAGCTCCTCGTGCCCGGCGGCACCGGCCGAGCCGCCCCGAGCCAGGGGTCCGTCCGGACCCTGCTCGCGAGCGGGGAGTTCCGCCGGACCATCGCCACGGTCGTCGTCGCCGCGGCAGCGCTGAGCATGCTGGAGCCGCTGCTGCCACTCGACCTGGCCACCCGGCTGGGCGCCGACACCGCCGTCATCGGCTTGGTGTTCGGGGCGGCCACGCTCGCCCACCTCGCGGCGAGCCCGGCCGTCGGCCTCCTGTCGGACCGCGCGCACCGGCCACTGCTGATGACCCTCGGCCTGGTCGCCATGGCCGCGGTCATCCCCTTCGCCGGGTCACGCCGGTCGGTGCTCGGCGCGGCCGGCGTCCTCGTGGCGTTCGCCGCGGCCTACAGCTTCGTCCTGGTGCCCGCCCTCCCCGAGATCGCGGCCCACGCCCGCCGCAGCGGCGGTGGCTACGCCACCGCATACGGCGCCTTCAACATCGCGTATGCCGCGGGGATGGTCGCCGGACCCTCGGCAGGCAGTGCGCTCGCCGGGGCGGTCTCGCTCACCGGCGCCCTCGTCACGGCCGGCGCCGTCCTGGCCATCACCGCCCTCCTCGTCGGCCGTGGCGCCGCCCGGCCTTCATCGTCCGGCCGACGGCCGGGTGCAACACCCATCCTCATCAACGCCGATCGAACGGAGTGACCACATGTCTCGCGCCGGACTTGCGCTACGCGCACTACGTCTCAAGGTGGGTGGGGCCGTCGCCGACCCCACCCCCGACTATGACATCGCCAGCAGCACCTATGACGACTACTTCACGCGGGTCATGGGCGCCCACTCCATCGGCCTGCTCGACGAGGCAACCGTGCGCAAGGGTGACTCGGTCATCGAGCTCGCCTGCGGCACAGGGCATCTCACCGCGGAGCTGGCCCGCCGGTTGGAGGGGGCCGGCCGGTTGGAGGTCGTCGACAAGTCCCCCGGGATGCTCGGCGTGGCGCAGGCCAAGGTCATCCCGACGCCGACACTGGACGTCCGGTTCACGGTCGGCGACATGGAGGAGTTCATGGCGGGCCAACCGACGTCGAGCGCCGACCTCGTCGTCATCGGCTGGGCCATCTGCTACAGCGACCCGGTGAAGCTGCTCTCCGAGGTCAAGCGCGTGCTGCGCCCCGGTGGCCAGGTCGCCGTCATCGAGACCCGCTCCGACGCGCTGAGCACGCTGCGGCACGCCTTCGAAAGCGTCGTCACGCACGACCCGTCGATGCTGACCGCGCTCATCCGGGTCGCCCTCCCCCGCAGCGAGCGGGTGCTGGGTCGCTGGTTCCTCAAGGCCGACCTCGTGCCGTCTACGCTTCGCAGCGGGGCCCAGGTGCTCCCGTGCCGGACGGCTGCCGACGCCGTCGAGTGGGTCGAGCGGTCGGGCGCCGGAGCGGGCTTCCGCGACTCCTTCGACATCAACCGGGAGCACGAGATCCGCGACCTGCTGCGCGCCGCCCTGGAGCAGCACCGCACCCGCCACGGCTCGCTCGGTCTGGTCCACACCTTCGTCGTCGGCGTGGCGAACCGCGCCGCCAGCCAAGCCGTCGCGTCCTGAGCCCTGATGGCCCGCTCCCGAGAGTCCCCCCGCCGCGTGGAGGCCGCCCTGATGGTCTTCGCGCGCGCGGTGACCGGTCACCCCAAGACGGTGCTCGCCGTGTGGGCGGTGCTCGTCTCGCTGAGCACCCCGTTCGCCCTGCGGGTCTCCGAGGTGCTCACCCAGCAGGGGGCGTCCAAGGTGGTTCAGGGGACACGGGGGGCGGCCGTGGCCAACCTGGTGCGCAGCGACTTCCCCACACACTCCGAGCGCGAGGCCGTCGTCGTGCTGCAGGGCTGGGACCAGTCCAGCCTGCAGAGCCGCCAGCTGCTCGCGGTGCTCGACGGCGCGATCGTCCAGACCGCGTCGGGGGCGCGGGTCCGGCAGACGGTGTCGGCCTACACCGCCTACCGGGACGCGACCGCGGCATACGTGGAGGGGCAGCTCACCGCGGCGGGACTGGGAGGAACACACCGGGCCACCGTCGCCGAGCGGGCGGCTCTCGTGGCCCGCCTCGCCGCGCAGAAGCTGCCCAAGCCGCTCACCGACCTCATCCTCGCCTCGCAGGGGGCGACCCAGAAGGCCAGGACCGCGCTCGCGGGAGACACCGTCGTGGCGGCGGACTGGCACCGGCTGCCCGTGCCGGCACCTCCGCTGGACATTCTCAACGACGCGGCGCGCACGACGCTCATCTCAGTGAGCTACGACGCCACCGGACCCGACCCGCGCACCGACGACCTGCGCGCCACCGTGTCGACCGTCATCCGCAGCCTCGGTCTGCAGCGGACGGTGACCGCCCACGTGACCGGCGAGATACCCCTGCTGCAGGACACCTACGCGAGGGCCGAGGCCGACAACGCGCGCATGGAGCAGGTCGCCTATCTCGTCGTCGCGCTTGTGCTGCTGCTCTTCTTCCGGGCCGTCGTCCCGGCGGTCGTCACGGTCGCCGTCATCGGCCTGGCGATGAACGTCAGCCAGGCCTGGCTCTACCTCATCGGTGGCCACGTCCAGCTGACCCAGTTCACGTCGACGATCATGACCTTCGTCATGCTCGGGGCCGGCATCGACTACAGCATGCTGCTGTCGTCCCGCTACCGCCAGGAGCGCCTGGCCGGCCGGACCGTGCACGAAGCCGCCGTCCACGCGACGGCCCGCGCGGGTGAGAGCGTCGTCCTCGCCGGGTCAGCGGTGGTCCTGTCGTTCGGCGCGACCCTGTTGTCCCCCGTCGACTGGATCCCGCCCCTCGGCTATGGCGGGCTCGTCGGCATCCCGATCATCCTGCTGGCGGCCCTGACCATCACCCCGTCTCTGCTCGTGCTCCTGGGCGATCGCTTCTTCTGGCTGGGGGTCAAGCCGCTATCGGACATGGAGTCCCGGGGGGCGCTGTCCACGTCGCTGCGGAGGGTCATCTCGATCACCCGCGCGTGCCCGCTCCTCGTCGTCATGGTGTTCGCCATCGTCACCGTGCCGGTCATCATGACGGTCCAGAGCCACCCCCTGTCGGCCGACCCGGTCGCCCTGAGCCCCGAGACCGACTCGCGCCGAGGCGCCGAGGTCGTCACGTCCACCTGGGGCCCTGGCTACCTGTTCCCCACCGTCGTCGCAGGCCGGCTCGGCCCAGGCGACGCCAAGGGCGGCACTCTCACGGCCGCCGGCGAGACCCGCCTCGCCCGGCTGACGACCACGCTTGCCGCCGACCCGGGCGTCGCCCAGGTCACCGACCTCACCCACCCGTTCGGCACCACACGGGGCGCCGTCACCGCGGCAAAGATCCCGCCCCAGGTCCGCGAGGACTACCTCAGCGCGGCCGGCGCCGTGCGCATCGTGGTCAACCTGCGCGGGGACCCGTTCTCCCCTGCCGCCCGGGCGACGGTGGACCGCCTGGAGTCGATCGTCCACGACGTGTCACTGCCGACCCTGCGCGTCGGTGGGGCCACCCAGGTCGACGCCGAGTACGACTCCGCGCTCGTCAGCAGCTTCTGGAAGATGATCGCCGTCGTGGCGGCGGGGATCTTCGTCCTCCTGCTCGTCGCCCTGAAGTCGGTGCTCATCCCGATCCGGCTGATCCTCACGATCATGATGAGCAATGCCTGGGCGATCGCCATCACGGTCCTGGTCTTCCGCGTGCACCAGGGTGCGGCCGTCATCAACGACCTTCCCGTGTTCCTCGTCATCCTCATGATGGGGCTCGGCATGGACTACGAGATCTTCCTCATCACCCGGGTGCGGGACCTGGTCCGCGCGGGGCAGAGCGACGCGGACGCGACGGGCAATGCGGTCATCGACACCGGCCGGGTCATCACCGCTGCCGGGCTGGTCATGGCCGGCAGCCTCGGGACGATGATGCTGTCCTCGACGCTCATGCTGCAGCAGTACGGCCTGGGCCTCGGCGCCGCCGTGCTCCTGGACGCGACACTGGTGAGAATGTTCTTCGTGCCCGCGTCCCTCATGCTCCTGCGTCGCGCCAACTGGTGGGTACCCTCACTGCCCCGGCTGCGGCTGAGGACGTCGTGACGGTGCCGGCCACGAGGGTGTCCGTAGCCTGGGTGCGCGCCCGCTACGAGAGCGTCCCGCTCGCAACGGCCGCCCTCCTGTTTGTGGTCCTCGCCGTGGTCCGCATCCCCGCGGCATACGTCACCGTCCTGTTGCCGCTCTCCCTGGTGCTCACCCCGCTGGTGGTGATCGCGGCTCCCCGGCGCCTACGGTCCGAGATCGGCCTGGCGCCGGTCCGGTCAGGACGCGCGCTGGCGGAGGGAGTGGGGGTCGTCGTGCTCTCGTATGCCGTGGCTGTGGGCGCCTGCGTCGGGACCCTCGGCACCGGGCGGGACAACTGGGCATCGGGCCTGCTGGCCGTGTTCGACGGGTGGGTTGCGGCCACGGGCAGCGGCCACACCGTGGCCCTCATCGCGCTGGCCGTGCTCTGCCTGGGCGTGCTCGTCCCCGTGGCCGAGGAGGTCTGCTACCGCGGGCTGCTCCTGCACGCCCTCATGACCCGCTGGGGGCCGGTGACCGGCGCCGTCGTCACGTCGGCCGCATGGGCGGTGGTCCATCTGGGCGACTACGGGCTACACCCCCTGAACCTCGCCGTGGTCGCGGGAATGGTCCCCTCAGTCTTTCTCATGGGTCTGGCCCTCACCTCGTGCCGGCTGCGGACGGGGTCGGTGTTCGCCAGCGCCGCCGCGCAGGGCATCGCCAACCTGCTGCTCGCCCTGTGGGTCGCCCGCTGGTGAGGTCTCGCCGCCGCGTGGTCAGGCATCCGCGTCACTTGAGGGAGCACGGCTGCCCGAACCTGTTCCTGCCGCTCGACATGGTCAGCCGCACTGTTGTCCAGACCGAGCTGGCCCGGGACGAGCGTGGCGGCGCGGATGGCCGCGATCGACTCCGCCTCACGGTTGCCGCGCACGTCGGGCACGGTGCTGGATACGGTCCAGGTGAACGGCATCGTGTCGGTCAGCTGGTTCGCGTCTGCCACCGTGGCCGCCACCTGGGTCGACGGTATGCCGGTCGCGACCGGGACGCCGGTGACGCGGCCTCCCGCGGTGCAGGACAGGCCGGCGGGCAGCCCTGTGGTCGTCCAGGTGTAGGGCGATCGTCATGCCCCCGCGGTGAGCGTGAGGTCGACCGTGCTGCCGATCGGTGTCCTAGATGGCTTCCCTGCGCCGGGGAGGGAGACCACATGGGATCCTTCGAGACCAGTCCTGACCCGATGCTGGAACGGCGGGCCTGGGGTGGGTCCTCCTCGCGCACTCCCGCATCCTGGCCGCGCTGGAGGACGACATGCTCAGCCGGCACGGCCTCCCACTGACCTGGCTCGACATCCTCGACCGACTCCGCCAGTCACCCGACCAGCGGATGCGGATGAACGAGCTCGAGCGGGCATCGCTGTTCACAAGAAGTGGTCTCACCCGCCTGATCGACAAGATGGAACAGGCCAGGCTCGTGCGGCGCGAGCGCGTGCCCGACGACCGACGTGGGATCTATGTCACAATCGCTGCTGCCGGGCACGAGACGGTGTCTCGGGTATGGCCCGACCTCGGCACGAGCATCCACGAGCACTTCGGTCGCCATCTCGACCACGACGACGCGCTCGCCATCATCCGCGCACTCTCGAAAGGTGCTCCCAGAGGGCGAGGGCCCGCTGGTGAGCCCCCGGCCCAGAGGGACCATGATCGTCAGCCGGCTGAGACGCCGGCACCGGCCGCTGGGTCGAGGAGGAGCCGCGCCCAGAGGTCCTCGAGGTGCGCGGCATACCGGTCCGGGGACCACCCGCGGGAGGCGAGGAGCAGGTAGTACTCGTGGGAGTTCGTCGCCCAGACGACGTCGCCCACGGCGTCGTCGTCGAGGTCGGCGCGCAGCTCGCCGGTCGCGCGCAGGTCGGCCGCGAGCATCCGCATGTTGCGGGCCCGGCGCTCGACGAGGCCCGACCAGGCCGCGCGGCAGTCGTCGTCGCGCAGGCCGGCCTCGCGGAGAGCCTCGACGAGCGGGGCGAGGGTCGGTTGCAGGCGCCCCAGCGCCCGCGCGTAGACCGCGAGCTTGGCACGGGCCCCCTCGGCCTCGCGGATGTCGTCGACATACCCACGGCCTTCCGCCGCCACCTCGCCGCGCCCCTCGCCGAGGACATCGTCGACGACGGCGCGCACGAGGAGCGGCTTGCGCCCGACCGATGCATAGACCG
>CAYPYK010000059.1:0-15365 GCA_964414665.1 uncultured Intrasporangiaceae bacterium | reverse complement strand
CTCGACGTCGTCGGAGTAGCTCACTCCATCGACCGTCACGGTGATCCGAGTCATCGTTGACTCCTTCGCGTGGTTAACGTGGGTAGTCGCGATCCTTGCCGCTCCCGGCTCACGTGACAAGGGTCACAACGGGGGTTTCGGTGAACTCCGGCGACCGCCGGCCCGACTCCTCAGGTCGTGTGGTGGTGGATGGCCCCGCCGGTCGTCCCGAGCCGTTCCCCCCGGCCGCCCCACTGGAGGGCGATGACCTCGGCCGCGATGCTCACGGCGGTCTCCTCCGGGGTTCGGGCACCGAGGTCGAGGCCGATGGGCGAGGACAGCCGGGCGATCTCGGCGTCGGTGACCCCGGCCCCGTGGAGGCGCTCGACCCGGTCCTCATGGGTTCGCCGCGAACCCATGGCACCGACATAGGCGACCTCCGGTAGGCGCAGCGCCACCTGCAGCACCGGCACGTCGAACTTCGGGTCGTGGGTGAGAACGGCGATGACGGTGCGTCCGTCGATGCGTCCCGCCTGCGCCTCGGCCTCGAGGTAGCGGTGTGGCCACTGGACAACGACCTCCTCGGCGGCCGGGAACCGGCGCGAGGTCGCGAACACCGGCCGAGCGTCGCACACCGTCACCGCATACCCGAGGAACCTCCCGACGTGGGCCACGGCGGCCGCGAAGTCGATGGCCCCGAACACCAGCATTCGCGGCCGGGGCGCGAACGACGACACGAACACCCGCATCCCCTCGCCCCGCCGCTCCCCCTCGGGGCCGTAGGTCAGGGTCTCGGTGCGGCCCGACGCGAGCAGGCCCCGGACGTCGTCGGCGACGGCATCGTCGGCCCGGGCCGACCCGATCGAGCCCGAGCGCTCGACGGCGGCGCCCTCGGGGCGGACGACGAGCCGCTGCCCCACGCGGGACGAGTCGGGGTGCTCGATCACGGTCGCGACGGCCACCGGGCGTGCGGCCTCGATGTCGGCGGCGACGTCCCCCAGCTCGGGGAAGCTCCCCTGCGAGACCCGCTCGACGAAGACGTCGAGGATCCCCCCGCAGGTCAGCCCGACGGCGAACGCGTCGTCGTCGGAGACGCCATACCGTTGCAGGACAGGCGCTCCGGAGGCGACGACCTCCTGACCGAGCTCGTAGACGGCTCCCTCGACACATCCGCCGGAGACGGAGCCGACAGCTTCGCCGTCGGGACCGACGAGCATGGCCGCCCCGGGGGGGCGGGGTGCCGAGCGGAACGTCGCGACGACTGTGCCGACGCCGACCTCCTCGCCCGCCTGCCACCACTGGAGCAGCTGGGCCAGCACATCACGCACGGGCTACCACCTCGATCAGCTCCTCGAACGCCGCGAACGAGTGTCCCGCGACGAAGTCGTCGACATGCGGGAGTATGGCGACGATGCCCCGCTGCACCGGCTCGTACCCGGCCAGCCCCCGGTGCGGGTTGGCCCAGACGACCCGATGGGCCACCGCGCGCAGCCGGCGCACCTGCTCGCCGAGCGACTCCGGACGGTCCCGCTCCCAGCCGTCGCTCACGACGACGACGACGGCACCGCGGGCCATGCCACGACGGCCCCAGCGCTCCAGGAAGACCTTGAGCCCCTCCGCCAGCCGGGTGCCGCCCGACCAGTCCGGGACGGTGTCGCCCGTCGCGACGAGCGCCCGGTCGGGGTCGCGATGGCTGAGCGGGCGGGTGACGTGCGTGAGCCGGGTGCCCAGCGTGAACACCTCGGCGGGCACCGCGGAGCGGCAGTAGGCGTTGCCGAGCCGCAGGAGGGCGTCGGCGTACGCGCTCATCGACCCGGACACGTCGATGAGCAGCACGACCCTGCGTGACCGCTCGCCGCGCCGGCGCCATCGGATCGCGCCGGGTTCGCCCATCCGCTGCAGCGAGGAGCGCAGGGTCAGCCGGGCGTCGACCTGCCCGCGACGCCACGCCGTATGCCGGTGGGCCCGGCGCCGCGGGGCCCGGGGCCGCAGGGCGGCGAAGGCCTCCTGGAGGACCCGCCGCTCGGCGGCGCTCAGGGTCGCGAGGTCTCGGTGGCGCAGGATCTCGGTGCGGCTGGCCCTGGCCCGCTGGGTCCGAGAGCCCTGCTCACCGTTCTCGCCACCGCCGGCGGCCTCGGCGGCCAGGTCGGCCATCGTCGCCGTCACCGACGGGGTCGCCCGGGGTTTGCCGCCGGCTCGCTCCAGAGAGAACCAGGCGGCATACACCAGGTCGTAGCGCTCGAGGTCGGCCGGCGAGGCGCACAGGGTGGCCCGGCCGGCGACGTACGAGCCGACAGGGTCGGTGAGCCCGACCTCGGCCACGGCCTCGAGGTAGGTCCGCTCCCGCTCGGCGGTGACGCGGACCCCCGCTGCCCGCAATGCGCGAGCGAACCCGAGCAGCACCTCCTCGGGGGGCCGGCGCACCGGCGCCGCGACGGTCATCGGGCGAGGACCTTGTCCAGGGCGCGCTTGACCCGCTCGGCGTCCTCGCGGTACTTCACGGCGACCCCGAGGGTCGCCGCCGCCACCTCGGTGTCGAGCTCACGGGTGCCGAGCTCATGCAGGGCCCGGGCCCAGTCGAGGGTCTCGGCGACGCCCGGCGGCTTGAGCAGCTCGCCGTCGGAGCGGATGACATGCACGGCCCGGACGACCTGCTCGGCGAGTGCGGCCGACACCTCGGGTGCCCGCTCGCGAAGGATGGCGAGCTCGCGGTCGATGCCGGGGTGGTCGATCCAGTGGTACAGGCAGCGGCGCTTGAGGGCGTCGTGCAGCTCGCGGGTCCGGTTGGAGGTGAGAACGACGATGGGCGGCGTGGCCGCGGATACGGTGCCGAGCTCGGGGATGGTGACCTGCCAGGTGGACAGCACCTCGAGCAGGAACGCCTCGAACTCGTCGTCCGCTCGGTCGATCTCGTCGACGAGGAGGACGACCGGACTCTCCCGCAGCGCTCTCAGCACCGGCCGGGCGAGCAGGAACCGGTCGTCGAACAGGCTCTCCTCGACATCCGCGACGTTGCTCGTGGCGCCGGCGACGGCCTCGAGGGCGCGGACGTGCAGGATCTGCCGGGGGAAGTCCCAGTCGTACAGGGCCTGGGTCGAGTCGATGCCCTCATAGCACTGGAGGCGGATGAGCGGGAGGTCGGTGGCCTCGGCGAGCGCCTCGGCCAGGGCGGTCTTGCCGGTCCCCGGCTCCCCCTCCATGAGCAGCGGTCGACCGAGCCGCAGTGCCAGCCAGGCCACCGTCGACAGGGCGTCGTCGGCGAGGTAGCCGGTGGCCGCGAGGCGCCGGCTCAGCTCCTCCGCCGAGGCGAACGTCGTCCGGGGGTCCATGGCCACAGCATTGCTGACAACCTCGCCCGGCGGTAGGTCCACCCGGGGCCGGTGGCGGGATCGACCCTCAGCGGATGTCTGCCGGACGGTCGAGGTCGCGGCCCGACGCCAGGTCGCCGCACTCGACGAGCCGGGCCGGGTGCGTGGCCAGGTAGCCCCGGGCGCCGTGGTCCCCCCGGGCCAGCTCCGCGACCCCCGGCCAGTGCCGGCGGCCGAGGAGGACTGGGTGACCTACGTCACCCTGGTATGCGGCCCGAGCCAGCGCCGAGCGCAGGTCGGCGGCGTCGGCGGCCGCGACCACCCGGGCCACGACCTCGGCCGTGACGTCGGCCAGGTCGACGAGGGTGACGAGCACCGCGTCGGCCTCGCGCGCGGTCATGGCAGCCAGACCCGCCCGCAGCGAGGCGCCCATCCCCTCCGGCCAGCCGGGCTCCTCGACAACGCGGGCACCACACCGCTCGCCTAGTGCGCCGACCCGGTCGGCGGCGGCACCGACGACGACGGTGACATCGGGGCAACCCCCTTGCCGGACAACGGAAACAGCTCTCTCGAGGAGGGTCGGGCCGTTCGACGTGAGCCGCAGCAAGGCCTTGGGTCCCCCCATCCGCCGGCCCTCCCCCGCTGCCAGGACCAGGCCCGTCAGCCGCGTCGGGCCGGACGTGGCGGCGGCAGGGACCATCCGCCCAGCCTGGCACACCGGGCCGACGCATGGGGGTGGCACGACGGCGGGGTCCCGCCGGTGCACGGCACCGCTCGGGCCGTCCCCGGGCCGGCCCGAGGGTGTCATCGCACCCCACGCGAGCCCCCCCCGGACACCAGGCGCCATGTGGCGCACCCGACACTCGATTTAGCGCTCAACTACTACGAATAGTCATAGATTGAAGGAACAACCACATCAGGTGCTCCGTCCCGGACCGGGACTGGAGCGACGAAGGGACAAGACACAGCATGCGCAGCATTCTTGACAGGCTCATCTCCTGGACCGGACTCATCCTCGCCGCGGTCCTCCTCGTGGCGGGCGGCCTGCTGACCTGGGCGTCGTCGTTCGCGAGCCAGAGCGTCCACGACCAGTTGTCCATGCAGCAGATCACCATGCCGGCCGGCGACGCACTGGCCACCCCGGACATGAAGAAGTACCTCAGCCAGTACGCCGGTCAGGAGATGACCACGGGCGCGCAGGCCAAGGCCTACGCCGACCACTACATCCTCGGCCACATGAACGAGTCGTCCGGTGGCAAGAGCTACTCCGAGGTGAGCTCCGCGGCCAGGGCCGCGGCGGCGAGCGACCCGACCGCCAAGGCCACGACCGACCTCCAGAACCTCAAGGCGACGCTGTTCCAGGGCAACGCCCTGCGCAGCATGCTGCTCACCGCCTACGCCTTCGGAACCCTGGGCATGATCGCCATGTACGCCTCGATCGCCGCTTACATCGGCGCCGCCCTCATGCTGGTCCTCGGACTGCTCGGCCTGCGGCACGCGAAGGTCGTCGTCACCGTCCCCTCAGCGCCGCTGGTCCCTGCCACGGCCTGACGCCCATCACCCCTCCCCTGCGCGGGCGCAGCCCGCACCACGACGGGGCCGAGGCCCCGGACCACCGCCGGTCCGGGGCCTCGTCGCGTCGGGGCTCAGGCCCGCTCTCGTAGCGCCCTCGGCAGCCGGTCCCCCGCCCCCACCGGCCACGAGAGCGGGTCCGGACCGAGGCCGACGAGGAGCGGAGCCTGCTCGGCGCACCACGGGGAGACCGACCGTCGCCCGTCGAGCACGTCCGCTGCGAACCGGGCCCATGGCGCCCACTCGGCGTCCGACACCTCGCCCCGGTCGGGCCGGAGCTCGGGCCTGCCGTCCGTCCGGGCCACGACGACGGGGCAGAGCTCGTTCTCGACGACCCCGGACATCTCGGCGCGGTAGCGGAAGTCCGGCAGCACCAGCTCGACCTCGTCCGGGAGCAGTCGCAGCCCGAGCTCGGCGGCGGCGCGACGGCATACGGCGTCTACCAGAGGCTCCCCCGGGGCGGGGTGCCCGCAGAAGGAGTTGGTCCATACCCCGCCGAAGGTGCGCTTGTCCCAGGCCCGCCGGGTGAGCAGGACCTCCCCCGCAGGGTCGAGGACGTAGCAGGAGAAGCCCAGGTGCAGGGGGGTACGGGGTCCGTGGACCGTGGACTTGTCGGCGGTGCCCAACTGGCGGCCGGCGTCGTCGACGAGCACGACGAGCTCACCCTCGCGGTTGGTCTGCGGCACGATGGTCCACCCGTCACGGTCTTGCCCGGGGTCGGGCACGGCGAGCACGGTGAGCACGGCTGGCTCGGGTTCGCAGGCTACCCCGGCCGGCCGTGCGACGATGACGCGATGGCCAGAACCATCGCGACCACCACCACCGTCTCATCGGTCGAGCTCGCCGCGTTCGTCCGCCCCCGGCACCAGATGGTCCTCATCACCGCGCGGGCCGACGGGACCCCCCAGGCCTCGCCGGTGACGGGCGGGCTCGACGACTCGGGGCGCATCGTCGTCTCGAGCTATCCGGAGCGCGCCAAGTCCCGCAATGCCCGCCGCCGCCCGGGCGTCAGCGTGCTCGTGCTGTCCGACGACTTCGGCGGCGCCTGGGTCCAGGTCGACGGGACCGCCGAGGTGCTCGACGTCCCTGAGGCACTCGACGCGTTCGTCGAGTACTACCGCAACATCGCCGGCGAGCACCCCGACTGGGACGAGTACCGCCAGGCGATGCTCGGCCAGCGCAAGTGCCTCATCCGGGTCACGCCGCAGCGGTGGGGGCCGATCGCTACGGGTGGGTTCCCGGCCGACCGGCGATGAGCACCGCGGGTCAGCGCGGGCTGGGGTGAGTCCAGCGCGGCCGGCGACCATCCTCGTCGAGCAGCGGCTGGCTGTGCCGGGCGCCGTTGAACAGGCGGTCGAGCCGAGCGGTCGCCCGCCAGTACTGCTCGTCGCGCCAGTCGAGCCGGTCGGCGGTGGAGATGCCCCGTGGCAGGCAGACGTACCTCAGGTCGACGATCTCGCTGCGGTCCACGGCACTGCGGTAGGTGAGGGTCGCGCCGACGAGGGGCCGCCCACGACGGCGGACCTGGCGCAGGGTGAACGCGGTGACGAGCTCGACGGGGAGCCGGTAGGTCGGGCTCTTCGCCCCCACCCGCGAGTCACGGTCCGCGGCGCCGCTGAGGACCAGCGTCGACGCGCCGTCGACCAGGCCGAAGACGAAGGGTCTTCGGAGCGGACCCCCCAGCGACACCGTCTCCAGGAGGCCGGAGACCACGCCCGGTGACCGGTCGACGAGCCATCCGGACATCCGGCGATGACCGCGCGCGACACTCACGAAACCTTCCCTCCACCGCGTCCGGCGCCCAGGTTACCGGTGGACGGTCCAGGTGTCGCGACAAGCGCACCAGAGTCGGGATCGTCACACGCCGCGCCCCGTCGTGGGCAGGGGGGCGGACGTTCCGGCCGGCAGCCACGGCCCGGTCACGATCAGGGCGGGGGATGCACGAAGCTCTTGACACTGAGAATGTTAACGCTAACATTCCTGGCTAGCGCTAACACGACTCCCTCGGCAGCCACGACCCCGGCCGCACCCGACAAGAGAACCAGCTCAGCGAGGAGCACACCGGCGATGAGGCACCTGGACCCCGGCGACACCTTCGTGGTCGGCGTCGACTTCGGGACCTTGTCGGGTCGGGCCCTGGTGGTCCGCGTGTGTGACGGGGCGGAGGTCGGGACGGCGGTCCACGAGTACGAGCACGCCGTGGTGGACACCGTCCTCCCGGGCACCGGCGAGGCGCTGCCGCCGGAGTGGGCGCTGCAGGTTCCGGCGGACTACGTCACTGTGCTGCGGACCGCCGTTCCGGAGGCGGTGGCCGCCAGCGGGATCGACCCGGAGCGCGTGGTGGGGATCGCGACCGACTTCACGGCGTGCACGATGATGCCGGTCCTGGCGGACGGGACCCCCCTCTGCGAGACGACGCAGTTCGATGGCGAGAAGCATGCCTACGTCAAGCTGTGGAAGCACCACGCGGCCCAGGGCCAAGCAGACCGGATCAACGCCCTGGCCGACCAGCGCGGCGAGGGGTGGCTGCCGCGGTACGGCGGGTTCATCTCCTCGGAGTGGGAGTTCGCCAAGGGACTGCAGGTCCTCGAGGAGGCCCCCGAGGTGTACGCCGCGATGGACCACTTCGTCGAGGCGGCGGACTGGGTCGTATGGCAGCTGTGCGGCAGGTACGTGCGCAACGCCTGCACCGCTGGCTACAAGGGCATCTACCAGGACGGCGCCTACCCCTCGCGCGACTTCCTGACCGGCCTGAACCCGGGCTTCGGCGGCTTCGTCGCCGACAAGCTCGACCACGAGATCGGCCGGTTGGGCGACGCAGCCGGAACGCTGACCGCGCAGGCGGCGCACTGGACCGGGCTCCCCCAGGGCATCGCGGTCGCTGTCGGCAACGTCGACGCGCACGTCACGGCCCCGGCCGCGCAGGCCGTCGAGCCGGGCCAGATGGTGGCGATCATGGGCACCTCGACGTGCCACGTCGTCAACGGCGCGGACCGCCGCGACGTCCCCGGTATGTGCGGGGTCGTCGACGGGGGGATCGTGTCGGGACTGTGGGGCTACGAGGCCGGCCAGTCCGGCGTCGGCGACATCTTCGCCTGGTTCGTCCGCACGAGCATCCCGCCGGAGTACCACCAGGCCGCCGCCGCGCGTGGCCAGAGCGTGCACGAGTACCTCGCCGACCTGGCCGCCGCACAGGCCATCGGCCAGCACGGCCTGCTGGTGCTGGACTGGCACAGCGGCAACCGCTCGGTCCTGGTCGACCACGAGCTGTCCGGGCTGGTCGTCGGGCAGACCCTGGCGACCAAGCCCGAGGACACCTACCGGGCGCTCCTGGAGGCCACGGCGTTCGGCACGCGGGTCATCGTCGAGTCCTTCACGTCGACGGGGGTCCCCATCACCGAGTTCGTCGTCGCCGGCGGACTGCTGCGCAACCCGTTCCTCATGCAGGTCTATGCCGACGTGCTGAACCTGCCGCTGTCCGTCGTGACCACCGGGCAGGGCCCCGCACTCGGCTCGGCCATCCACGCCGCCGTCGCCGCGGGCGCCTACCCCGACGTCCGCGAGGCCGCCGAGCGCATGGGACGGCGCGAGGTCGCGGCATACCGGCCCGTCCCCGAGAACGCCGCGGCCTACGACGAGCTGTTCGCCGAGTACGTCGCGCTGCATGACTACTTCGGCCGGGGCGGCAGCGACGTCATGCGCCGGCTCAAGGCCATCCGCAGGAGAGTCTCATGACCGCCGCCGTCCCCGCCTCGGTCCGCGCGGCCGTCGAGGCGGTCCGAGCCGACGTCGCCCGCCTGCATGCCGAGCTCGTCCGCTATGGGCTCGTCGCCTGGACCGCCGGCAACGTGTCGGGCCGGGTGCCCGGGGCGGACCTGTTCGTCATCAAGCCGTCGGGGGTGTCCTACGACGAGCTCACGCCCGGGGCGATGGTCGTCTGCGACCTCGACGGGGTCCTTGTCGAAGGGGACCACGCCCCGTCCTCGGACACCGCCGCCCACGCCTACGTCTACCGGCAGATGAGCGAGGTCGGCGGCGTCGTCCACACCCACTCGACGTACGCCACCGCCTGGTGCGCCCGCCGCGAGCCCATCCCGTGCGTGGTGACGATGATGGCCGACGAGTTCGGCGGCGACATCCCTGTCGGCCCCTTCGCCCTCATCGGCGACGACTCCATCGGTCAGGGCATCGTCGGGACCCTGCGCGGGCACCGCTCCCGGGCGGTGCTCATGGCCGGACACGGGCCGTTCACCATCGGGTCCAGCGCCGGTGACGCCGTCAAGGCCGCCGTGATGCTCGAGGACGTCGCCCGCACCGTGCATGTCGCGCTCCAGTACGGGCCCCTCGACCGCCTGGACCCCGCCGACGTCGACAGCCTCCACGCGCGGTACCAGAACGGTTACGGACAGAAGGGAAACGGCAGCCGATGACCGCCACCACGCAGATCTGGTTCCTCACCGGGAGCCAGGGCCTCTACGGCCAGGACGTCCTCGCGCAGGTCGCGACCCAGTCGCGGGTCATCTCCGACGCGCTCGGCGCAGCCCCCGAGGTCCTCCCCGAGGTGGTCGCCAAGCCCGTCCTCACCGAGGCCGACTCGATCCGCCGGGTGATGCTCGAGGCCAACGCCGACGACCGCTGCGTCGGAGTCGTCGCCTGGATGCACACCTTCTCCCCGGCCAAGATGTGGATCACCGGGCTCGAACGCCTGCAGAAGCCGCTGCTCCACCTGCACACGCAGGTCAACCGCGACCTGCCGTGGGCGAGCATCGACATGGACTTCATGAACCTCAACCAGGCCGCCCACGGCGACCGGGAGTTCGGCTACGTCCAGACCCGGCTCGGCGTCGCTCGCAAGACCGTCGCGGGACACGTCACGGACCCGGCGGTCATCGCGGGTGTCGCGACCTGGGCGCGTGCGGCCCTCGGGCTCGCCGCCGTCCGAGCTCTGCGCCTGGTCCGGTTCGGCGACAACATGCGAGGCGTCGCGGTCACCGAGGGCGACAAGGTCGAGGCCGAGCGACGTCTCGGCGTCTCGGTCAACACCCACGGCGTCAACGACCTGGTCACCGTCGTGGACAACATGGGCGAGTCCGACGTCGACGCCCTGATAAACCACTACGACGGCCTGTACGACATCGCCCCCGAGCTGCGCGCCGGTGGTGCACGCCACGACTCCCTGCGGTATGCCGCCCGCCAGGAGGCCGGGATGCGCACCTTCCTGCTCGACGGCGGCTACCAGGCGTTCACGACGAACTTCGAGGACCTCGGCGGTCTGCGCCAGCTTCCTGGCCTGGCCGTCCAGCGGCTGATGGCCGACGGCTACGGCTTCGGCGCCGAGGGCGACTGGAAGACCTCGGTCCTGCTCCGCACGCTCAAGGTGATGGGCGCGGGTCTGCCCGGCGGCACGTCGTTCATGGAGGACTACACCTACCACCTCGAGCCCGGCCGCGAGCTCATCCTCGGCGCCCACATGCTCGAGGTCTGCCCGTCCATCGCCGCGGAGCGTCCCCGCGTCGAGATCCACCCCCTTCGCATCGGGGGCCGGGAGGACCCCGTCCGGCTGGTCTTCGACGCCTCCCCCGGTGACGCCGTCGTCGTCGGCATGGCCGACATGGGCGACCGGCTCCGGCTCATCGGCAACGCCATCGAGGTCGTCCCCCCGCTCGAGGACCTCCCCCGGCTGCCCGTGGCGCGCGCCGTCTGGGCCCCCCGCCCCGACCTGCGGACCTCCACCACCTCCTGGCTCACGGCCGGGGGACCCCACCACACGGTGCTCTCCACGGCCCTGGGCCGCGAGCATCTCGACGACTTCGCCGAGATGGCCGGCCTCGAGCTCGCCTTCATCGACGGGACCACCACGATCCGGGGCTTCGCCCGGGAGCTGCGGTGGAACAGCGCCTACCACCGCCTGGCCCAGGGCCTCTGACCTGGCCGAGCAGGCCGACATCCGACCCACACCGAACCCACCGATCCGTACGACAAGCACGACAGGGGCCTGGACGCCAGTCCCTTCCAGGAGAACCACCACGTTCAGCCGGCACCAGCGCTGGTTGACGTCCACAGAATGGATCACCGACAGGCTGCGGTCCTCGGACCAGTGACGGAGAGTGACGATGACGGACGCTTCGGCACCCCCTCGCCCCCCGGTCATGGCCGACGTGGCCCGCCTCGCCGGTGTCTCGCACCAGACGGTGTCCCGCGTCGTCAACGGCTCGCCCAGCATCCGTCCCGAGACCCGGGAACGGGTCCAACGGGCCATCGAGGAGCTCGGGTACCGGCCCAACACGGTCGCCCGGGCGCTGGTGAGCGGCCGGTCGGACACCATCGGCATCATCGGGACCGAGGCCCAGCTGTTCGGGCCGAACAGCATCCAGCGAACCATCGAGGAAGCTGCCCGAGCAGCCGGGCTGTTCGCCAGCTCGGTCAGCCTCCGCGAGGTGACGACCGCCGCCCTCGACGACGCCATCGAGCATCTGCGGCAGCACTCGGTCGAGGGCATCGTGATGATCGCGGCCCACGACGACGGTCTCGAGGTGGCCCGGTCGCACCGGTCGGACCTACCACTCGTCGTCGTCGAGGGCGACCTCACCCAGGCGCGGTTGACCGTCGGCGTCGACCAGGCCCGTGGCGCCCGGATGGCGGTCCAGCATCTGCTCTCCCTCGGTCACCGCGAGATCGCGCACATCGCCGGACCGCTCAACTGGACCGAGGCCCGGGCCCGCCGGGACGGGTGGCTGGGCGAGCTGGCCGCCGCAGGGTGCCGGCCCCGGGTGCTCCTGCTCGGGGACTGGAGCGCCGAGAGCGGGTATGCCGCGGGACAGCAGATCGCCGCGGACCCCTCGGTCAGCGCGGCCTTCGCCGGCAACGACCAGATGGCCATCGGTCTGCTCCTGGCCCTGCACGAGGCCAGGCTCGGCGTCCCCGACGACCTCAGCGTCGTCGGGTTCGACGACATCCCCGAGGCGGCTTACCTCATCCCGCCGCTCACAACCATCCGGCAGGACTTCCCGGCCGTGGGACGGGCCGCCATCGAGGTGCTCCTGTCGGCCATCGCCGGCCACGACGACACCACGCTCCCGGGGCTCATCCCGCCCGAGCTCGTCGTCCGCGCCAGCACCGGTCCGCGCACCGGGGGCCGATGAGGTCGGCGACGCGGCCGACCCAGGGTGAGTGCCGCCGGCGGGTGGCGGTGCGGCGGAGCCACTCACTCGGCCGGGAGGTGGCCCCACCTGCCGGCGGCCGTCAGCCCTCCACAAGGATGATGTGCAGGCTCCGCGGGCCGTGGACGCCTTCGACGCGGCTCAGCTCGATGTCGCTTGTCGCGCTGGGGCCCGAAATCCAGGTCTGCGGTCGGGTGGGGTCCACCCGGGCAACGGCGTCGGGGACGTCGGCGACGACCTGGCCGGCCGTGACGACGCAGACGTGCAGGTCGGGGACGAGGGTCAGGGCCCGTCGTCCCTGGCCGGGGCCGTGCGTCAGCACGATGGTGCCGGTGGCGGCGACGGCGACGGTGGCCGTGGTGACGACGGCGTCGACGGCATCGAGCTCGGCGTGGGCCAGGGCGTTGTCGCGCAGCGTGGCGGGCAGGTCGAGGTCGAGGCCGTCGGGGACGACGACCGGGGCGGCGCCGGCCAGCGCCCGGATGACCTCGCGCCGCAGGTCGACCTCGGCGCAGCGGGTGACGACGGCCCGGTAGTCCTCGACACGGTCGACGAACAGGTCGAGAAGTGCGGGGCTGCCGGCGGACACCTCCTGGCGCCGGTAGTCCCGGGGCACCTCGACCTCGGGGCGCGGCCCGGGGCCGTAGGCCGCGCGGATCGCGGCCAGGATGTCGTGGCGGGCGCTCATCGGGCCCCCCTCCCCTGGCCGTCGCCGCGTTCCTTCGCCCACCACTGCCGGAACGACTGCGCCGGCGGGGCGGGCAGGTCCCGGGCCTCGGTCCACCGGGACCCGAACCAGGGCAGGTGGCTGATCGGGCGACGCCCACCCGGGGAGGTGCGGTGCAGGAAACGGCCGATCAGCGCGGACCCCGCCGAGGCGGCGTGCTCACCGACGCGCAGGTGCGCGGCGTCGGCGAACATCCACCCCGCCGCCTTCATGGCCAGCGCCTCCACCTTCGGGACCCGCGCCCCGCGATGGGCGTCGACGACCTCGGTCCGCAGCTCGAGGAGCACGGAGGGGATGTCGATCTTGACCGGGCAGACCTCGTAGCAGGCGCCGCACAGGCTCGACGCAAAGGGCAGCGAGTCGGTCTGCTCGTCGACGCCGACGCCCTTGAGCAACGGGTTGATGATCGCGCCGATCGGCCCCGGGTAGACCGACCCGTAGGCGTGGCCGCCGACCCGCTCATACACCGGGCACACGTTCAGACACGCCGAGCAGCGGATGCACCGCAGCGCCTGCCGGCCGACCCGGTCGGCCAGCGCCCGCGTCCGGCCGTTGTCGAGCAGGACGACGTGGACCTCCTGCGGCCCGTCGCCCGGGGCGACCCCGGTCCACATCGAGGTGTAGGGGTTCATCCGTTCGCCGGTCGAGCTGCGCGGCAGGAGCTGCAGGAAGACCTCGAGGTCGCGGTAGGTCGGCACGACCTTCTCGATCCCGACGACCGAGACCAGCACCTCGGGCAGGGTCAGGCACATCCGGCCGTTGCCCTCGGACTCGACGACCACCAGCGTCCCGGACTCGGCGACGGCGAAGTTCGCCCCTGACACCGCCACCTTCGCGCGCAGGAACTTCTCCCGCAGGTGCAGCCGCGCCGCCCCGGCGAGAGTGGCCGGGTCGTCACTCAGGCCCGCGGGCGCGGCCCGCCCCGCGCCGGCCATCTTGGTGCGGAAGATCTCCCGGATCTCGGCCCGGTTGCGGTGGATCGCCGGCACGAGGATGTGGCTGGGCAGGTCCTCCCCCAGCTGCACGATGAGCTCGGCCAGGTCGGTCTCCCAGGCCGCGATCCCCGCCCGGGAGAGGTGGGCGTTGAGGTCGATCTCCTGGGTGGCCATCGACTTGACCTTGACGACCTCGTCGACGCCGTGGGAGCGGGCCACCTGCACCACCACCGCCGACGCCTCTGCCGCGTCCCGAGCCCAGTGCACGACGGCACCGTGCTCGGTCAGTCGCGCCTCCAGCTCGAGCAGGTGCTCGTCGAGGTGGGCGAGGGTGGCGTCCTTGACCGCGGCCCCGGCGGTCCGCAGCTGCTCCCAGGCCTCGACCTCGCCGACCACGTCGGCCCGCTTCGCCCGGATCGTGGCGGTGGCATGGGCCAGGTTCGCGCGCAGCTGGGAGTCGGCCAGCGCCGCCCGCGCGGCGGTGGGGAAGGACGGCATACCGACGAACGTCGCGGTCATGCCTGCTCCCCTCCCCCTGTATGCCGCTGGTGCGCCACCGCGGCCGCACCCGGCTCGGTGGAGGCCAGCACCTCCGCCAGATGCATCACCCGAACCCCGGAACGCTGCCGCGAGAGCAGCCCGCCGATGTGCATGAGGCAGGAGCTGTCGCCGGCGACGAGCACCTCGGCGCCGCTCTCGCGCACGTGCCGCGCCTTGTCCGAGCCCATCGCCACCGACGTCTCCGCGTTCTTGACCGCGAAGGTCCCCCCGAAGCCGCAGCACTCCTCGCTGTGCGGCAGGTCCACCAGCGCGATCCCGCGCACCGACCGGAGCAGCCGCTGCGGCCGGTCCCCGACGTGCGCCATCCGCACCGAGTGGCACGTCGGGTGGAACGTCACCGAGTGCGGGAAGTAGGCACCGACATCGCTCACCCCCAGGACGTCGACGAGGAACTCCGACAGCTCGTACACGCGCGGCGACAGCACCTCGACCGCGGCCTGCAGCCCGGGGTCGCCCGACCGCTGCGCGACCAGGGCGTGTTGGTGCCGGGCCGACGCCGCGCACGACCCCGACGGGGTCACCACTGCGTCGTACCCGCCGAACGCGTCGACGAAGTTCCGGACCACCGGGACCGCCTCGTCGAGATACCCGGTGTTGACCATCGGCTGCCCGCAGCAGGTCTGCGCCGACGGGAAGTCGACGGCGACCCCCAGCCGCTCGAGCAGTCGCACGGTGGCGATCCCCACGTCGGGGAACAGCGCGTCGTTGATGCACGTCACCTGCAGTGCGACTCGCATGACCTCACCCTCTCGTCAGACCGCTCCGACCGGCGGAGTCGGCGTCCGTGTCTGCACCGTAACCCCCGCCGGCCGCGCCCGTCAGGCGGGCCTGCGCCTCGTCCCAGGCAGCGGCGTCCTCGGCGGGGTCGTACCGGTCGAGGTCGTGGGTGGCTCGGATCAGGGCCCGCATGGCGTCCAGGTCGGGTAGGTCGACGCCGAGCGATCGGGCCTGGACCAGGACGTTGCCGAGGGCCGCTGCCTAGACGGGTCCGGCCAGCACCGGGAGCCCGCACGCGTCGGCCGTGAGCTGGCACGGCAGCGTGTTGCGGGCCCCGCCACCGACCATGACGTTGCGCAGGAAGCGGGTGGTCCCGTCGACCCCACCCTCGATGGTGAAGGTGGCG
>CAYPYK010000058.1:0-15409 GCA_964414665.1 uncultured Intrasporangiaceae bacterium | reverse complement strand
CGACGGCGTTGTGGGGCAGCAGCTCGCGGAACTCGTTGGCGAGCTGGGCGGCGAGCGTCTTGTTGGGGGCCATGACCAGGGTCGGGCGCTGAACCTGTTCGATGAGCCAGGCGGCCGTCGCGGACTTGCCGGTGCCGGTCGCGCCGAGCAGCACGACGTCCTGCTCGCCGGAGGTGATCCGCGTGGTCAGGTCGGCGATGGCCGCGGGCTGGTCGCCGCTCGGCGAGAAGTCGGCGATGACCTCGAACGGCGCCACCCGGCGCATCAGGTCGGTGGTGGGACGCATAGGAGCTACCGTATGCCGCCGCGCCGACAGCCCGCCCCGATCACGGCCTCGGGCTGCCTGGGTCCCCCGGCCGTCCCTACTGCCCCGGCCCCTCCTCGTGCACCTTCATCAGGGTGCTCTTCCCGAACAGGCTCTCGAGCAGGTCGACGGCCAGCTCGGCCGTGTCGTTGCGCAGGTCCAGGGCCGGGTTCAGCTCGACGATGTCGATCGACCCGAACAGGCCGGTGTCGGCGACCATCTCCATGCACAGCTGCGCCTCGCGGTACGTCGGCCCGCCGCGCACCGGGGTCCCGACCCCGGGGGCGATGCCGGGGTCGATGAAGTCGAGGTCGAGGCTGACGTGCAGGTGGGTGTTGTCGTCGATGCCCTCCAAGGCTCGGCGTATCGCCTTGCGCATCCCGATCTCGTCGACGAATCGCATGTCGAACACCTCGACGCCCATCTCGTGGAGGTGCTGCTTCTCCCCCGCGTCGACGCTGCGCAGCCCGATCTGGCGAACCTGGGTGCGCTCGAGTGCCGGCGTCTGCCCGGACATCTCGACCAGTCCCTCCGGGCCGCGCCCGAGCAGGCAGGCGACCGGCATACCGTGCAGGTTCCCGCTCGGGGTCAGCTCGGCGGTGTTGAAGTCGGCGTGCGCGTCGAACCAGAGGACCCGCAGGTCACGGCCCTGTTCGCGGCAGTAGCGGGCCACCGCGCTGATGGACCCGACGGCGAGGCAGTGGTCGCCCCCCATCAGCACCGGGAGGTGCCCCCGCTTGAGCTCGTCATAGAACGCGTCGTGGACCACACGGTTCCACTCGACCACCTCCGGCAGGTGACGATAGCCGCGCACCGGAGGAAGCATGGGGTTGGCCGGGCCCGTGAGGTCCCCCATGTCGTGGACCTTGGAGCCGAACGCGTTGAGCGCCTCCTCGATCCCGGCGACGCGCAGGGCACCGGGGCCCAGACGGGCGCCGATGACGCTGGCGCCGATGTCGGTCGGGGCGCCGATGAGACTGACCGGTTGCATGGTGGTACCTCCGGACGTAGACGGGATGTCGACCCGGGGGCGGTATGCCGGCCCGAGGACGGTGAGGTCTCCCTACCTTAGACGCGGCGGCGGGGAAGGACCACCACCGCCTACCACCACCCCTGCTTGTGGGCCCACCGCAGCAGCCACACCGACATCGCGGTCATCGCCAGCAGCAGGACGAGGAGCCAGCCGAGATGGGTGCTGGTGTTGACGATGACGTTCATGCCGACGACCGAGGAGATGGCGGTGACCGGCAGGGTGACGGCGGCGATGACCGCGAGCCGCTCGGCCGCGATGGTCATCCGGGTGTCGGTGCGGGCCCGGTAGAAGTCGGTGACGCCGTGCAGGAAGTCGAGCTGGCTGGAGGTGATCCGCTCGAGGCGGTGGTACTGGTCCTTGAGGTCGGACAGGAGGCGCAGGTCCTCCTTGGAGAGGTCGCTCATCAGCCTGACCGCGCGCGCGAACACCTCGTTGCTCTGCGCCGCCATCGTGCGCACCGTCAGCAGGGCGTGACGGGCCTGGAACAGCTCGTCGAGGAACTGTTCGGGCCGCTCGGCGTCGGCCTGAGCCATGACCCGCTGCTCGAGACGGCCGACGTCGCGGGCCAGCTCGTTGACGGTGCGCTCCTCGGCGTTGGTCAGCGCGCTGGTGATGGCGTAGCACAGCGCCACCGGGGAACGAGGCAGCAGCCGCCCCTCGGTGAGGCGGGACGCCACGTCGCGAGTCTCGGTGAGCAGGCTCTCGACGGTGACGACGGGGTTGTGCGGGCCGTGCGTCGTGACGAGGAAGTTGCGCCCGACGAGCTGGTCGATCTCGAGGTAGTGGACGTGCCCGCTCATCCCCTGTTCGGGGCGGTGCAGGGCCACGAAGAGATAGCCATGGTAGGCGTGCAGCCGAGAGACGTGGTTGCGTTCGAGGCAGGCCTCGATGGCCCGGGGGTGGAGGTGGAACACCTGGGCGAGCAGCCTCGCCGCGTCGGCGTCGGGCTTGGGCACGTCGAACCACACCCACCCGTCATCGCGAGCCAGCAGCTCGTCGAGGTCCGCCTCGGACCGCCGCTGGGCCGCACCGGTCTCCCACTCGACCCAGAACACCCCGTTGTTCGGCACGGGCCCACTGTAGGACGCGCAGGGGTGGGCTAGCCCCCTGGATGCCACCCGGTGTGCTCGGCCCAGGTCCGGACCCGGGCGTCGACGGCGTCGAACCACGGCTCCTTGGCGTCCGTGTACTCCGCCGTCGTCAGGCCTCGGTGGAGCAGGGAGAGCTTCAGCGCGGCATACTCCTCGCGCGCGGCCGGGTCGGCCCGCATCCAGTCACGGAACATCAGCGCCCACGTCCAGCCCGGGCTGCCCACCTCGCGGACGTGGATGTGCGCGACCCGCGCCGGGTCCGAGCTGCCGTGGAACCGCTTCTGCCAGCGGGTGCCGTCCTTGGCGTTGTCCGCCCAGTCGCCGGGCGGGCGCGGGAAGCCCGCGTCGGCCATGGCCTTCACCCATTCCGGGTCATCGGCGGCCTCCATCGAGGGCACGCCGACCTGGAGGTCGATGACCGGCTTGGCGACCAGTCCGGGGACCGCGGTCGACCCCACGTGGTCGACCAGCACGTCGTGGGCGGCCAGGGCGTGCCGGATCCGCGCACCGAGGCGGTTCGCGATGTCCGGCCACTGGTCGGTGTGGTCCGAAAGGGCGAGGTGGTCGGGCCGCCGGCTCGCGATCCCGTGCCGCACGTTGTGCTCGAAGGGCACGAGCCGGTCGCGCCACAGGCTCCGGACGTCGCGGCGCAGGTCGTCCTCGGACCCGTCGTTGACCAGGATGACGTCGGCGGCGGCCCGGCGTGCGGCCTCACCCGCCTGGGCGGCGATCCGGGCCCGCGCGTCGGGCTCAGGTATGCCGCGGGACTCGACGAGCCGGCGCACCCGGGTCTCCACCTCCGCGTGGACCACGACGACGAGGTGGTACTCGGCGGCCATGTCCTTCTCGACGAGAAGCGGCATGTCGTGCACGACGATCATGTCCTCGCCGGCAGCGGCCATCAGCTCCGCCGTGCGCGCCCAGATGGCCGGGTGGGTGACCGCCTCGAGGTCGCGCAGCGCTCGCGGGTCGGCGAACACGAGCCGAGCGAGCGCCGGGCGGTCCAGGGCGCCGTCGGGACCGATCAGGTCCGCGCCGAACCGGTCCCCGATCGCGAGCAGGGCCGGCATACCGGGCTCGACGACCTCGCGCGCCAGCTGGTCGGCGTCGACGACGAGGCAGCCGCGGGACGCGAGGGTCGCGGCCACGGTGGACTTCCCCGAGCCGATCCCGCCGGTGAGGCCGATGCGGAGCATGTCCCGAGGGTAACGGCCGGCCCCGCCCGTCCTTGCGTCCGAGTGACTGGCTGTCATGGCGACCAACCACTCGGACACAACAAGAGCCGGGACCCCAGCGTCCGAGTGACTGGCTGTCATGGCGACCAACCACTCGGACACAACAGGAGGCGGGACCCCAGCGTCCGAGTCGGGGTGGGGTCAGGGCGCGAGGGAGCTCGGGTCCGCCGGAACGTCGACAGCGTGCTCCTGCAACGCGCTCAGCGGGACGATCCGGAGCACGGCTGCGTTGGTGGCGGCCAGGACGACCGGGGCGGCGACGCCGTCGCGGTAGGCACGCGCCCAGTTGACCGCGGTCACGCACCAGCGGTCTCCCGGGACCAACCCCGCGAAGCCGAGCTCCGGACGCGGCGTGGACAGGTCGTTGCCGATGCCGCGCTGGTGATGGAGGAACTCCCCGGTGACGACGGCGCAGATCGTATGGCTGCCGAGGTCCTCCGGCCCGGTCGTGCAGCAGCCGTCCCGGAAGAAGCCGGTCATCGGGTCGGTGCCACAGCTCTCCAGGTCGCCGCCGAGGACGTTCCGCTCGCTCACGTCCCCCATCATGGCCTGCCGAGCCCGGCACGGTCGCCAACGACCCGGTATGCCGTGTCAGCCGGCCGGGGCCCAGGTGGCGTAGTCGCTGGTGTTGACCGGCCGGGACAGCAGGCGGCCGCTGCCGTCGGGCACCTGGAGGGTCCGGTGGTCGCTCACGAGCTCGACCTCGGTGGCCGTGGTGTTCGCCGTGACGGTGTAGACGAGCTGGCTCATCGCCCCGACCTGCTCGCGCACCGACAGGCGGTCGAACCCGGTCGGCATCGTCACCACCGCCAGCGGGCCGTCGATGGTTCCCTGCGGCACGCGCTGGCCGGCGGGCAGGGCGGTGCGCAACCCGTCCGCCACCTCGCCGGGGGTGAGCGGCAGGGCGAGCCCGGTGAGGCTGGGCGTCAGCCCGGTCCCGGCCGGGACGGTGCGCGAGACGCGAGAGAGCCTGTCACCGTGCAGGAGGAACACCTGGACCGTCAGGGGCACTGAGGACCCGGTCGGACTCCGGGACGCCGACGGCCGCAGCACCGGCGCGACGAGGTCGGGCCGGTCCTGCGGCCCGACCGAGCACCCGGAGACCAGCAGGCCCACCATGGCCGCCGACGCGACGAGGACCGGACGGCGGACCCGCGCGGGGCTTGCCTCAGTGGCGCTCGAAGGGCAGCTCGACCACAAGGCGCGCACCTCCCTCCGGGCGGGACTCCGCAGTCACGCTTCCGCCGTGCAGCTCCACGTGGCGCTGGACGATGGCCAGTCCCAGCCCGACCCCGACCGACGCCTGGGTCGGCCCACGGGCGAAGCGCTCGAAGATCCGACCCTGCATGGCCGGCGGGATGCCCGGCCCGGCGTCCTCCACGCACACGCGGACCGCATCGCCCGCCCGGGTCACGTGGACCCCCACGCAGCCCCCGCCGTGGCTCTCCGCGTTGCTCACGAGGTTCACCACGACGCGCTCGAGACGACGCTTGTCCGCCTGCAGGGCCACCGTCCCCACGTCGGCAGCCACCGTCGTGACGGGCCGGCGGGCGGCGCCGTCGGCCGCCTTGCGCACGAGCTCCCCGACGGTGACCGTGTCGAGCACGAGCTGGTCGCCGGCGTCGTGCCGGGACACCTCGAGAAGGTCCGTGACCAGGCGCCGGAAACGGTCGAGGTCGCCGGCGAGCAGCTCGACGGGCTCGCGGAGGTTCGGAGGGAGGGAGTCCTCGCGGTTGCTGATGACCTGCATCGAGTTGAGCATCGTCGTCAGCGGGGTCCGCAGCTCGTGGCTCACGTCGACGGCGAACCTGGCGTCGGCGACGACCCGGCGGTCGAGGTCGGCCACCGTCTGGTTGAAGGACTTCGTGACCGGGACGAGGTCGGGGTCCCCACCGTCATCGAGGCGGACCCCCCGTCGTCCGGCCGCGACGGCCGCCGCCGCTGCGTTGAGGCGGGTCAGCGGGTGCAGCGCGATCCGTGCGGCGGAACGCCCGAGGACCAGGCCGAGCAGCGCGGTCACGACCGTCGCCGCAGCGAGCCCCACCGCGAGCGACCGGGCGGCATTCTGCGTCGCGGTCATCGAGTACAGCTGGAAGAAGGCGGTGCTCGGCGCGGTGAGTGGGACCCCCACGGCGAGGTAGAGCCGTCCGTCGACATCGACCCGCTGCGTGGCGGCGTGGCGGTCCTCGACCGCTGTGACGAGCGTTCCCGGCAGGACGTCGGGTCCCAGTCGCGGGGACGAGGCGTACCACCGGTCGTTCACCAGGCTCAGCGCCGCGGCGGCCTCGTCGCGGGGGAGGTCGGCGAGCGAGCTCGCCGCGGACGACCCCGAGGAGGCGAGGGTGGCGTCCAGCTGGGCCGCGTCCACCGACGTCTGAGCGAGGGCGGCACCCTGGGTGTCCCGGACGAGGGACTGGCTGACGAGGGTCCACGCGATGACGGAGAGGACGACCGACAGGCCCAGCGCGAGCAGCCCGAACGCGACGGTGACCCGGCTGCGCAGCCCGAGGCGGGCAGGTCTCCACCGGACCCGCCGACGCGGTGGCGCCGGGGCCACTAGCCCACCAGCCGGTAGCCCAGCCCGCGGGCCGTCACGACGTGCCGAGGGCTCGACGGGTCGTGCTCGATCTTGGTCCGCAGCCGGCGGATGTGGACGTCGACGATGCGGTTGTCCCCGAAGTAGCCGTACCCCCAGACCCGCTCCAGCAGGTCCTCCCTGCTGCAGATCCGCCCCTCGGCCAGGACGAGCTCGACGAGGAGGCGGAACTCGGTCCTGGTGAGCCGGACCTCCTCCCCCTCCCGCGAGACCACGCCGTCGTCGAGGCCGACCGACAGCTCGCCCACGGCGACGCGGCGCGGGTGGTGGTCCACGGCGGGCTCGACCCGGCGCAGCAAGGCGCGAATCCGGGCGGAGAGCTCCTTGGACACCAGGGGCTTGGTGACGTAGTCGTCCGCGCCGGCCTCCAGCCCGGCGACGACGTCGTGGCTGTCGGTTCGCGCGGAGACGATGATGACCGGCACATTGCTGGCGTGCCGGATCATCCGGCATACGGTGAAGCCGTCCGCGTCGGGGAGCATGAGGTCCAGCAGGACGACATCGGGGTCCTCGCGACCGAGAGCCTGAAGGCCCTGGTCGCCGGCGGCGGCCTCGCTCACGTCGTAGCCCTCGTCCTCGAGGGCGAGCCGCAGCACCCGCCGCACCCGAGGGTCGTCCTCGATGAGCAGCACTCGTCGGGGCATGCCCCGACGCTGGCACCGTCTCCTGCGGCTCGGCTGGGCGCCCGCTGGGAGGCGTCTGACCGCGACCGTCATGGTCCCGTCATACTCCCGGGCCCCTTCGTGACGGAACCGTGTCGGTCCCGTGACATTCGGCCCCTCGGCCTCCCCGGGCCCGTTCGCGATGCCTACGGTGCATGCCGTGCGTGACCTCGCACATCGAGAGCTCCGCTTGAGATCCAGTCTGAGGAGAATGCCATGTCAGTGAGAACGCGACGGCTCGGCGCCGTGGCCGGGGTGTGCGCAGCAGGCCTGGTCGTGACGGCCTGCAGCAACGGGTCGTCGGTGGCAACCGGCACGTCGAGCTCGAGCGCCAGCCCCGTCCGGGGCGGGACACTCAACCTGCTCGGCTCCGGGGACGTCGACTACATGGACCCCAACATCAGCTACTACAGCATCGGCTACCTCGGCCTGCGGATGTGGTCCCGCCAGCTCTTCACCTATCCCGCCGTGGCGGGCCAGACGACGACGGCCGTGCCCGACCTGGCCTCGTCGATGCCCACCCAGGGCAACGGGATCAGCGCCGACGGGAAGACCTACACGATCAGCCTGCGCCAGGACGCGAAGTGGAACACGAGCCCGGCCCGCGCCGTCACCGCGGCCGACGTCGTCCGCGGGGTGAAGCGCACCTGCAACCCGGCGCAGCCCTTCGGCGGGCTCCCCGACTACGAGAGCCTCATCGTGGGGATGCAGTCGTTCTGTGACGGGTTCGCCAAGGTCGCCCAGAAGCCGGCCGCGATGAAGGGCTACCTGGAGAGCCACGACATCGCCGGTGTCTCCGCTCCGGACGACCACACGGTCGTCTTCAAGCTGACCCAGCCGGCGAGCTACTTCGTCGACATGCTCACCCTCCCGGCCTTCTCCCCCGCCCCGGTCGAGTGGGATGCCTACGTCCCGGGCAGCGCCGACCTCGCGCAGCACACGCTCTCCGACGGCCCCTACCAGGTCGACTCCTACAGCCCGACGAAGTCGATCACGTTCAGTCGTAACCCGGCGTGGCAGGCCTCGAGCGACCCGGTCCGCAAGGCGTATGTCGACAAGATCGTCATCAACGAGACGGTGAGCCAGGACTCGGCGCAGCAGCAGCTCGAGACCGGGACCGCCAGCGCCGACATGGAGTTCGACGACTTCCCACCGGCCTCGCAGATCCCGGGGCTGGTCGCCAAGAACGACCCGAACCTCAACATCGGGCCGACCGCCTCGTCCAACCCGTATGTCGTCTACAACATGGCGTCGCCGAACAACAACAAGGCGATGGCGAACCTCAAGGTGCGTCAAGCCATCTCGTACGGCATCAACCGTGCCGACATCATCCAGGTACTCGGTGGCAGCAAGCTCAACACGCCGCTGAGCCACGTTCTGCCGGCCAACGTCGTCGGTGGCGAGAACAACTTCGACCCCTACCCGTACGACCCGACCAAGGCCAAGCAGCTCCTGTCCGAGGCGGGCTTCCCCAACGGGCTCACCCTCAAGTTCCTCTACCGCAACGCCTCCGAGGGCTCCAGCAAGACCTTCCAGACCATCCAGCAGGACCTGTCCAAGATCGGGATCAAGGTCGTGGGCGTCCCGTCGCCGAACGCCGACTTCTACACCAAGTACCTCGAGGTGCCCTCGGTGGCCACGCGCGGGGTCTGGGACCTCTCGCTCGCCGGCTGGGGAGCGGACTGGTACGGCAACGCCGCCCTGTCCTTCTTCAACCCGCTCTTCTCGGGCACGTCCTCGTTCCCGCCGGTCGGCAGCAACTTCGGCCTCTACAACGACCCGACGGCCAGCTCGATGATCACGACGGCCGCACGGGCGCAGACCCAGGCACAGGCCGCCACCTTGTGGGCCAACGCGGACCAACAGGTGATGAAGGACGCGCCGTTCTACCCCATCACCCAGCCGAACCAGCCGAACTACCACGCCTCGCAGGTCCACAACACGATCTACGTCCCGGCGATCCAGAACTTCGACCCGACCAACGTCTGGCTCGGCGCGGACAAGCAGGGTGGCTGACCCGGCATCTCCCGACGACCTGAGGACCACTACGTCATGGCACTTCTCGAGGTCCGGGACCTGCGCGTCGAGTTCGACACCCCGGACGGCGTGGTCCACGCCGTCCGGGGACTGTCCTTCGACGTCGACCGGGGCCACACCCTGGCCATCGTCGGCGAGTCCGGCTCCGGCAAGAGCGTGGCGACCCAGACCATCACCGGTCTGACCCGCGGCGCCCGGATCGCCGGGTCCGCGACGTTCGACGGCACCGAGCTCATCGGCGCCCGGAGGGAGACCCTGCAGCGAGTGCGCGGTGCGCAGATCGGCATGATCTTCCAGGACCCGCTGTCGAGCCTCCACCCGTACTACCCGGTGGGATGGCAGATCGTCGAGATGATCCGCGCCCACGACCGGAGCACGTCCAAGGCGGCGGCGCGCACGCGGGCGGCCGAGCTGCTCTCGCTCGTCGGCATCCCCCGGGCGGCGAGCCGGATCGACGACTACCCGCACCAGTTCTCAGGCGGCATGCGGCAGCGGGTGATGATCGCGATGGCGATGGCCCTGGACCCGGCGCTGCTCATCGCGGATGAGCCGACGACCGCCCTCGATGTCACCGTCCAGGCGCAGGTCCTCGAGGTCATGCAGGACCTCCAGGAGCAGCTCGGGACGGCGATCATCCTCATCACCCACGACCTCGGCGTGGTCGCCGAGATGTCCGACGAGGTCGTGGTGATGTATGCCGGAGCGGCCATGGAGTCGGCGCCGCGCCGGACACTCTTCTACCATCCGCACCACCCGTATGCCGAGGGTCTGCTCCGCTCGCTGCCCTCGAGGGGCGGCCCGCAGGCCCGGCTCACGCCGATCCCGGGGTCACCGCCGTCCCTCATCGACCTCCCGGCCGGCTGCCCCTTCGGGCCCCGCTGCCCGGACGCGTTCGCGGCGTGTGCCCAGCAGCCTCAGCTGCGCGTCGTCTTCGGCGACCCGGAGCACCGGTCGGCCTGTTGGCTCGGGGACGACGCCGCGCTCCGGTCCGGTGGCCGCCACGGGCCGCCGGCCGCGGCATACCGGGCTCCAACCGCGAGGCAGGAGCCCGCATGAGCACCGAGACCCGTCACCCGGGCGGCCCCCTGCTGTCGCTGTCGCATGTCACCAAGTCCTTCCCGGTGCGCTCCTCGACGCTGCTGCGTCGGTCGAGGGAGGTCGTGCACGCGGTGGACGACGTCTCGATCGAGGTGCTCGAGGGCGAGACCCTGGGGCTGGTCGGAGAGACCGGGTGCGGCAAGTCCACGCTGGCCCGCTGCATCTCGCGCCTCTACGACCTCGACGGCGGCACGGTGAGCTTCGCGGGTCGCGACATCACCCGCCTGTCCGGTGGGCAGCTGCGTGGGGTGCGCCGCGAGGTCCAGATGGTCTTCCAGGATCCCTACGGCTCGCTCAACCCCCGCCGCCGGGTGGGGTCGATCATCGGGGACCCGTTCGAGATCCACCACGAGGGGAACCGGTCCGAGCGCAAGAAGGCCGTCCAGGACCTCATGGAACGGGTCGGCCTCAACCCCGAGCACTACAACCGCTTCCCGGCCGAGTTCTCGGGTGGCCAGCGCCAGCGCATCGGGGTCGCCCGGGCACTGGCCCTGCGACCCCGGCTGGTCATCTGCGACGAGCCCGTCTCGGCGCTCGACGTCTCGATCCAGGCTCAGATCATCAACCTGCTCATCGACCTCCAGGACGAGTTCGGCCTCACCTACGTCTTCATCTCTCACGACCTGTCGGTCGTGCGGCACGTCAGCGACCGGATCGCCGTGATGTACCTCGGCCAGGTGGTCGAGCTGGCCCCGGCGGCGGAGCTGTTCGACAGTCCCCGCCACCCCTACACCAAGGCGCTGCTGTCGGCCCTTCCGGTGCCCGACCCCGACGTCTCGGACAGCCGGGAGCGGATCGTGCTGGTCGGAGACCTGCCCGCGCCGACGCACCCTCCGGCGGGATGCCGGTTCCACACCCGCTGTCCGAAGGCCCGGCCCGACTGCACCCGCGAGAACCCGGTGCTCGACGCCGTACTCGACGACCGAGCCGAGCACCGCACCGCCTGTCTGTACCCGCTGGTCCAGGGCGAGGACCTCGCCGCGTCGACGCCGCAGATCGACGACACCGAGATCACCGTCGACGACGCCGGGACCGCGGGCCTGGCCGGCGTCGCCGGCACGGCGGGCGCGTCGTCGGCACCGACCCGTGAACAGGAGGGTCCGACGTCATGACCGTCAGCCCCGTCAGCCGCGTTCCCGAGACCGAGGTCCCGACCCCCGACGCGCTGGGCACCGCGGCACCGGGCGGCACGTCCATCGAGGCACGCAGTCCATGGGCTCTCGCCTGGCAGCGACTGCGGCGCGACCGGGTGGCGATGGTGTCGCTCGCCGTCATCGTCCTGATCGTCCTGCTCGCGCTGCTGGCGCCGGCAGTGGCTGCGCTGACCGGCCACCCGCCGAACGAGCAGTACCGGCACGCGGGCCTCTCCCCCGACGGCCTCCCGGTGGGCCCCAGTGCGACGTTCTGGCTGGGGACGGACGACCTCGGGCGGGACATCCTGGTGCGGATCGCCTATGGGGCCAGGGTCTCGCTCCTCGTCGGGGTGGCCGCCACCGCCCTCACCGTCGTCATCGGCGTCGTGGTCGGGCTGGCGGCCGGCTTCCTGGGCGGCATCGTCGACACCGTCCTCGCCCGCCTCGTCGACATCGTGCTGTCGGTCCCGTTCCTCCTCGTCGCCATCGCGCTCGTCTCGATCACGGGGCCGAGCCTCGGGGTCACGGTGCTGGTCATCGGCTTCTTCAGCTGGGCGTCGGTGGGGCGGATCGTGCGCGGTCAGGTCCTCTCGCTTCGGGAGCGGGAGTTCGTCGAGGCGGCCAGGTCGCTGGGAGCGAGCAACCGACGCATCATGTTCGTCGACGTCCTGCCCAACGTCCTGGCGCCCGTCATCGTCTACGCCTCGTTGCTCATCCCCGTGGTCATCGTCGTCGAGGCGACGCTGTCCTTCCTCGGGCTCGGCCTGCCGCCGCCCACGGCGGACTGGGGCGGGATGATCAGCGAAGGGCAGAACTACTACACGACCGCGTGGTGGTTCCTCCTCTTCCCAGGCCTGGCGCTGCTCATCACGACCCTGGCGTTCAACCTGCTCGGCGACGGCGTCCGCGACGCCTTCGACCCGCGCAGCGACCGTCTCATCGGAACGTGAGGGGCCCACGATGCTTCGTTTCCTCATCCGCCGCGTGGTGCTCGGCGTCGTCGTCATGTGGCTCATCACGGTCGCCGTGTTCGGTCTGTTCTTCGTGGCGCCCAACAACGTCGCCCGGACCATCGCGGGTCGTCAGGCGACCCCGCAGACCATCGCCCTGATCTCGCACCGGCTCGGCCTCGACCTGCCCATCTGGAGGCAGTACGTCGACTTCGTCTGGCGGGCACTCCACGGCGACCTCGGCTACGACTACTACCACCAGGTCCCGGTGACGACGATCATGGGCGCGGCCCTGCCCATCACCGTCTCCCTCGTCGTCGGCGGCGCCCTGATCTGGCTCGCCCTCGGGGTGACGAACGGCGTCGTCTCGGCCGTGCGCCCGCGCTCGGTGACCGACCGCTCGCTCACCGTGTTCGCACTGTTCTTCTACTCGATGCCGACCTTCCTGCTCGGTCTGCTGCTCCTCTACTTCCTCTACTTCCAGCTCACCCTGCGCGGAGTCGCCGTCTTCCCCGCCGGGGGCTACTCCGGCCTGTCCCAGGGCGTCGGGCCGTGGCTGGCGCACCTGGTCCTGCCGTGGCTCACCCTGGCCCTGGTCTCCGCCGCCGCCTACACCCGGCTGACCCGGGCCTCGATGCTCGACGTCCTCGGCGAGGACTATGTGCGCACGGCCCGCTCCAAGGGCATCAGCGAGAGGCGGGTCATCATCCGCCACGCGCTGCGCAGCGCCCTCACCCCGGTGGTCACCCAGTTCGGCATCGACGTCGGGACCCTGCTCGGCGGCGTCGTCGTGACGGAGTACGTCTTCAGCCTCCCCGGCCTCGGGAAGACGGCGGTCGACGCCATCAACCAGCAGGACCTGCCGGTCATCATCGGGATCGTGTTGTTCGCCTCGGCGGCCGTCGTCGTGGCCAACATCGTCGTCGACATCCTGTATGCCGTTCTCGACCCGCGGGTGCGACTGCACTGACCGGGTCCGTTCGACCCCCCGGGTGCCAGGTCCTCCCGCCCGGGGGCGGCTGCTCCGGGCGGCCGCCAGCACCGCCGCCCGGAGCAGCCGGTCCGCTGTGAGGCGACTCCGAGGTCAGCGGGGTGGGTCCGGCGGTGGCGCCGTGCTGTCGCGGACGAGGAGGTGGGTCGGGAGGAGCACGTGGCGGGCCCGGGGCCTGGTCTCGGCGCCCTGGGCCGCCATGGCCGCCCGGAGGGCGTTGGCGGCCACCCGGCCCTTCTCGGCGAAGTCCTGGCGGACGGTCGTCAGGGCGGGCCGCATCCGGGTCGCGACCGGGCTGTCGTCGAAGCCGACGACCGAGATGTCCTCCGGCACCCGCAGACCGAGGTCCTCGGCCGCGTGGACGGCCGCCTGGGCCATGACGTCGGAGAAGCAGAGGACCGCCGTGGGGGGGTCCGCGACCTCGAGCAGCAGCCGGGCCGCCTCGTAGGCGGGGAGCTCGGTGGTGTCCTTGGGCACAGTCACGGCTTGCCCTGTGACACCCGCCTCGACAAGCACATCGGTCCAGCCCAGCAGCCGTTGGCGCACGGCGTGACCCAACGAGAGCTCGAGCGGCGCGTCGACGAGCCGCAGGTCGCCGCCGACGGTGGAGAGCATGAGCCCCACCCGGCGATGGCCGAGCTCGACGAGATGCCGGGCCGCGGCCTGGGCGCCGCCGCGGTCGTCGATGTTGACGCTGGGGATGCCGGGCGCCGGCACCTGGTCGACGAAGACGAGCGGTAGCCCACGTTTCGTCAGCCACCCGAGGGCCGGGGTGCGGGCCTGGCAGGAGTAGACGAGCGCGCCGTCCATGGCGACATCGCGGGCGGGGACCCGGCCCTCGGTCTCGGCCGCCGTCAGCAGTGTCAGAGCGAGCCCGGTCGGCTCCAGCTCGGTCGCGATGGCACTGAGGAAGGTCATCGCGACCTCGTCGGTGAAGGCGTACTGGACCGAGTCCGTCAGCAGGACGCCGATGGCGCCGGTGCTGCCGCGAGCCAGCGCCCGGGCACTGGGGTCAGGCCCCACGTAGCCGAGCTCCTCGGCGGCCTCCATGATCCTCTCCCGCAGCGAGGCGGAGAGCTGGTCGGGGCGTGAGAAGGCGTTGGACACCGTCATTCGGCTGACGCCGACCTTGTCCGCCACGGTCTGCAGGGTCACCTTGGCCACGTTGGGGGTCTCCTTCCCTCCCGGGGAGGAGACTACGCGGGTCACCCCCCTGCGCTCACGCAGCCGAGTCGTAGGCGCTGGGAGCGACCCGGTCACCGGCACGGTGCAGTGCGGACGACAGGGTGCGCCGGGAGCCGGCCAGCCGCGGCGGCCGAACCACCGCGCGGGGCTCCGGGACGACGGGGGCGCCGGGGCGGGCGCTGAGGATCATCCGCGCGGCGGCCTGTCGGGTCACGATGGGGGGGATCGGCAGGGTGCTCATGATGGGTGCCTTTGGCTCGTGGGTTCGCTCTGTACCGATATAGTACCCAACGCGTTCTGTACCGGACACGTGGTTTGGGAGATATGACCCGCCCTGGGGCGTGGCACGTCGCGCTGGCCCGGCCCCGCGGACGGGACCGGGCCTGCTCGACGGCGGAGCGGCATACCGACGGTATGCCGCGCCGGCCTCAGTTGCCGGTGAGCTTCTCGCGCAGCGCGGCCAACGCCTCGTCGGAGGCCAGAGTGCCCTCGGCGACCGGGGCGCTCGGACGAACCTCTTCGGCGTCGGACGAGACCCCGGAGTCCGAGGAGTACGAGGTCGGCGCGTTCGCGGAGGATGTGGCCTCGGAGTCGGCCTTGGCGGCATCCTCGACCTGGGCCCGGTGGGCCTCCCAGCGGGTGTGGGCCTCGGCGTACTGCTTCTCCCAGGCCTCCCGCTGCTTCTCGTACCCGTCGAGCCACTCGTTGGTCTCGGGGTCGAAGCCCTCGGGGTACTTGTAGTTGCCCTGCTCGTCGTACTCGGCAGCCATGCCGTAGAGCGTCGGGTCGAACTCGGCAAGCGCCGAACCGTCCTCGTTGGCCTGCTTGAGCGACAGCGAGATCCGGCGCCGCTCGAGGTCGATGTCGATGACCTTGACGAAGATCTCGGCACCGACGGTGACGACCTGCTCGGGCAGCTCGACGTGACGCTCGGCCAGCTCGGAGATGTGGACCAGACCCTCGATTCCGTCGTCGACGCGGACGAACGAGCCGAACGGGACGAGCTTGGTGACCTTGCCCGGGACGACCTGACCGATCGCATGGGTCCGGGCGAAGTGCTGCCACGGGTCCTCCTGCGTCGCCTTGAGCGACAG
>CAYPYK010000057.1:0-15608 GCA_964414665.1 uncultured Intrasporangiaceae bacterium | reverse complement strand
GGCATCCGGGTCGACCACATCATCGGCCTGTTCCGGCTGTGGTGGATCCCCGAGGGCTCGACCCCGGCGGAGGGCACCTACGTGCGCTACGACCACGAGGCCCTCATCGGGATCCTCGCGCTCGAGGCGCAGCGGGCCGGCGCCGTCGTCATCGGCGAGGACCTCGGGGTGGTCGAGCCGATGGTTCGCGACTATCTCAACGAGCGCGGGCTCCTCGGGACCAGCATCCTGTGGTTCGAATGGGACGGGGACATCCCGCGTCCGCCCGAGCGCTACCGCGACCTGTGCCTGTCGTCCGTCACGACCCACGACCTGCCGCCGACCGCGGGCTACCTCACCCTCGAGCACGTCGCCATCCGCGAACGGCTCGGCCTGCTCACCCACCCGGTCGAGGAGGAGCGGGCCCACGAGGAGCGCGCGATCGCCCGAGTTCGCGACGCCCTGCTCGCCAGAGGGCTCATCGACCACGGGGCAGGCGTCGACGGGCTGCTCGAAGGCCTGCACCGCTGGCTGGCCGAGGGTCCGAGTCGGATGATCGGCTACTCGCTCGCCGACCTCGTGGGCGACCGCCGGGCGGTCAACCAGCCGGGCACCGACACCCAGTACCCCAACTGGCTCGTTCCCCTCGCGGGTCCCGACGGGCGGCCCGTCGCCCTGGAGGAGGCGATGAGGACCCACGAGGCGATCCGGGTCACCGAGGCCGCCCGCGGCATACCCCGCCGTCCCTGATGCACTGCCCTGCCCTCCCCTCCCGGCCCCTCCCGGCCCCTAACCTCTGCTAGCAGAGGTTGTGCGACCAAGCACAGGTTGCACCATCTGCTTGGTCACCTAACCTCTGCTAGCAGAGGTTAGGTGACCACGGCGGAGGGGGATGCCACGCGGATCGGGGGAGGGAGCAGCCCGGGGAGGGACCGAACGGTCAGGCGATGCCGAGGGTGCGCCGCACGGCCGACTCGAGCCGGCCGGGGACCTGCTCGCGCAGCTCGTAGCGGGCGCGGATGATCGGACGACTCACCGAGATGACCCGGGTCAGGTCGATCGGCGTGCCCGACAGCACCGCGTCGACCGGCATCGCCTCGATCGTCGCGGCCAGATCGCGGGACTGTGCCTCGCCGTACCCCATCGCCGGCAGGATGCCCCGTGCGTTGGGGTACTTCTCGTATGTCGTCGCGATCGAGCCCACCGCGAACGGGGTCGGGTCGACGATCTCGCCGACCCCGGCCGCCCGCGCCCCGACCACACCTGCTCCATAGGTCATGGACCCGTGGGTGAGGGTCGGTCCGTCCTCGACGACGACGACGCGCTTGCCGGCCACTGCCGCCACGTCCTCGACGGTCACCGGGCTGTCGCACCGGATGACCTCGGCTCGCGGGTTGAGCCGCGCCACAGAGGCCTCCACCGCCGCGATGTCCGCGGCGGTGGCCGAGTCGCACTTGTTGACGATGACCACGTCGGCCATGCGGACGTTGGCCTCACCGGGGTGGTATGTCGCCTCGTCGCCCGCCCGCAGCGGGTCCGCCAGGACGATGTGCAGGTCGCTGCGGTAGAAGGGCAGGTCGTTGTTGCCGCCGTCCCAGAGGATGACGTCGGCCTCCGCCTCGGCCTCGCGAAGGATCTGCTCGTAGTCGACGCCCGCGTAGACGACGAACCCGTTGTCGATGTGCGGCTCGTACTCCTCGCGCTCCTCGATCGTGCAGTCGTGCCGGTCGAGGTCGGCGTAGGTCGCGAACCGCTGGCAGGCCTGCGCGGCGAGGTCGCCGTAGGGCATGGGGTGGCGGATCGCCACGACGCGCTTGCCGAGGTCGGCGAGGATCCGGGACAGGTATCGGGTCGTCTGGCTCTTGCCGACACCGGTCCGCACGGCCGTCACCGAGATGACCGGCTTGGTCGAGGGCAGCATGGTCGGGGCGGCGCCGAGCATCGTGAAGTCGGCCCCCGCGGCGATGACCTGCGACGCGAGGTGCATGACCTGGACGTGGGCGATGTCGGAGTAGGCAAGGACGACGAGGTCGACCCGCTCCCGCTCGATGAGCTCGGCCAGCCCGGACTGGTCGACGATGGGAATGCCGTCGGGGTAGCGCGGCCCGGCCAGCGAGGGCGGGTACGTGCGTCCCTCGATGTCGGGGATCTGGGTCGCGGTGAACGCCACGACCTCATAGCCCGGATCGTCCCGGAAGACCGTGTTGAAGTCGTGGAAGTCGCGGCCGGCGGCGCCGAGGAGGATGACGCGCCGAAGGGACGTGCCCGGAGTGGCCGGGGTGGGTGTCGCCGCGCTGACGGTGGTGGTCGCGGCACTCGCTGAGGTGCTCATCTACGTCCTTGGGCTGAGGTCGACCGCCGGAACCGACTTGGCCGGTGCGGCCAGTCCTGGCTGCGGGACCCGCCGATGCCATCCTAGGACCCGGCGCTGGCGCCCACCTGGGGTTGCAGCGGCCCGGAGGTCGCCGGTCGAGCGCCGGCTAGGGCGAGACGACCGCCGCAAAACGCTCGGCCAGCGGCCGCCAGGCCCAGCGCAGCTCGGCCTCCGCGGCGGCGACCTCGGCGAGCGCCGCGGTGCTCACCCCGGCCATCGAGCCCGTCTCGTTGCGGGCCCACAGGGCGAACACCTCCGGTGAGGTCTCCGGGTGGAACTGCACGCCCCAGGCCCGGTCGGCGAAACGGAGCGCAGCGACCGACCAGTCCGGCGCGGTCGCCAGCACGACGGCGTCGTCGGGCGGGACGGTCACGATGTCCTTGTTGTAGTGGATGGCCCGGGCCCCGTCGGAGCCGGCGAGCAGCGGGTCCATCCGGCCGGCGTCGGTGAGTGCGACGGGCTGCAGGCCAAGGGCCCTGCCGGCTGGGTTGCGGGCCACCTCGCCGCCGAGAGCCAGCGCCATGAGCTGGTGGCCCAGGCAGACCCCGAGGACGGGGGTGTCGTCCTCGACCGCCCTGCGGATCAGCGCCTTGGTATCGGTGAGCCATGGGTGCAGCGCGTCGTCGGCGGCCCCCATGTAGCCGCCCAGCACGACCAGGCCGTCGTGCTCGACCCGGTCGGGTACCGGTCGCCCGCGGTCGGCTCGCAGGACGTCGATGACGATGCTGCGCTCGGCCCACCAGTCTCCGAGCCAGAGCGGGGGGGCCTCCTCCTCGTGCTGGACCACGAGCAGCCGCGGCGCGGTGGACATCAGCCCACCTGGGTGCCGACGAGGCTGCCGATGCCGTAGGTGACGGCCATCGCGAGGGTCCCGCCGACCACGACCCGGATGATCGCCCGCCGTACGGGGGCCCGGCCGAGCCGAGCGCTCAGCGCGCCGGTCCCGACCAGGGCCGCAAGGACCGCGACGACAGTGATGGGCAGCCGCCAGGAGACCGAGGGGTTGAGAACGGCGACCAGCGGCAGCAGTGAGCCGAGGGTGAACGCCACGAAGGACGCGAATGCCGCCTGCGTCGGGTTCGTCAGGTCGTCGGGGTCGATGCCGAGCTCGATGTCGGCGTGGGCGGCCAGGGCGTCGCGGTCGGTGAGCTGGACGGCGACGGCGTGGGCCACGTCGTGGGTGAGCCCCTTGGCGGCATACAACGTGGTGAGCTCCTCGAGCTCGAGGTCGGGGTCGGTCTCGAGCTCCCACCGCTCCTTGGCGATGAGGGCCCGCTCGGCGTCACGCTGGGTGCTCACCGAGACGTACTCGCCGCCAGCCATGCTCATCGCCCCGGCGACGAGGCCGGCCAACCCGGCGGTGAGGATGACCGCGCGGCTCGTGGTCGCGGCGGCGACGCCGATGACCAGGCCGGCGGTCGAGACGATGCCGTCGTTGGCGCCCAGCACGCCGGCGCGCAGCCAGTTGAGCCGTGAGCCGACCTCGCCGTCGTGTGGCTCATCGTGACCGCGGTGCGCGTGGTGCTCCCCGACCAGATCAGGCATCGGTCACCCCGTGAGCGCGCGCCGCCCGCGCGATCCGGTGGGCGAGCTCGATGTCGAGCTGGGTCACTCCCCCGGCGTCGTGCGTGGTCAGCAGCCAGTGGGTCGTCCGCCACCGGATATCGATGTCGGGGTGGTGGTTCATCTCCTCGGCCGCATCCGCGGCGTCGTCGACGATCGCGATGGCGGAAGGGAAGTCGGGTGCCTCGATGGTCGCGACGATGGCGGCGTCCCGGCGCTGCCATCCCGGGAGGGACCGCAGCTGGGCGTCCACCTCGGGGTCGCTGAGAGGTCGGCTCATGCGTCGATTATCCGCCAGGGGAGGGCGCGGCCGGACCATACCTGGGGCCCGGCGCGGCACTGAGCCCGGGGGAGGCCCCTCGCGGTGATGGCAGGCGGGCGCGGTGGGGTCGCGCGACGCCGTTTTCGTGCTCTCGGGGGTGCGATGCGAGAATCGCCCCTATGCCCACCCTCAGTCGCGCCGACCTCCGCAACGTCGCCATCGTCGCGCACGTCGACCACGGCAAGACGACCCTGGTCGACAAGATGCTCTGGCAGACCGGAGCCTTCGGCGAGCACGACCACATCGCCGAGCGCGCGATGGACAGCGGCGACCTCGAGCGCGAGAAGGGCATCACCATCCTCGCCAAGAACACCGCCATCCACTACGCGGGCAAGGCGGCTGCCGAGGCCGGCCTCGCCGACGGCGTGACGATCAACATCATCGACACCCCTGGGCACGCCGACTTCGGCGGCGAGGTCGAGCGCGGCCTGTCGATGGTCGACGGCGTCGTGCTCCTCGTCGACGCCAGCGAGGGCCCCCTCCCGCAGACCCGCTTCGTACTGCGCAAGGCCCTCGGGGCGCACCTGCCCGTCGTCCTGTGCATCAACAAGGTCGACCGTCCAGACGCCCGGATCGCGGACGTTGTCGACGAGGTGTACGAGCTGTTCATGGACCTCGTCGAGGACACCGACCGGCACAACTCCCGCCCGGCAGCTCTCGACTTCCCCATCGTCTACGCGAGCGCGAAGGCCGGCCGTGCCTCGCTCGACCGCCCCGCGAACGGCGAGCTGCCCGACAGCCCCGACCTCGAGCCGCTGTTCCAGACCATCCTCAAGACCATCCCCGCGCCGTCCTACGACCCCGACTCCCCACTGCAGGCGCACGTCACCAACCTCGACGCGTCGAACTTCCTCGGCCGGCTCGCCCTGCTCCGCGTGCACAACGGGGTGATTCGCAAGGGGCAGCATGTCGCCTGGTGCCGTCACGACGGGTCGGTCGAGAGGGTCAAGGTCACCGAGCTGCTCATGACCGAGGCGCTCGAGCGCCGACCCGCGGACGAGGCCGGCCCCGGCGACATCATCGCCGTGGCCGGCATCCCCGAGATCACCATCGGCGAGACCCTCACCGACCCCGACGACCCGCGCCCGCTGCCGCTGATCACCGTCGACGAGCCGGCCATCTCGATGACCATCGGCATCAACACCTCGCCGATGGCCGGCCGGGTCAAGGGCGCCAAGGTCACCGCCCGGCTCGTCAAGGACCGGCTCGACCGCGAGCTCGTCGGCAACGTGTCGATGCGGGTCCTGCCCACCGAGCGGCCCGACGCCTGGGAGGTGCAGGGCCGTGGCGAGCTGGCTCTGGCCATCCTCGTCGAGCAGATGCGGCGGGAGGGCTATGAGCTGACCGTCGGCAAGCCCCAGGTCGTCACCAAGGAGATCGGTGGGAAGGTCCACGAGCCGGTGGAGCGGCTCACGATCGACACCCCCGAGGCCTTCCTCGGTGCCATCACCCAGGTCCTGGCCCAGCGCAAGGGGCGGATGGAGCAGATGACGAACCACGGCACCGGCTGGGTGCGGATGGAGTTCCTCGTCCCCGCCCGTGGCCTGATCGGCTTCCGCACCGAGTTCCTCACCCAGACCCGGGGCTCGGGCATCGCCCACCACGTCTTCGAGGGCTATGAGCCCTGGCACGGACCGATCACGACCCGGATGTCCGGCTCCCTCGTCTGCGACCGGGCCGGCGTCGTCACGGCGTACGCGATGGTCAACCTCCAGGAGCGAGGGACGCTGTTCGTCGATCCGACGACCGAGGTCTACGAGGGGATGGTCGTCGGCGAGAACTCCAGGGCCGACGACATGGACGTCAATATCACCAAGGAGAAGAAGCTCACCAACGTGCGTGCCTCCTCGGCCGACAACTTCGAGAAGATCGTGCCGGCCCGCAGGCTGAGTCTCGAGCAGTCCCTCGAGTTCTGCCGCGAGGACGAGTGCTGCGAGGTCACCCCCGACGCCGTCCGTATCCGCAAGGTCGAGCTGGACCAGACCCTGCGTGCCCGCGCCGCCGCCCGGGCCCGGAAGGGCTGAGGCGGGCCCACCGACCCACCCCCCGTTCCCCGCACCTCAGGACCCGCCTGTGATCTTGCCCCGCCCCCCCTCCCCCGGACACCGCGCCGGACGGCACCGGCGCCGCCTCGTCGCGGTGGCGGCCGCGACGGCGCTGGCCCTCGCGGTGGCGGGCTGCTCGGCGAGCTCGGTCCCCAGCCAGACGACGGCCAGCCTCGGCGACAGCGACCAGCCGGGCGGGGTCGTCACCGCCATGGCGCTCGGCCCGGTCCTCGCCTGGGATCCCCAGCGGATCGGGTCGCGCGCCGACGCTGCCTTCGCCGGACGGACGTTCCTGCGCACGCTGACGGCATACCTGCCGAACCCGGCCCCGGACGGCCAGGGCACTCTCGTCGGAGACCTCGCCACCGACACCGGCACCCCGAACGCCGACCTCACATCCTGGTCCTTCACCTTGCGCCCGGACGTCACGTGGCAGGACGGCACGCCGGTGACCTGCGAGGATGTGCAGTACGGCATCTCGCGAACCTTCGCCAGCACGGTCATCACCGGCGGCGACACCGACGCCCTGGCCGTGCTCGCCGTCCCCAAGAAGGTCGACGGCTCGAGCACGTATGCCGGCCCGTACACCACGGGGAAGGGCGCCGCTCCCGGGCAGGCGGCGTTCGACAAGTCGGTCACCTGCTCGGGCCGGACCATCACGTTCACGCTGGCGATGCCGACGAGCGACTTCAACGAGATGGTGACCATGCCGGCGTTCGCGCCCTACAAGCAGTCCGAGGATCGCGGCAAGGACGGCCAGTACGAAGCCTTCTCCGACGGTCCCTACCAGCTCAAGGACGGGTGGGAGCCCGGGACGGGCGGGGTGTGGGTCCGCAACCTTGCCTGGAAGGCGTCCTCCGACCCGGTCCGCAGCGCCTACCCCGACGAGATCCGCTACCAGGAGGGCATGGAGCCGCAGACCGTCGCGCAGGACATCATGGCCGACACCGGCACGGGGCGGACCGGCGTGGCCCTGGAGTCCGCCCCGCCGGCGATCCAACAGCACATCAACGCGCTCGACGAGCTCCGCCACCGGTCGGTGAACCCCGGCACCGGCCTGGTCGACTATCTCGTCCCCAACTTCAGGAGCAAGGTCTTCGCCGACCCGGTCGTGCGCACGGCGTTCGCCCTGGCGACCAACCGGGAGGCCTACGTGACCGCCCTGGGCGGCTCGACGACCGCCCAGGCCAACGTGTCGCTCATCCCGGCGGCGCTCGCGGCGGCGCCCCCGGCGGCGGCGACGGCGGATCCGGTCGGAGGGGGCCTGAAGGGCGACCCTGCCAAGGCGAAGGCGATGCTCGAGGACGCCGGCGTGACGCTGCCGGTCGCCATCAGGGTGGCGTACCGCTCGACCGACAGCGCCGACAAGGGGTTCGCCGCGCTGGCGGCGGGATGGCGGGACGCGGGGTTCGAGCCGGAGCTGCAGCCCGTCGTCGACAACTACTTCAGCGAGATCGCCAAACCCGACCGGGTGGGCGCGACCGACGTGTTCTGGTCCAACTGGGCGCCCCAGTGGGCCTCGGCGTCCACGATCCTGCCGCCGCTGTTCGACTCCACGATCAATGTGTCGGCGGTGGGGCCGGGCCGCGACTACGGCTACTTCGCGGACGCCACGGTGACGGCGAGGATGGCGGCCATCGCCAGGATCGCCGACCGGGCGGAGCGTGAGAAGGCGTGGGGTGACCTCGACACCTCGCTCCGCGAGGATGGCGCCTACGTCGGGCTCGCGGAGCGCCGGGCGATGTATGTCGCCGGCTCGGACATCCGCAACTTCACCGCCGACGAGGTCCTCGCCGGGTCCGTCGACTTCGCCCGGCTCGCGGTCCACCAGTGAGCGGGCTCGCGACCGGCGGCGGGACCGCCGCGGCAGGCCGGGGGCGCGCCCCCCGGCTGCTCTTCGTGCACGCCCACCCCGACGACGAGACCATCGCGACCGGGGTCTCGTTGGCGCACCACGCCGCCCGCGGTGACGAGGTCCACGTCCTCACCTGCACGCTCGGGGAGGAGGGCGAGGTGATCCCCGCCGAGCTCGCGCACCTCGAGGGTGCCGACGGGGACCCGCTCGGCCCCTACCGCCGCGATGAGGTGGGTCGCGCTCTGCGCCACCTCGGCGTGACGGGGCACCTGCTCGGTGCCGGCTTGCTGGAGCCGGGCGGTCTCGTCGCCGCGCCCGTCCGCACGGCATACCGCGACTCCGGCATGGCCGGCTCGGCCGCCTCACGGCACGCCCGGGCGTTCGCCGCAGCAGATCCGGCCGAGGCCGCGGGCCTCGTGCGGGCGGTCGTCGACGAGATCGGTCCTGACGTCGTCGTGACGTACGACGCCACCGGCGGCTACCTCCATCCCGACCACGTGCAGGCCCATCGGGTGACCGTCGCGGCGCTGCGGTCCATGCCGTCCCCACCGGTGCTGTATGCCGCCGTCTACCCCCGATCCTGGGTCGATGAGGACCGTGCGTGGCTCGCCGAGCACGTCGACCCCGCCCTGGGCTGGGCCGTGCCGCCGGCCGGCGACCCGTACCGGCCCTCGGAGGTCGACGACGCGGTGGTCACCCACGCGAGCGTCGACCCCGGGGCCGTCACGGCCCAGACGGTCGCCCTGCGCGAGCACGCCACCCAGGCCGTCGTGGGCGAGGGGTGGTTCGTCCTGTCCAACGGGATCGCCGCCCGCCTATCGGGGCGGGAGGGTTTCGCCCGCGTCGACCTCGCCACGGGCGACCTGGTCCCTGGCGCCGACCCGACCGCCGAGGTCCGCCCCGGCCTGCTCGAGGGGGTGGTCCGATGAGCGAGACCACCGACCTCGGCCCCGGCCGGCTGCGACAGGTCATGGGCCGGTTCGCGACCGGTGTCTGCGTGGTGACGACGCTGACCGGCGGGCACGACCACGCCATGACCGCCGACACCCTCACCTCGGTCTCCCTCGACCCGCTTCTCGTGCTCGTCTGCGTCCAGCGCGACAGCCGGTTCCACGACGCCGTCCTTGACGCGCGGGTGTTCGGGGCGAGCATCCTCGGCGCCGAGCAGCGGGCGGTCTCCGACTGGCTGGCCACGCCTGGGCGCCCGCTGCACGGTCAGCTCGACCGGGTCCCGCACCAGCATGGGCCACTCACCGGGGTGGCGCTCATCGACGGCAGCCTCGGCATGCTCGAGTGCCGGGTGCGGGACATCCATCCCGCAGGTGACCACAGCATCGTCGTCGGCGAGGTGGTCGGGCTGTGGCTGCCCGACGACACCTCGGCCGCGCTCGTCCACTACCGGGGCGGATACGGCTCGCTCGACTGACCGTCTGCTGCCCCCCTGCCGACACGTAGCTCACGGATGCCACCACTGTGGCCCATCGGTGGCGGTGCGCTTGGTACCGTCGTTGTCGAACCCGGCCCAGCCTCGTGCTGGGTCGGTGGCCGGAGGATCTGGGCGTGGTACGCAGCCGTGAGTCTCGTCGAGCCCGCCCAGATGGCGGGTCGATCGTGCGCGCCCACCGACTGGCCGTGGTTCTCGTCCTCGCCCTCGCCCTCGCGACGGGTGCGGCGACCGCGACGGCTCGGGCCGCGACGCCAAGCGCCACGACGGCGCTCCCCGCCGTCTCCGGGCTCCCGGCGCCGGACACCCCGGCCGCAGGGAGCTTCCGCCCCGTCGCCCCGAGCCGGCTCGTCGACACCCGGGTCACCCACAACAGGCTGAGCCGGTACGGCCGGCTCACCGTTCCTGTCCTCGGCGAAGCCGGCGTCCCCACGACGGCGGTGGGCGCCGTGCAGCTGCACGTCACGTCGACCGGGGCGTCCGGCGGAGGCTACCTGACCGCCTACCCCGGCGGGACCGCCCGGCCTGGCACCTCGTCCCTGAACTACGCCAAGCGCACCGTTGTCGCCAACACGGTGACGATCCGGCCCGGCGCTGACGGGACCGTCGTGGTCGCGAACGCCGGGACGACCGTCGACGTCGTTGTCGACCTCCTCGGCTGGTATGCCGCCTCCCCCGAGGCCACGACCGACGGTCTGCACTCGATCGCGCCCGTGCGGCGCTACGACAGCCGGATCGCTCGGCATCGCCTGGGGCGAAGCGGCGAGTCCGTCACGGTCACCGGCGGGTCCGTCCCCAGCGTGGCGACCGCCGTCATCGCCAACCTCACGACCGTGAACAGCAGCGCGAACGGCATACCGGTGCTGGCCTGGGCCGCGGGCACGCCGCGACCCGGGATCTCCAACGGCAACACCGTGCGCGGCAGGGCCGTGGCGACCCAGGTCCTCGCGGCGGTCGGCGCCGGCGGGCGGATCTCGCTCGCCGTCGGCTCGGGGTCGACCGACATCGTCGTCGACGTCCTCGGCTACGTCGTCGCGGCGGCACCCTCGGGCGGCCGCCCGGCCGCGGGCACACCGGTCCGCCTGCGCGACACCCGGACGACATCGACCCCGCTGACCTCGGGCCACCACATCGTCCAGGCGGTGAGCGGCGCCGGAGGCGTCCCGGCCGGGGCAGCCGCGGCGATCGTGACGATCACCTCCGTCCCGGGCCCGAAGGCCTCGGGCACCCTGGTGGCGTTCGCCCACGGCGAGTCCCTCCCGAGCACCTCGGACGTCAACGCGAGCAAGGACGTGCCGGTCGCGCAGCAGGTGCTCGTCGCCCTGGGGGTCGACGGCGCCCTGGTACTCGCCCGCACAGGAGGCGGCTCCGGACACGTCGTCATCGACCTCGTCGGCTACATCACGCCCATCCCTCTACCGGCCGTGACAGCGACGGTCCTCGGCACAGGAGGGGCCGACCCGCTGACCGGACAGGTCGGGACCCTGGCGACCCAGGTGCTGCAGACCACGGTGCGCTACGGGCTGCAGACCTGGTGGCCGACGACCGCCCCTGCACTGCTCGCGGCCCCGATGGACGCAGCCGCGCCGCTGGACCGCAGCGACGCGGTCCGCCGCCTGTCGATGGAGGCCCTGGCCGTCGCGACCGCGCTCGCGACCGGGGCCTACGACCCCACCACGGCCAGGATGAGCCGCACCGAGGCCACCCAGGTCGTCGACACGCTCGTCGGCCGAGTGGCGTGCGCTCACCGGGCCACCGTCGTCGGAGGCTGGGGGCGCACCTGGCAGAGCCCGCTGTGGTCCTCGCTCAACGCACGGGCCGCCTGGCTCATGTGGTCGTCGATGTCGCCCGCGACCCGGGCCTGCGTCCGGGCCATGGTCCCGGTCGAGGCCGACTACGTCGCCACCCTCAAGCCGAAGTACATGGTCGCCGCCAACGGCACCGTCCTCAGCCCCGGTGACACCGGTGGCGAGGAGGACTCGTGGTTCGCGCTTGCCCCGTCGCTCGCCGTGGCCATGATGCCGACGGCGGAGCACCGGGACTCCTGGCGGGCCGCCGAGATCCGGCTCCTTGCCGCGGCCTGGTCCCGGCCCGGCGACGCCGACTCCTCCGAGCTGGTCGACGGGGTGCCGCTGAGCTCCCTCGTCCACGGGTCCAACGTCCTGCCCGACGGTACGGTCGTCAACCACAACCGGGTCGCCCCCGACTACTCGACCAACGTGTACCAGAGCATCGACGCCGTGCAGTTCGCCACTCTCGCGGGCCAACCAGCGCCTCAGGCGACGACTCACGGACTGTCCAGCGTGTATGCCGCGCTGGCCACCAACGTGTACTCCCCCGACAGCTTCGCCAAGCCCGGTGGCACGATCTACCCCGCGGGGAAGTCCCAGGTGTACTACCCGCAGGGCTGCGACTGGGGCACGGGGCAGGAGATCCCCTACGCGCTGCTCGACGACGAGGCCGCGGTGTTCGGGTTCGGCGGCGCCACCGGGACGGCCACCGACCCCGCCCCGCCGCGGCTGCTCCACCTCGCGGCGTCCGCCGCCATGCAGGAGCGCAGCCCGCGCGGGCAGATGTACCGGAGCGCGAGCGAGTACCGCTACGTCGGAGCGGAGGAGCACGCGGCCCAGCTGGCCGCCCAGCTCTACCTTTCGCGCGTCATCCACGCTCAGCTCCCCGTTGTGGTGGCGGCCCAGCCGGTCCGGACGGCCGTGGCGGCGCCGACCGTGCCGGCACCGAAGCCGGTCGACGAGTCGCGGCTCAAGCGCTGACCCGGCCCGCCGCCGACCTCCTGCTCGATCAGGCGGTGGGGGTCGGCGCGGGGCTGGTCGACGGGCTGGGAGACGCGGGCGAGGGCTGCGGGGTCGGCGTCGAGGTCGCAGTCGGGCCCGGCGTCGGGGTGCCGGTCGGGGTGGGGTCGGGGGAGCTCGCGGGCGACGGGGTCGCGGCCGGCTGCGGGGCCGTCGTGGTGTGCGGCGTCGTCGTCGCGGACCGAGCCCGGGGCGTGCCGCCGGAGACGATGCGCGTCACCGTCGTCCCCGAGCCGGCCGAGCTCCCGAGCGGGTGACCGACCACCAGCTCGACGGCGGTGACGGCGCCGAGAGCGACGAGCAGGCCGGCCAAGAAGGTCAGCGGGCCCCGCCAGCGACCGGGCCGGCCCGCTGGGGCCCGCCCGGACGCGGCGGGCCGGGCAGGCGACGCCACCGGGACGGCGGCGGGGGGGACGGTGCGACGAGCTGACCGGCCCCCGAGGTCGGGGGTGCGGGACCCGATCCGCCGGTGCGCCGAGCGGAGGGTGTGGGTGTAGATCGCCGAGCCCACCGTGGCGACGAGCGAGCCGACCGCCGCTCCCGCGAGAGTGCCCGCGACGCCGAGCGTCGACGCGGCCAGGGCCGAGGTCATCGCCGCAAGAGCGCTTCCGGTGATCTGGGCGGGGGAGAGGCCGAAACGGTTGTGCGCAGACGAGGTCGGCGCGGACGGGTGGCCGGGGACCGACCGTTGGGTCGACGTCGGCACCGCCGGTCGGGGGTTCGTTCCTCCGGTGTCGTCGGTGCGGTCGTCGAGGCGGTCGGTGGGCAGGGGGGAGCGCATGGTGGCGGTCGGCGTGGGCATGCCGGCGAGGTCCTTCGTCGGGATCGAGTGCCTCACCAGGCTAGGAAACGAACCTGGGCGGACCCTGGGTCAGCGGACGACGTTGACGTAGCCGTGGTGGGTGGCGAAGCCCACGGACTCGTAGAGGGCGAGGGCCGCCGCGTTGTCGGAGTCGGTCTGCAGGTGCAGCGAGCGCAGTCCGCGGGCCACCGCCGCCCCGGCCAGCGCGCCGACCATCGCACGGCCGAGGCCCGAGCGCCGAACGGCTGGGTCGACCCACATCGCCGCGATGCCGCCCCAGGCGTGCGCGACCCCGAGCCGGCCGATCGCCACGACCTCCTCACCGCGTCGGACCAGGCCGAACACCTGGTCCGGGGACCCCGTGAGGATGGCCCGGGCCGCCTCGTCGTCGACCGGCCGGTACCGTCGGTAGGCCGCGAACCACGGCTCGGTGAGCGCCCCCGCGAGCTCGACCTCCGCGCTCCCCTCCGGCCCCCCCGCGGCAAGGACGACCTCTCGGGCCGCGGCCGTGAGGGTCCGGGTCGGCACCCGGTCTGTGTAGCCGCGCCGTCGCAGCTCGGCCCCCAGGTCGCTCGCCCACGGGTCGAAGCCGGTCTCGGTGACGAGGACGAGGTTGGCGGGCAGCCCGCGGGCGCCATACCAGGCCTCCACCGTGTCGACGGCCTCGGCGAGCGGCAGGCCGGGTTCGCCGACGGCGAGGGCGGAGTTGCCCCGGCCGGTGAACCCGCGCGCAGCGCGCAGCACCCAGTCGCCGAGCGCCTCGCGCTCCATCGGTGGCCAGGCGTCGACCATGAGTCGCTGGACGTCCTCGGGGGACAGGGCGCGGTGGGGCGCGCCGCGACGGGACGGTGCAGGTGGCACGACCCGGGCGGCCAGCACCGCCGACCGGTCGATGTGCACGGTCTCGCCGCTACGGGTCAGTAGCGCGAATGTGGTGTCCGTCACGGCGACGAGGATCCCGACGGTCTCGGTGACCGTGGATCCGGTCCGTTCGTCCCGCGACCGAAGCCGGTGGCGGACGGCGACACGAGTTCCCGGGGGATGCGCTGCGAGTCGGTCGGCCACGCGCGCATACTATGGGCCCATGACGTATGTGATCGCGCAGCCCTGTGTCGACGTCAAGGACAAGGCCTGCATCGAAGAGTGTCCCGTCGACTGCATCTACGAGGGCATCCGCACCCTCTACATCCACCCGGACGAATGCGTCGACTGCGGCGCCTGCGAGCCGGTGTGCCCCACCGAGGCGATCTTCTACGAGGACGACCTGCCCGAGAAGTGGGCCGACTACTACAAGGCCAACGTCGAGTTCTTCGACGACCTGGGCAGCCCCGGTGGCGCGGCCAAGATGGGTGTCATCGAGAAGGACCACGAGGTCATCACTGTCCTGCCGCCGCAGGCTTGACGATCGTCGTCGCGGTCAGGTTCCGGGCCGGGCCGTGCTGACCGGTGCTGACCCTGCCGGACTTTCCCTGGGATTCGCTCGCTCCGTACAAGGCGCGGGCGAGTGCCTTCTCCGACCCGCGTCTGGGTGAGCGGGCCGGGAGCGGCCTGGTCGACCTGTCGGTCGGGACGCCCGTCGACCCCACCCCGCAGGGCATCCAGGCAGCGCTGTGCGACGCCGCCGACGCGCCGGGCTACCCGCTGACCTCGGGGACGCCCGACCTGCACGAGGCCGTCGCGGCGTGGTTCGCCGCGCGGCGCGGTGTTCCGGACGTCGACCCTGCCGGGGTGCTGCCGACCATCGGCTCCAAGGAGCTGGTCGCCTGGCTGCCGACGACGCTCGGCCTCGGGTCGGGCGACATCGTAGGGTTCCCGACGGTGGCCTACCCGACCTACGACGTCGGCGCGCGGCTGGCCGGCGCGACGCCGCTGCCGGTCGACGCGCTGACCGCGATCGGGCCGCCCACGGCGGCCACGACCCCAGGGCTGCTGTGGCTCAACACGCCCAGCAACCCGACCGGCAAGGTGCTCGGCGTCGCGCACCTGGCCAAGGTCGTCACGTGGGCCCGGGAGCACGGCGTGGTCGTCGCCAGCGACGAGTGCTACGCCGAGCTCGACTGGCGCCCTCGCCAGGCGGGCAGCGATGAGCCTCCAACGACACCGAGCATCCTCGACCCCCGCGTCACCGGCGGCTCCCACGAGGGACTGCTCTGCGTCTACTCGCTGTCCAAGCAGTCCAACCTCGCCGGCTACCGCGGGGCGTTCGTCGCGGGCGACCCAGCCCTCGTCGGCCGGCTGCTCGAGGTCCGCAAGCACGCGGGGATGATGGTCCCCTGGCCCGTCCAGCGAGCGATGGTGGCTGCTCTGGGCGACAGCGGGCACGTGGAGGCGCAGAAGGCCCGGTATGCCGTCCGCCGGGAGCGGCTGCTCGGGGCTGTCGAGGGATACGGGCTCGAGGTCCACCACTCGCAGGC
>CAYPYK010000056.1:0-15689 GCA_964414665.1 uncultured Intrasporangiaceae bacterium | reverse complement strand
GATCTCGCAGGGCCGGCTCGAGGCCATGCTCAACTTCCAGACCGTGGTCGCCGACCTCACCGGGCTGGCCACGGCCGGCTCCTCGCTGCTCGACGAGGGCACCGCGGTCGCCGAGGCGATGACGCTGATGCGGCGCTCGAGCAAGGTCGCCCCCGGCGCCGTCCTGCTCGTCGACGACGCGGTGTTCCCGCAGACCCTCGGTGTCGTGCGGACCCGGGCCCTCCCCCTCGGGATCGACATCGTCGTCGCCGACCTCGCCTCGGTCACCGACGCGTCGTCCCTGACCGCCGCGGCCGGGGCGCGGCCGGTCTTCGGGGTCGTCGTCCAGTACCCCGACGCCGACGGACTGCTGCACGACTGGAGGGCCGTCACCGCGGCGGCCCACGAGGTGGGGGCGCTCGTCACGGCCGCAGCCGACCTCTTGGCCCTCACCCTCGCGATGCCTCCGGGTCAGTGGGGTGCCGACGTCGCCGTCGGAACGTCCCAGCGGTTCGGGGTGCCGATGGGCTTCGGGGGCCCGCACGCCGGCTACATCGCCGTCCGTTCCGGGCTGGAGCGCAGCCTGCCCGGTCGGCTGGTCGGCGTCTCGGTCGACGAGGACGGCAGGCCGGCCTACCGGCTCGCCCTGCAGACCCGCGAGCAGCACATCCGCCGCGAGAAGGCCACATCGAACATCTGCACCGCGCAGGTCCTGCTCGCGGTCCTGGCCAGCATGTTTGCCGTCTACCACGGTCCCCGCGGGCTGTGCGCCATCGCGGCCGAGGTCCACGACAAGGCCGTCACGCTCGCCCAGGCGCTGCGTGGCGCAGGGCACTCGGTCGCCGACGGCGCTTTCTTCGACACGCTGCGGGTCGACGCGCCCGGCCGAGCCGACGAGCTCGTGGCGGCCGCCCTCGCCCAAGGCGTCAACATCTGGCGCGTCGACGCCGACGCCGTGACGCTCAGCGTCGACGAGACGACCGACGCCGAGGACCTGGCGCGGGTGGCTCGCGCGTTCGCAGCCGAGCTGCCCGTCGAGACCGCGGTGGTCCCGCCGCCGTGGCCCGAGGACCTCGTGCGGACCAGCGACTACCTCACCCATCCGGTGTTCTCCAGCCACCACAGCGAGACGTCGATGCTGCGCTACCTGCGCCGGCTCGCCGACCGCGACTTCGCCCTCGACCGCGGGATGATCCCGCTGGGCTCCTGCACGATGAAGCTCAACGCGACGACCGAGATGGTCGCCCTGTCGTGGCCGGAGTTCGCCGATCTGCACCCCTTCGCCCCGGCCGGGCAGAGCGCCGGGATCCGCGAGATCGTCGCCCAGCTCTCGGGCTGGCTCACCGAGATCACCGGCTACGACGCCGTCACCCTCCAGCCCAACGCCGGCTCCCAGGGCGAGCTGACCGGCCTGCTCGCCATTGCGGCATACCACCGTGCCAACGGCGACACGGGGCGGCGCGTCTGCCTCCTCCCGGCCAGCGCCCACGGCACCAACGCCGCCAGCGCGGCGATGGCCGGGATGCAGGTCGTCGTCGTCGGCACCGACGCCGCGAGCGGCTCGATCGACATGGATGACCTGCGGGCCAAGGTGGCCGAGCACCGGGATCGGCTCGCGGCGATCATGGTGACCTACCCCTCGACCCACGGCGTATTCGAGGACACCATCACCGACCTGTGCGCACTCGTCCACGACGCCGGCGGGCAGGTCTACGTCGACGGTGCCAACCTCAACGCCCTCGTCGGCATCGCCCGGCCGGGGAGGTTCGGCGCCGACGTCTCGCACCTCAACCTGCACAAGACGTTCGCCATCCCGCACGGCGGCGGCGGCCCCGGGGTCGGGCCGGTGGCCTGCCGCTCGCATCTCGCCCCCTACCTGCCGAACCACCCGCTCGACGCGTCCGCAGGGCCGCGCACCGGCGTGGGGCCGGTGGCCTCGGCCCCGTTCGGGTCGGCGTCGATCCTGCCCATCTCGTGGGCCTACATCCGGCTCATGGGCTCGACCGGACTCGACCGGGCCAGCCAGGTCGCCGTCCTCAACGCGAACTACGTGGCGGCGCGGCTGCGCGACTCCTACCCCGTCCTGTACTCCGGTGCGGCAGGTCTGGTCGCCCATGAGTGCATCCTCGACGTGCGCGGCATCACCCACGACACCGGTGTCAGCGTCGACGACGTCGCCAAGCGGCTGATCGACTACGGCTTCCACGCTCCGACGATGTCGTTCCCCGTCGCCGGCACGCTCATGGTCGAGCCCACCGAGAGCGAGAGCCGCGAGGAGCTCGACCGGTTCTGCGACGCGATGATCGCGATCCGGGGGGAGATCGACGAGGTGGGTGCCGGAGCGGTCACGCCCGAGGACAGCGTCCTGCGGCACGCACCGCACACGGCCGCGTGCCTGGCAGGGGAGTGGGACCACCCCTACGACCGGCAGCGCGCCGCGTTCCCGCCCGGAGTGAGCCCGCTGGACAAGTACTGGTCGCCGGTCCGCCGGATCGACGGGGCGTACGGCGACCGGCACCTGGTCTGCGCCTGCCCGCCGCCGGAGGCCTTCGCGGACTGACCGCCGAGTCGGGCAGGGCGCGCGCCGAGCGCCGGCTCAGGCGGCCGGTGAGGTGGCGGTGCGCACGGTGGCCGTGCTGCCGGAGGCGCCCTTGTGGACGACGACCTGGCTGGGGATCCGGGTGCGCAGCTCGGGCACGTGCGAGACAACCCCGACGGCCCGGCCGCCTTCGCGCAGGGCGTCGAGCACGGTGAGCACCTGTTCGAGGCTCTCGTCATCGAGGCTGCCGAAGCCCTCGTCGATGAAAAGGGTACGCAGGTCGAAGCCGCCGGCCTCCTCGCGCACGGCATCGGCCAGCCCGAGGGCGAGGGCGAGCGAGGCCATGAACGCCTCGCCACCGGAGAGGGTGGAGGTCTCACGGGCCACGCCGGTCCACTGGTCCAGGACCCGCAGGCCCAGGCCGCTGCGCGCGCCCCGTGCGGCCAGCTCGTCGGAGTGCTCCAGGAGGAAGCGCCCGGCTCCCATGACCGCCAGCCGCTCGTTGGCGAGCTCGGCGACCTTCTCGAGCCGGGCCGCGAGGACGAACGAGGTCAGGCGCATCCGGAGCGTGTTGTCGGGGCCGAGTCCGCCCACCGTGTCGGCGACCTCCTTGAGACGGGCGTGCTCGTCGATGGCCGGGCCCAGCCGCCGACAACGGTCCTCGATGGCCGGCCGGAGCCGCTGAAGGCCCCGCAGGCACTGGGTCGCCCGGGTGTGGGCGTCCCGGGCTCCGAGCACGGCGGCCTTCGCGAGGCCCTCTGCGTGTTCGAGGCCGGCCACGTCGACCGGCTCGTCGCCGGCCGCGGCGGCGACCTCGGGGTCGTCCAGGGCGGACTGGAGCAGGGCGACCTCCCGGTCATAGGTCGCACACGCCGCTGCCAGGGCGTCGAGGTCGGCGCTGGGCATCGCGGCCGCGGTGAGGTCGTCGACGCCCTCGAAGCCGACCGCCGTCAGGGCCTCCTGGAGATCCTCCGTCGCGCGGCCGACCCGCAGCGACGTCATCCCCGCCGCCTCGACGGCCGCGACGTGGTTCACGAGCGCGCTGCCGAGCGCCGCGTGCCCGGAGGCCAGAGCGGGGACCCGGTCTGTGAGCGGGCCCGGGTCGTCCTCGGGGGACGACGCAGGGGCGCGGCTGGTCCGTGCGGCGGTGCGGGCGGAGGAGGCGCACGGGCAGTGCCGGTCGTGGTCGTCGACGGCCTGGCCCAGGGTGGACGCGATGGCGGCGCTCTCGGCCGTGAGCTCGGCGAGCACGCCATCGAGGCGGGCGCGGTCGGCGGCCAGCCCGGCAGCGAGCTCAGCGGCCTCGCGTCGCCGGGTATCGGTCTGGGCGACGGTCTGCTCGGCGGCCCGCAGGTCGGCGCAGGCGCGCTCGGCCTCGGCATGCTCGCGCTGGGCGGACCGGGCCGCCGCGGTGAGGCTCGCGCGGCCGTCTTGCTCCCCGAGGCGTGAGCGGCGCTCGGCGAGGCCCGCGTCGAGGACGGTGACCTCCGTCTGCGCGCGGTGGTACGCCCCGTCCATCCGGGCCGCGGCCTCCTGGGCCGATGTGACGTCGTCCGCGGTCACGGCGTCGCCCGCCGTCGCCGGTGCCGGGTGGTCGAGCGACCCGCACACCGGGCAGCCCACCTCGGGCGCGAGGGTCCCGGCCAGCTCGGCCGCGATCCCCTCGATGCGGCGCTGGTACAGGTCCAGGGCGACCTGGCGTGAGTCCTGGGAGCGCTGTCGAGCATCGGCCGCCGCGACCCGTAGCTCGGCCAGCCGGGCCTCCTCCCGCTCGACCCGCTGGGCCAGAGCCAGCCGCTCCCGGGCGTGCGCGAGCCGTTCGGTGAGCAGGTCGAGTCCGGAGGCCCGCTCGGACAGTCGGGCCACCCGCTCCCGGGCCTCGCCCTGCGCCGCGATGGCCTCGGCCTCGGCCAGCGCCACGGCCGCGGCGTCGCAGTCGATGGCGACCAGGCGGGTGTGGGTCTGCTCGACGCGCTCGCGCAGCTCGGCCAGGGCGCCGGCCCAGCGTGCGATGTCGTCGACGGACCGGTCGAAGCCCTGCACCCGGTCCAGCAGCAGCACGAGCGCATCGACAGACCAGTCCTCGACGCCGAGGCGAGCCACCGGCACCCGGCTGTGGGCGACCTCGTCGTCGGCCGCCTGCTGGTCGCTCGAGGCCCGGCGGAGGGCCAGCAGATGCCCGGACAGCGTGGCCGCCCGGCCGGCGGCGTCCAGCCGGGCCCGGTCGGCCTCGTGCTGCTCGTGGCCGCCCGCGAGCTCCGCCAGCCGGGTGCGGGTCAGGGTGGCTCGGGCCCGCAGCTCCTCGTGGCGCAGGCCGGCCAGGTGGGCGGTCCGGGCCACGCGTTCGGCACCGTCTGCGGCGTCGACGGCGGCGACGGTCGTCGACACCTGGGCCTCAAGGGTGTGCTCGACCTCGGCGAGTCGCTCCGGCAGCAGCGACACGGGCTGGTCGGCCCAGCCGAGCGCGGCGTCGGAGATCGGGTCGGCAAGGACGTCGCCCAGCCGGGCCAGGTCGGTGCCGAGCTCGGCCTCGGTGGCCTCGACGCGAGCCGCGGCCGTGCGGCGCGCCCCGGCCAGCCACTCCTCGACGTCGCTGAACCGGCCGATGTCGAACAGGCGCTCGAGGACGTCGCGCCGCTCCTCGGCACTCGAGCGCAGGAACGCGGCGAACTCGCCCTGGGGGAGCAGGACGACCTTCGCGAACTGGGCCAGGCCCATCCCGAGGGCATCCTTGACGACCTCGGCGACCTCGTCGGGTCGGGTGCTGAGCGCCTCCCAGGACCCGGCCCGCAGCTCCTCCAGCGACACGGTGGCGTGCATTGTCCGCAGGCCGGTGCCGCGCTTCTTGGGGCGGACGTGCTCGGGGCTCCGCCGGATCCGCAGGCGGCGCCCGCCGGCCGTCAGCTCGAGCTCGACAGCTGGGACGGCGTCCGGGGCTGCGTGGTCGGAGCGCAGGCCGCGCTTGGTCCTCGGGCCGGGCAGGTCGGAATACAGGGCGAAGCAGACGGCGTCGAGCAGGCTGGTCTTGCCCGCGCCGGTAGGCCCGTGGATGAGGAAGAGCCCACCGCCGGTCAGGTCGTCGACGTCGATGTCGACCCGGCCCGGGAACGGTCCGAACGCCTCGACGACGAGTCGGTGCAGCCTCACGCCGCACCCGCCGCTGCGCCGCCGTCGGGCACGGTCCGCGCGCCGCGCACGAGACCCTCGTCGTCGTCGCAGCCCCGTCCGACCCGGGACGCCTCGAGCGCGGTGGTGAGCAGCGCTCGCTCCTCGTCGGTGGCCGCCCGGCCGCCCCGCACGTGGTCGAGGAAGTCGCAGCACACGTCGACGTCGGCCCGCCGGGCCAGCCGGGCGGCATACGCCCGAACGGGCACGGCGGCCCGCTCGGGGTCGAACGACAGCTCGAGGGCGTGGGGGAACCGTCGGCGCACCCGGTCCATGGCACCCACCGGACGCACCGGGTCGGTGAGGGTGACGTGGCACCAGGCGCCCTCGGCTGCCGTATGTCGCGGGTCGGCCAGCAGGTCATCGAGGTCGCCGCGCAGCACCGCCACGGGGCGCTCGACCGGGGCGTCGACGAACTCCACGGCCGGGGCCCGCCCGGAGAGGTCCACCAGCCACGAGCCCTTGCGGTGGTCGGCCTCGCTGAACGACATGGCGACGGGCGAGCCGGAGTAGCGGGCCGTCGCGCTGACCTGCTGGCGGCCGTGCAGGTGGCCGAGCGCGACGTAGTCGGCACCGTCGAAGACCTCTGGCGGGACCGCGGCCACCCCGCCCGCAGAGATGTCGCGCTCGGAGTCGCTCGTCGCGCCGCCGGTGACGAAGGCGTGGGCCATCACCACGGACCGGCGCGCCGGGGACAGCGACAGGTCGGCCCGCACGGCGGCCATGGCGGCCCGCAGGACCCCGGCATGGCTGCGCTCGCTGCTGCCGAGGGCATCGGCGGCCAGGGCCGGCTCGAGGTAGGGGAGGGGGTAGACGGCCACGTCGCCGACCACCACCGCCCGGCCGACCCCCGCGAGCGAGGTCCGGATGTGCAGCCCGGCCCGCTCCAGCAGACCGGAGGCGAACCCGAGCCGGATCGCGGAGTCGTGGTTGCCGCTGGCCAGGACGACCCGGGCGCCGGTGTCGATGACCCGCTCGACGGCCTCGGAGAGCAGCGCGACGGTGTCGGGCGCAGGCATCGCCCGGTCGTAGACGTCGCCCGACACGAGCACCGCGTCGACCCGCTCGGACCGGCAGACCTCGACGAGGTGGTCCAGGTAGGCCGCCTGGGCCCCGAGCAGCCCCACCTGGTGGAACGAGCGCCCCAGGTGCCAGTCGGAGGTGTGGATCAGGCGCACGCCTTCAGGCTAGGAGAAGGCACCGACACAGTCCCGGACCGAAACACCTCGCAGGCCGAGGTTCGGGGCCCCAGCGGGCGCCGGGCGAGGAGGACGGCACCGGCGACGGTGGGCACGCCGCGCTCCCACGTCGACCCTGTGGTTCCCAAGGGGTGCTGCTGTGTGGTTCCTTTGGTACTCAAGGGCGGGGGCACCGGCTCCCACAGCACCTGGAGGTCGGAGGTCCCCGTGGGAGTAGAGACCAGCGCTCAGCGGTACGGCCGCGAGGAGCGGCAGCGGTTCCGTGAGAAGGTGCGCCAGGACCTCGATGTCTTCGAGCGGATGCTCAACCAGAGCTCCTTCGACTTCGAGCGGCCGATGACCGGTCTCGAGATCGAGCTCAACCTCGTCGACGAGCACTTCGACCCGCACTTCCACAACGCGACCGTCCTGGAGGCGATCGCCGACCCGGGCTTCCAGACCGAGCTCGCGCGCTACAACATCGAGCTCAACGTGCCCCCGCGCCCGCTGCCGGGCGACGCCACCCTCGAGCTCGAGCAGGACCTGCGCGACTCGCTCAACGCCGCCGACGCCAAGGCCCGTGAGGTCGGCTCGAGGATCGTGTCGATCGGGATCCTGCCGACGATCATGCCCGAGCACTATGCGGGTGACTGGATCAGCGCCAGCAACCGCTACACCGCCCTCAACGACTCCATCTTCGGGGCGCGGGGGGAGGACATCTTCCTCGATATCGAGGGGCCCACGGGCGAGCGGGTGGCGACGTATGCCGACTCCATCGGCCCCGAGTCCGCCTGCACCTCCGTGCAGCTGCACATCCAGGTGTCGCCGGGGGAGTTCGCCGACTACTGGAACGCCGCGCAGGCCCTGTCGGCGCCACAGGTCGCCCTCGCCGCGAACAGCCCGTTCTTCTTCGGCAAGCGGCTGCACGCCGAGACCCGGATCACTCTGTTCAAGCAGGCGACCGACACCCGTCCGGTGGAGCTGAAGAACCAGGGCGTGCGGCCACGGGTGTTCTTCGGGGAACGGTGGATCACCTCGGTCTTCGACCTGTTCGAGGAGAACGTCCGCTACTTCCCGGTGCTTCTCGCCGACGTGAGCGACGAGGACCCGATGGCGATGCTCGAGGCCGGGGTGGCGCCCAGGCTCTCCGAGCTGCGGCTGCACAACGGCACGATCTACCGATGGAACAGGCCCATCTACGACAACGTCGGTGACCGGCCTCACCTCAGGGTGGAGAACCGCGTCCTGCCGGCCGGACCGACGATCGCCGACGTGCTCGCCAACGCGGCGTTCTACTACGGTGCGGTGCGCACCCTCGCCGCCCAGGACCGCCCGGTCTGGACCAAGATGAGCTTCGCCGCCTGCAAGGAGAACTTCGAGCGGGCCGCCCGGGAGGGCATGGACGCCCGGTTCTACTGGCCGGGGTTCGGCGAGATCGGGGTCGAGGAGCTCACCCTGCGCCACCTCCTGCCGCTCGCCCACGAGGGCCTGAAGCAGTGGGGGGTCTCCGACGCGGTGCGCGAGCGCTACCTCGGCATCATCGAGGGCCGGTGCACCACCGGAGTCAACGGCGCCACCTGGCAGACCGACGCCGTGGAGCTGCTCGAGCGGACCGGGATGGACCGGCGCAGCGCGCTCCGCGAGATGCTGCGGCTCTACACCGAGCACATGACGGTCAACGCACCGGTGCACACCTGGCCGCTGCTGTAGCGACCGGCCGCTCTCTGGGAGGATCGGGCCCATGCCGCGTTATGTCGCCTTCCTGAGGGCCGTCAACGTGGGTGGCCGGTTCGTCAAGATGGAGAGCCTGCGCAACGCGTTGTCCGACAGCGGGTTCAGCGACATCGAGACGCATATCCAGAGCGGGAACGTGCTCGTGTCGACCCCCATGCGGGCCCCCGACAAGGTGGCGGGCGCCGTCGCCGAGGTGCTGGGGGAGCGGGCCGGGTTCGACATCCCCGCCATCGTCCGGCGACCGTCGGACCTGACCCGCCTCGTGGAGGAGGTGGACGCCATCCCGCCGCTGCACGAGGGTCCGGGCGAGACCAAGCGCTACCTCTGCTTCACCAGCGCAGCCGTGCCGCCCGAGGCATCCGCGATCCTGGAGGCGTGGGACCGGCCGGGGGAGCGGGCCAGGGTCCTCGGGCCCGACGTGCTGGCCGAGCTCAGCATCGCGTTCCACCGGGTCAAGCTCACCAACACCCGGATCGAGAAGATCACCGGCCTGACCGCCACCTGGCGCGACCTCGGGGTCGTCCGCGACATCGCACAGAGGTGGGGAAGCAGATGAGACGGCCGACCACGCGGGCGCGGGCCTCGGACATCGCGAGGTCACCGCGACGAGCACGGTCTGGGGGGCGGGCCCCGCACCCCCGGGGCCGCGGGCCGGCGCCCGCCGGGCGAGCGGCGCCGGACCGGCATACGCTGGGTCGGTGGCTCGCTACGTCGACATGCATCCGGTGGACCCCCAGCCCCGCGCGGTCCGGCAGGTCGTCGACGTCCTGCGCGACGGAGGGCTCATCGCCTACCCGACCGACTCCGGGTACGCCCTCGGGGCGATGCTCGGCAACCAGCGGGCCAAGGACCGCATCCGCGACATCCGGCGTCTCGACGACAAGCACCACTACACGATCGTGTGCAAGGACTTCGCCCAAATGGGCCAGTTCGTCCACGTGGACAACGCGGTGTTCCGCGCGGTCAAGGCCGCGACGCCCGGGCCCTACACCTTCATCCTGCCGGGGACCCACGAGGTCCCACGGCGGTTGCTGCACCCCAAGAAGCGCACCGTCGGGGTGCGGATCCCCGACCACCCGGTCGTCCAGGCCCTCCTGGCCGAGGTCGGCGAGCCGCTGCTGTCCAGCACGCTGCTCATGCCGGGGGAGTCCGAGCCGATGACCGAGGGCTGGGCGGTCAAGGAGGCGCTGGACCACGTCGTGGACTTCGTCATCGACGCCGGCGAGTGCGGTACGGACCCGACGACCGTCGTCGACTTCTCCGACGGCGAGGCCGAGGTCGTCCGCGTCGGAGCTGGAGACCCGGCACGCTTCGAGTGAGTCGTGCTCGCCCATCGCGCGTGGCACGCCGTCCGGGGGGATACTGACCCCGGTCGGTGCTGGTCCCGGCCACGGGTGAGGGAGCCGCCATGACCGTTCGGGCAGAGGCGTCGGCCGAGAGCCACGCCGTCAAGACCTACCGCTACCTGCGGCTGGCCATGGTCTTCCTCGTGGCCTGGCTCGCGGTGGCGGTGCTCCACGAGGGGCTGACCCGCGACCCGGGCTGTTGGGAGGCCTCGATCAGCTCGTACTACTACACCCCGGTGCGCGGCGTGTTCGTCGGCGTGCTCGTGGCGGTCGGGGTGTGTCTGATCGCCCTCAAGGGCAGCACCGAGACCGAGGACGTGCTGCTCAACCTTGCTGGGATGCTGGCGCTCGTCGTGCCGCTCGTACCGACGCCCGCGCTCGGGAGCTGTCGGACGGGGGCCGCCACCGACCCCGGCGCGATCCGGGAGAACATCGCGAACAACGTCCTCGCCCTGCTCGTCGTCGGTTTCGCCGCCCTCGCCTGGGCCATGGGGAACGCCTGGCAGCAGCGCGCCGAGCACCGCTGGAGCGTCGTCTCCGACATCGGCGGTATCGCGGCCACGGCCATCCTGGTCGCCACCGCCGTCGTGTTCGGCACATCCCGGGACTTCTTCGTGCGCTGGGCACACGACGCCTCGGCCGTGTCGATGTTCCTCTGCCTCATCGTCGTCATGGGCCTGAACGCCCTCGGTGTCGGCCGGACCCGCGCGGAGCCGGGGAATACGCTTCGGGCGGCCCTGCGCACCGGGTATGCCGCGGTCGGCCTGGCGATGGCCGCCACGCTCGTCGTCGTCGTCGTCCTGAAGATCGTCGACGTGCGGCTCGCCCACCTCGTCCTGTGGGTCGAGGCCGCGCTCGTCGCCGAGTTCGCCGCGTTCTGGATCCTGCAGACCCGCGAGCTGTGGGGAGAGGGCGTGCGCGGCCGCCCCGGCGCCGCGCCCCACTGAGGCGTCACGCCCCGGGCGTCACGCCCCGGGCGTCGCGGCGCGGAGCTCGGCCAGCACCCGGGCGTCGATGCCGCCGGGGGAGTGGCGCATCTCGAGGTTGGCCTCACCCATCCACCGTTCCAACGCCGTGGCGGTGTGCGACCCGGCCCCGGGCACGCCGAGGGCAGCCAGCCGGCGCGCCACCTCGTCGGCCACCGCCGCCACCAGCGCCTGCACATCCTCCGGCCCACCCAGGTAGAGCTCGTGCAGGTCGCAGATCCTGGCCAGCTCGCGCGGCGCCGCGGGATGGTCGTCGACCCGTAGGTCCGCGAGGACCCCGCTCGCGTCGTAGCCGCCGCCGGGGGCGAGGACGTACAGCGCCGCGCTCTGCCGCCCGCGGGCGTCCCCACCGGCTGTGTCGCCGGCGAGGAGCACGTCGAGAAGGCGACGCGGCAGTGGCCGGCCCGCGCCGTCGTGCCAGGCGCGCTCCATCGACTCCACGACCTGCGGTCCGACGAGGATGTTGCCCTGGATCGCGTATGCCGTGTCGCCGTCGGTGCCCGTCAGGCCGCCGGCCCACGGCATACACGCACCGCCGGTGTAGGTCGCCGCGCCGCCGGCGCCGACGACCCCGACCTGACGCTGGTCCCTGCCGTCGTCGTCGGCGACCGCCTCGGCGAGGGCGTCCTGCGGACTGCGACCGTCCGCGAGCGCGCTGAGCAGCTCCTCGACGTACGCGACGCGGGCCGAGGACTGGGTCGCGACGGCCCCCACGCCCTGTCGGGCACCGGGCACGACCGACCCCACGGCGAGGAACTTGCTGGCGACGGCGACGCCGACGGCGTCCCGGTCGAGCGCGACGACGGAGAAGGTCACCGGGACAGGATACGAACACCGCGGCGGGCCGGCCCACGTCCGCCCGGCCGGGAGGCTGGTCGGGACCAGTCTCCCGGCCAGCCGTACAGGGGATGGGCCGGCGACCGTTCGGCCGTGGCGGTGAGTAGCCCGGGGTCGGTAGAACTGGGGTGGCGCACCCGGCGCCACCCGTCGACCACCTCCAGGACAGCCATGCTCGGCCCCCCCTTCGACGACGTCCTCGACGGCGCCCAGTCGGGGGACCCGCTGGCGTTCGGCGAGCTGTGGCGGGACGCCCAGCCCATGCTGCTGCGCTACCTCCGGGTCATGGTCGACGACCGGGCTGAGGACGTCGCCTCCTTCACCTGGCTGCGCGTCATCGAGGGCCTGGGCACCTTCAGGGGCGGCGAGCCGGGCTTCCGCCGCAGGCTGGTCACCGTGGCGCGCAACCACGCCATCGACGTCGTCCACCGCGAGCGGCGCCACGCCACCGAGCCCGTCGGTGAGCTCGAGGATGTCGGCACCGAGCTCTTCGGGCTCGCGCCGGACCCGGTGGACGTCGTCGCCGGACGCCTGTCGACCCGGGCCGCGCTCGACCTGATCGGCCGCCTCCCGCGCCACCAGGCCGAGCTCGTGATGCTCCGGGTGCTCCTCGACCTCGACGTGGCCGACGTGGCGGACGTCACCGGCCGCACACCCGGATCGGTCCGGGTGGCGGTGCATCGCGCCTTGTGCCGGCTCGAGGGGATGCTGACCCGCGAGCTCGTGGGCGTAGCACCGAGCTCGACGCGCCGTTCTCTGGATGAGATGACCACGAGCCACCACCGGACAGACGGCGTCGGCGACGTCGACGTCGCCGACGTCTTCATGGCCGGACGGAACGATGTCCTGCCCGCGGACCTGGACGCGCTGTTCTGCGCGGTCGCCGCCCCCGTCACCACCGACGAGCTCGCGGGGGCGGAGGCAGCCGTGGCCGCCTTCCTCGCCGTCGGGCCCGGCTCCCCGGCCATGGCTGAGGCCCAGTCGCTGCGCGAGGAGGCCGCGAGCCTGCGGCTCCACCGCCGGGCGGTCGCCGTTGTGGCCACGAGTGGGCTGCTGCTCACCGGCGTCTCCGCGGCGTATGCCGGCAGGCTGCCCCAGGCCGTCCAGCGGGTGGCGCACACCGTCATCGCGGCACCGGCCCCGGCCGTGGACCTGGCGGGCGGGACCGGCGCTGCGGTGGACGAGCCGAGCACGGACGGCGCTGACTGGTCGGCCTCGACGACGTCCTCGGACCCGACCAGCACCGACCCCACCAGCACCGACGCCCTGGGCGCGGCCGCCTACGGCCTGTGCACAGCGTGGTCGCACGCAGGCCTGCCGGCGAACTCGAACCGGTACGCCGACCTCGAGGCCGCCGCCGGGGGAGCGGACCAGATCGCGGGCTACTGCGACACCACCACGCCGGGCGGCACCGCGGGCGCCACGTCGGTGGAGTCCACCGACCCCAGCGCGGCTACCCACCCCACGCACCCGGCCAACCCAACGCGCCCGGCCAACAAGGGCGAGGCCCCGACCTCGGCGGTCACGTCAACGACCGGCTCCTCGACGAGCAGCCCGACTCGCCCGGCCACGGGAAAGCCGACGAAGAAGCCGAAGAGCTGACCCCTCAGACATCGGTCGAGTCCCGCGTCCGCTGATCCTTCGGCGCGCGACCCGGCCGGTTGGCAAAGGTGCTGTCACCAGCCCCAACTGTCATTAGCCTCAAGGGGGCGTCCAGCTCTGGTCTGAGTGCGTGCTGAGGTCGGGATGATTCCCTGGGATGGACCCAGCCGCTGTCGACGTGAAGGCCTTGACGATTCCTCACTTCAACCGGTAGCTGAGCGTCAGTGTGGCTCCATAGCACGCGAACTGGTCGAGGGTGAGCGAGTTGACCATCGTGATCGACCCGCCGCTGAACGGCACGTTGGTGCTGGCCGGGATCACCGTTGCTTCGGCGGTGGGTGTGACGATCTGGAAGTTGTCCACACCGCAGCCCTGATGGTCCGCGTCCACGGTCGGTGTGACCGTGAAGTCGTTGAGGACGGTCACGTCGAACGGGTTGGGGTTGGTGACCTTGCCCGTCAACGCCACCTGGCTGCCCGGGAAGAGGCCCTTGACCTCGACCTGGCCGACGACCAGCGGCTTGGGCGTGGCCACCGACGCCTTGCCGGTTCCGGTGCCGGCGGTGGTCCAGTAGGCGAACGCGGTCCCGGTCCCCATGAACGCTGCCGCCGTGACCAGTGTGGCGATGACTCGCCTGTGGTTCTTGAACATGATGCCCTCCCCCTCCGAGAGGTGGTGGGGCCTGCCTTCCCTCCGACAGGCAGGCCCCGAACTGGTTACCTCAGGGAAGCGGGTTCCACTCAGGAGTGCGCTCGTACACGGTCGCGCCGCGCTTGAGGACCAGCGGTCCGTGGTTGTAGTAGCCGCCCCCGCTGGTGTAGTTGAGCTCGCCGTTGGTCACCGTCGAGTTGGGGTTCAGAGTGATGTACGAGGTACCAGCCCACGACACACTCTTGTAGCCAAGCAGGTCACCAGGCTGAATGGCGATGTCTCCGTTGGCAGTCGGCCACACGGCGACATGCGAGACCGTCAGGATCTGGTTGACGAAGGTCATCGTGCCGGTGGACGGCGGCTCCACGAACGCGCCGAGCGAGTACGAGATGCTCACCGTCGCGGCCTTGCCGGTGTCCTGGTTGACGTCCGAGTTGGCGTAGGCCAGAGTCATGCCCGACCACGCCATTGGGATGCCCTTCTTCACGACTGCGTTCACGTTCACCGGGTTGCCAGTGAGCGAGAAGTCGGCGACGTTGGCGCCGTTGCTCACGCCGGTGATCGTCGCCGTGAGGACACCGACCTTGACGTCGGTGTTGTTCGGGTTGGTGAGCGTGCCTGCCAGGGCTACCGACTCACCAGGGGCCAGGCCAGTCGAAGCGGTCTGGTTGACCACCACGTCAGCGACGGTCGCCTTGGTGGTCGCCGTGCCCGAGCCCGAGCCCTGCCCCGTCCAGTACGCGAACGCCACACCTCCGACGAGCATGAGGCCGAGCGCGCCCGCAGCGACGCGGGCCTTGCGGTTCTTGATCTTCACTGTTTCTCCTTGGTTGTGTCTTCACTACAAGCTCAAGCGGTGTGGGCCTGCCCGCCCCTCGACAGGCGGGCCCCAAGTTGAACCTCAGAGGGTCACTGGCAGGGGCTGAGGGTGTAGGTGATGTCCACCGTCTTGCCGAGGTCACCGGTCTGGTTGACGGTGTCCGAGTCCGCGTAGTCGAGCCACGCGCCGGACCAGTCCACGGAGCCGTTCGCCGGGACCATCTCAGCGAACACGAGTGCAGCACCTTGAGTCATGCCAGCAGGCATGTTGACCGGCGAGACCCTCATGCCACACACCTTGACCTGCGTCGGGTTCGGGTTCTCGATGGTGCCGGTCAGGTCGATGTGCCCTCCCGGGTAGATCGGGTCGACAGCGTCCTGGTGGACGATGAGCGACTCGACGGTCGCCTGAGTCGTCGCCGAGCCCGTGCCACCGCCCGGAGCCGTCCAGTAGGCGAACGCCGTCCCGCCACCGATCAGAGCGAGACCGAGCACGCCAGCGACGACGGCGGACTTGCGGTTCTTCTTGATCCTCATTGGTTCCCTCTCCTTGGGTCCGACTTGTTGTGAGCCGGACTTGACTCCTAAGTCGTTCTGGCTCAGGAAGTTCTCAATCCCTCACATCCGGGGCCAGGTGAGGCGTTGGTGCTCTCCCAGGTCGACCTGATGGTCACGGCAGGTCATCTGCCCCGTGCCGGACACCGTTGCCGTCGGCCCAGATCCGGGCGACGCCGCTGCTGAGGACCTCCGGCGTCTCCGAGTCCTGGGTGTCGTCACCGGGCGGTAGCTCCAGGTGCGCCGCCACGATGCGGCCGTGGTCGACGGGGAGGTCGAGCAGGCCGTTCGGGGCGAG
>CAYPYK010000055.1:3434-15741 GCA_964414665.1 uncultured Intrasporangiaceae bacterium | reverse complement strand
ACGAGACCGCCGTCATGGTCGACACGTTCCGCCCGCTCGAGCTCGGCGAGGCCGGGCGCACCTGCGACGACGGCGAGTACCAGCTGTCCTGGGGCCGCCGCTCCCGCTGACGGATGCCGCCCCGCCGGCCCGGCCGGCGCTCGACGCCCGGGGGTCGGCCCGAAGCGTCAGCCGGCCGGGCTGCGGGTGAGCTGGAGGAACCCGTGCGGGAAGTCGCCGCGCTGGAGCACCCGACGGGTGATGCCGTGCGCCGCGGCGAGGGCGACGTCCTTGCCGACGAACGCCGGCTCGGTGCACGCGTAGTCGGCGCCCTTCCAGCGGACCGTGCATCTCCCGGCCACCCGCACGTTGCGCACCCAGTCCGTCCCCTGCCCCCAGGGCAGGCCGATCACGAAGGTCGTGGCGGTCGGGATCACGGCGAGCGGGACGGCATACTCCTTGCCGCTCGTGCGGCCGCGGTGGTGCAGCACCACCCAGAGGGGGAGGTACCGCCGACCGGCGAGGCGCACGGCCAGCATGTTGAACCGCCTGGCTCCAGCGGGTGGCCCTGTCATGGGTCCAGCATCTCTCGCGGAGGTGGCATCAGTCACGGCTGCCCCGATGGGCACCTGCCGGCGCCCCGTGGCTGTCGGCGGTGCGCGGCGGCCCGCGCGCTCAGCCGAGGCGGTCGCGCAGGCGGGTGATCCCGGATCGGATGAGGTCGCCGTACCCGCCCTCGGGAAGGTGGACCAGCGTCGCCTCGGCCTTGTCCAGGTGGTCGCGGGCGTCGTCGGGACGACCGAGCCGGTCGTAGTCCGCAGCGATGTTGAGATGCAGCGAGGGGTAGAACCCCCGCACGGCGAGGGTGTGGTGGTAGGCCTTGGCGCGCTCGTCGGTGAGCTCGTCCGCGGCCTCCAGCGCCTGGAGGTCCCAGCCCAGCTCGGCGGCGGGGTCGTCCTGGACATCGGCCATGTAGTGGGCCAGGCTCACCCGGTGCAACGGGTCGCCCTCGGGCCCGATCCGGTCCCAGATCTTGGCGAACTCGGCCCGCGCCCGCCCGCGTTCGCCGCCCGTGGCCAGCTGCTGCGCCCGGGCGATCGCCTCCATCACCTCGTCGTGCGCGGGAGGGGCGGCCTGCGGGGTGCCCTCCTCGGGCGTCGTCGCGTCCATGGTGGGCATCATCGCAAACCTCAGGCCCGCGTGGGCGGTGGGCGGTCGGCGGCGGGTGGCTGAGGAGTCGCCATCGGGCTGAGAAGGTACTCAGCCGGATGGCGACTTCTCGGCCGTCACGGTTGCGGGAGGTCGAGGTGGACCCCGGCGTGCCGCAGCGTGCCCAGCGCCGCCTCGGTGGTGGCCGGGTCGACCCCGGCGGTGAGGCCGACCAGCACGGTCGTGTCGAACCCCGCCCGCGCCGCGTCGACCCCCGTCGCCATCACGCAGTAGTCGGTGGCGATGCCGACGATGTCGACCGCCGTCACCTCGCGCCGGCGCAGCCAGTCGGCCAGCCCGACGGTGGCGTCCCCCTCGCCGGTCAGCCCCTCGAACCCGCTGTATGCCGCGCTGTGCTGCCCCTTGTGGAAGACCGCCTCGACCTGCGGAAGGGCGGGGGCCAGCCCGGGGTGGAAGTCCTCGCCGCCGCTGCCCACCCGGCAGTGCACCGGCCACGACTGGCCGAAGTCGGGTTCGGTGCCCGGGGCGGCCCAGTGCTCCCCCGGGTCGAGGTGCCAGTCCGCGGTGGCGACGACCGCGGCATACCGCCCGGTCGTGGCGAGCACGTGGTCGGCGACCCGCCGCGCCACGTCTGCTCCCCCGGCGACGGGCAGCGACCCGCCCTCGCAGAAGTCGTTCTGGACGTCGACGATGACCAGGGCGCGTCGCGGGTCAGCCATGGAGCGAGCCTAGCCATGGCCGGCGAGCCCGGATCGGGAGGTCGGAACCGGAGCGTGCGAGGGCGGCTCGCCGCCCTGCGGTGCCCGGAGCCGGGGCGGCGCTCAGCCGAACTGGCGGTGGAGGGTCTGGACCTCCTGGGCGAGCCGGCGGCGCCACACCCACGAGCGGACCAGCGCCTCCGCCTGGGCGCACCCGACGGCGACGTGCACGAGCCAGGCCTGGTCGAGGTCGGCTTCGCGCACCGGCCGGTTCTCCCAGGTGATCCGCCGCTCGGCCAACAGGTCGAACATCGCGTCCGACAGGCGGGGGGCGACGACGAGCACGGTCACGCCGGCCCAGGACAGTGCCTGGACCCGGCGCGCCGCGACCGCCCCACCGCCCACGACCAGAACGTGCCGACCAGGTGCGGGCAGTGCCAGGAGCCTCGTGAGACCCACGCTCGTCCGCTGCTGCAGTCCCGGCATGGCTCGCCCTTCCCCCTCGTCGTCGTGTGCGCCTGGAACCCATCCTGCGCGAGGTGGGTTTCGGGAGGGCGAGCGGAGCGTTACGTTCGCGTTTCACCCCCGACGAGCACGGTCGACAGGGCCGGATCGCCGCGGCTCAGCTGGTGCGCCGAGCGTGGCAGCTCGGCCAGCGAGGCCGCATGGCGGTCCCGGGCGTCGGCGAGCGTCGAGGTGTCGACCCGGCGCCCCCCGCGGACGAGGGGGACGAGCAGCGGGCGGTCGTCGCCGTCGGCGGGCGGCGGCTCGCCGACCCCGACGACCTCGGCCTCCGCGACGCCGCCCGGACCCCGGCGGCGCAGGGCGTACTTGCGGCCCGCGACGGTCACCTTGTCCTGGCTGGCCTTGGCGACACCGAGGAGCCGGCCGTCGGCGCCCTCGCGGGCGACGAGCTTGTAGACGAACCCGGCGGTCGGGGCCCCCGAACCGGTGACGAGCGAGGTCCCGACGCCGTAGGCGTCGACGGGGGCAGCAGCCAGCGCCGCGATCGCGTGCTCGTCGAGGTCGGACGTCACCACGATGCGCGTCCCGGTGGCCCCGAGGGCATCGAGCTGGTCGCGGACCTCGCGGGCCTGCACGAGCAGGTCCCCGCTGTCCAGGCGCACCGCACCGAGGTCCGTCCCGGCGGTCCCGACGGCCGCCGCCACCGCGGCGGTGACGTCGAAGGTGTCGACGAGCAGGGTCGTCCCCGGCCCCAGGGCCGCGACCTGGGCCGCGAACGCCGAGCGCTCGTCGTCGTGGACGAGGGTGAACGCGTGCGCCGCCGTCCCGGTCGTCGGCACGCCCCAGCGCCGGCCCGCCTCGAGGTTGCTCGTGGCGCCGAACCCCGCGACGTATGCTGCACGCGCGGCGGCGACCGCCGCCTCCTCGTGGGTGCGGCGGCTCCCCATCTCGATGCACGGTCGGCCCGCGGCGGCCGAGGTCATCCGGGAGGCCGCGCTCGCCACGGCGCTGTCATGGTTGAGCACCGAGAGCACCAGGGTCTCGACGAGCACGCCGTGTGCGAAGTCGGTCTCGACGACGAGCACCGGCGAGCCGGGGAAGTACGTCTCGCCCTCGGCATACCCCCAGATGTCGCCGGTCAGGGAGAAGCCCTCGAGGAAGGCCAGGGTCCCCTCGCCGACCACCCCCGCCGAGCGCAGCCGGTCGATCTCCGCCGGACCGAACCGGAAGGCATCGAGGGCGTCGAGGAGCCGACCCGTCCCGGCTACCACGCCGTAGCGCCGGCCGTCGGGCAGCCGGCGGGCGAACACCTCGAAGACGCACCGGCGCGAGGCAGCCCCGGACCGCAGCGCGGCCTCCAGCATCGTCAGCTCGTAGTGGTCGGTGAGCAGCGCCGTGACGGGCGTGGGAGCCATGGGCGGCAGCCTATTGTGGGGGCGTGTCCACTGCGCCCACCCGAGAGGAGACCGCCTCCTCGGCGGCCGACCTGGCACCCGACGTCCCGTGGATCACCCTGGTGTGGAACGACCCGGTCAACCTCATGTCGTACGTGACCTACGTCTTCCAGGCGTACTTCGGCTACTCGCAGAGGAAGGCCGAGAAGCTGATGCTGGACGTCCACACCAAGGGACGGGCCGTGGTCTCGAACGGGCCTCGCGAGAAGATGGAGATCGACGCCGAGGCACTGCAGGGCTACGGGCTGTGGGCGACGTTCCAGAAGGACGACTGAGTGGCACGAGGGTTCAAGCGACGCGGCAAGGGCGACGCCCTGCGGTATGCCGCCCGGCTCGACGACGTCGAGCGGGCCACCGTCGCCGACCTCATGGAACAGGTGCGCGAGCTGCTCCTTCCGGAGGGCGAGGCGGCGGGCGGCGCGGGGCCCGAGGAGTCGACGACCGGCGACGTGGCGTTCGACGAGATCGTGTCGGGGCTCGAGGGGCTGGGCTCCGGGATGGTCCTCGACGCCGGCGCCGCCACCTGGCCCGACACCGGACCGGTGCCCGAGACGGCCCGCTCGTTCGGCGATCGCGACCCCGCGCTGGAGCGGCTGCTGCCCTCGGGCAACCGAACGGACGGGCAGGCCGCCGCGGAGTTCCGCCGGCTGACCGAGGACGGCCTGCGGCGCCGCAAGGCCGACCAGCTCGCGACCGCCATCGCGGCGCTGCGGACCCCCACCGACGCCGTCGAGCTCGACCGGCGCGCCGCGCGGGCCATGGTCGTCGCGCTCACCGACGTGCGCCTCGTGCTCGGCGAGCGGCTGGGCCTGCGCGAGGACGAGGACTCCGACCGGTTGCACGCGACGGTCCGCGAGCTCGACCTCGAGCACCCTCTCGTCTATGCGGCGGCGGTCTACGACTTCCTCAGCTGGCTGCAGGAGAGCCTCGTGCACGTCCTCGCCAAGGGAGGGGAGCTGTGACCTCGAGGCAACGGTGGTGGCTCGCCGGGACCTCGGTCGCCTATCTCGCCGGGCTCGCCGTCCTGCTGCTGTGGCCGAGCGGGTGGGCGGTGCACCGGCTCAACCTCGACCTCTACCTGTTCTTCCTCCACCGCGGGGTGAGCCCGGCGCTCACCCCGGAGCACTACGCGTTCGCGCTCAACATCCTGATCTTCGTCCCGCCGGTCCTCGTCGCCGGCCTCGTCATCGAGCAGGTCTCACCGTGGTGGTGGGCGTGGGGCGGGACGCTGGCCAGCGCGGCGATCGAGCTCATCCAGGGGCTCGCCCTGACGACGCGGTTGCCCTCCTGGGGCGACGTGCTCGCCAACTCGCTGGGTGCCCTGCTGGGAGCCGCGCTGGCCGTGGGGGTCCGCCGCCGGAGCCGCCGGTTTGGGCCGACGCCCGGGCGCTGATCCCCGGGGGGTCCGCCCTCGCTGACCTCCTCCCAGAAGTGGGCCCCGGCGGCCGGGATCGGCGCCTGATGAGGGTCGAGACGCCCCACGAGCCGACGGCATCCGGCGTCCGTCGTCCGGTGCCCACCGCCCGGCCGCTGTCAGACGAGGCGCGCGACCTCGGCGCGCAGCCGCTCGATGAAGGTCTCCTCGGAGAACGCCGCCGCGTGGGCCATGATCGCCTGGGTATCCCAGCTCCGCTCACGGGACTCGACGACCGCCGCCCGGATGGCCGCGGCCGTCGGCTCGTCGAAGTGCAGGCCGGTCGTGCCGTCGACGACGGTGTCGAGGTAGCCGCCGGCCCGTAGCGCCAGGGTGGGCTTGCCGAAGGTCGCGCCCTCGAGGGGGGTGAGCCCGTAGTCCTCGTAGCTCGGTGCGACGATGGCGTGGGCGTGGGAGTAGACCCAGCGCATCTGCGGGTCGGTGAGGTCTTCGACGAGGCGTGCGTTGGCCGGCAGCCTGTGGCGCAGCTCGGCCTCATCGGGGCCTCTCCCGACGATGACGAGGCGCTCCTCCGTGTCGCGAAAGGCGTCGACGGCGGCATCGACGTTCTTGTAGGGCAGAAGGCGGGAGACGACGAGGTGGTATCCGACCTCCTGCCAGTCGGCCAGCGTGGGCACCGGGTCCTGCGCGCGGTCGGCTCCGCCGGCCACGCCGTGGGGAGCCGGGAGGATGTCGGCCTCGATGCCGTAGGCCTCCTGGATGCGGTCGCGCACGGCCCGGGAGTTGGCGAGATAACGATCGGCGCGCCGGGCACTCCACCGGTCCCAGCGGCGCAGCAGCGGGCTGGTCGCGAGCAGCATGATGCCTTGGGGGGAGGCCCAGGCGGGACCGCCGAGATAGTGCTCGGGCTGGTAGAGCCAACGGGCCGGGGAGTGGCAGTAGACGAGCGAGCGGCCGGTCGTTCGGAACCCGTGCGCCCAGCCGCTCGAGGACACGATGAGGACGTCGGCGGGGATCTGCTTGAGGATGACGCTGGGGGCGAGGAACGGGTAGGCGTATCGGTGGTTGCGCCGGAGGAACCCGAAGAGGTCCACCGGCGAGGTGACGATGCGGTGGGCGCGGAACTCGGGGTAGGTCCCGTCGGGGTCGTACAGCGCCGTATAGAGGATCGCGTCCGGGAACGCCTCCAGCATCGCGAGGACCACTCGCTCGGCGCCACCGCGCTGGGTGAGGTAGTCGTGGGCGATGGCCACGGTCGGGCCACGCTCGCTCATCGGCCCGCCCCGCGGAGGCGGTCGAGCCGCCGAGCGCGGCGCAGTGGGGCGGCGCTCGTGCTGCCGTCCGGTCGCGTGCGCGAAGATCGGGTCATCGGCTCCTCGTCCAGTCCACGTTCGGCGAGGAGTGTAACCGCCTCGATGGCTCAGACCGAGCCGCGGGCCGATCTTGGTCTGCGGTAACCAGATCGGGCGGCGGCCTCCACGACGAGGGCGACCGCCTTCTCCCCGAGGTAGGCGGGCAGGTGTCCCACGGTGGCGTCCGTGACCCCCGCCAGGGCGTCGACGCCGCGCGGGCCGGCCACTGCGGAGACCGCACCGACCAGGCCGTCCCAGGCCGTCCGGCCGCTCGCGTCGTGGTCCAGGGCTGCGTCTGCGTGCTTGGCCTCGAACGCGTGCCGCGCGGCACCGGAGTGGAAGGCCCGCCGGGCCCTGACCCGGGTGGTCGTCGCGGCGCCGTGGTGGGGTGCCGCGACCTCGGGGTCGACGATCAGCGCCACCCCTGCCCGGTGCAGTCGGTAGCCCCAGTCGACGTCCTCCCACCCGTAGGCACGGAACGTCTCGTCGTAGGGGCCGACGGCGGTCCAGGTCTGCCGGGCGACCGAGACGTTGGCCCCCCACAGCCGCCACCGCTGCCCGGCCGGCATCGCGTAGGCGGCCTCGGCGAACCGGCGGTCGCGGACACGTCCATAGGCCGCGGCATACGGGGTGTCTGCAAAGACGTTGGGGCACAAGCCGATGACGCCCGTGGGCCGCTGGCCCACATGGTGCGCGACGTGCCGGGCGACGTGCTCCGGGGTCGGCTCGAGGTCGTCGTCGCACCGCAGGAGGACCTCGCCACCGGCCACGGCGAACCCGGCGTTGAGGGCGGCCGACCGGCCCCGGTTCTCGGGCAGGACGACCGGGCGGAGGTCGAGGCGGTCGACCCACCGGGCGAGGACGTCGGCGCTGCCGTCGGTGTCGCCGTCGACGACGACGACGACCTCGGTGTCGGGGTGGGTCTGCGCGGCGAGCGCCCGCAGCAGGGCGGGCAGCCGCCCGGCGCCGCCGCGCGTCGGCACGACGACGCTCGCGCTCGGCTCAGCCATCGCTGCCTCCCGGAACCACACCCAGCGCGGTGAGGACGGCGGCGAGCCGGTCGCGGCCCGCCTCGGGCGAGAAGTGCCGCCGCCAGCGCTCGTGGGCGGCGTCCAGCGTATGCCGCGTGCTCGCCTCGTCGGCGCTCTGCCACCGCGTCACGGTGTCGACGAGAGCGGAGGCGTCGCCGCGGGGGACGACGTAGGGGTGGTCGGGGCCGGCCACCTCGGGCAGCGCGCCCGCCTCGGAGACGACGAAGGGCACCCGGGCGGCCATGGCCTCGGCGACGACGAGCCCGAACGCCTCGTCGACGAGCGAGGGAAAGACGGCCAGGTCGACGCGGGCGAGGAAGTCCGCGCGGTCCACCCACCCGACCTCGGTGACGAGGTGCCGGACCGGGGCCAACGCGGCCTCGACCCGCCGCCGGTCGGCCTCGGCGACGAACCGTGGCTCTCCGGCGAGGAGCAGCGTGTGTGCGCCGGGTGCGGCGCGGTCGAGCCGAGCCAGGGCCTCGGCGAGGACGAGCACCCCCTTCTCGGGGCTGGGGCGGCCGAGGAAGCCGAGGACGACCGGGCCGCCCTCGGGCACCGGGGTGGCCCGGGGCGGCTGCTGGACGGGGTCGGTCCAGTTCCACAGGGTCGTGGCGCCCCGGACGTGGGCGGCCAGGTCGTACGACGGGACGAGCGTCGCCAGGGCCGCGTGCCGCGCCAGGGTGAGGGCGCCGCGCTGGGCCCCGTGGGGCCTCTGGTGCAGGTGGACGACGCGGCGGCGGTGCCCGGCGGTGGCCAGGGACGGGACGAGGCCGGCGCACCACAGGATCCCCTTGCGACGGCGGTCCCAGGCACGCAGGGCGCGCGCGTAGGCGCGGCGGTCCGGGGGAAGGGCCACCACGGCGAACCCCGCCTGCTCGGCGCGGTCGAGGACTCCGCCGGGCGTGTGCGGCCCGACGACCTCGACCTCCGCGCCGAGGTCGCGTGCCCCCTCGGCGACGGCGATCGCCATGACCTCGCCCCCACCGATGTCCGCGTTGTTCGCCGCGACCGTGAGCCGGCCCATGGTCACAGGACGTGGTCCGGGGGCATCGCGCTGTTCACGCGGGCAGGGTCGGCGTCGGCCGGCAGACCCCAGGCGATCCGGGCCGGGCGGTTGTTGCTCATGGCGCCCCCGACCTCCGCACGACCGCATAGACCTCGCCGATCGCCGCGCACATCTGCGTCACCGTGGGCCAGTCGTCGGCCAGGTGGGGCCGGGCGTCGAGGACGTCGCCCTGGTCGGCGAGAGCCGCCGCCACCGCGGCGTGGTCCCCGGCCGGCACCAGGCACTGCCGGGGGAGCATCTCTCGGTTCCCACCGACGGGGCTCGCCACGACCCCGAGACCGTGGACGACGGCGTCGAGCAGGGCGTAGGAGCTGTTCTCCCACACGGACAGCTGGGCGAGGACGTCGGCGCTCGCCAGGAGCGGGGCGGGGTCGACATGGCCCGGCAGGACGACCGCGTCGTCGAGGCCGAGCCGGTACACCTCCTCGGCCAGCCGAGCCCCGAGGGGCCCGTCGCCGGCCAGGGTGAGGCGGGCACCGGCCCGGGCGGCCCGAAGCAGCGCGAAGGCCTCGAGAAGATGCACCAACCCCTTCTCGGGAGCGAGCCGCGACAGGGACACGACGTGCGGTCCGGGGGCCGCGGCGGTGCGGGGCGGTCGGGCCCGCCCCGTGGCCTCCGGGCGCCGGTCCACCCCGTTGCGGATGACCCGGACCTCCAGCCGCGCAGGCGGACGCCAGGCGGCGCGCACCGCCTCGGCCGTCGCCTCGCTCACGGCGATGACGGCGTCGGCCCGGCGCAGCCGGACCCTGTGGACCAGGCCCATGGCGCCCGCCCGTGCGGCACCGTCGTGGTAGACCCGGTCGCTTCCGGCGATGCCGTGCTCGGTGCTCACCAGTGCGACGTCCGAGCCGACGGTGGCCGCGGTGGCGACGACGTCGGCAAAGGCGAGGTGGCTGTGCAGGACCGCGGGGTGCACCGTCCGCACGACGTGGCGGACCGAGCGCACCGACGCCGCGAACCCGGCATCCGGGCCGACGTCGGCGGCGAGGACCGCCGCTCCCCGTTCGCGCAGCCGGTCGGCGAGCGGGCCCGGCGGGCAGACGACGACGAGCCTCCAGCCCGGTATGCCGTGCCCGGCGACGTCGAGGACGTGGCGGCCCACCCCGGCCAGCGCCGCAACGGGGAGGACCCACACGGCGGTGGGCCGGGCGGCGTACGCGGGCTCGTTCAGAACCACTGCTCGAGCCGCTCCAGCGCCGTCCAGAACCCCGCGCCGCCGTCGACGTGGCCCTGCCAGATCTCGGGGATGAAGCTCGCTTCTGGGGCGAGGTCGTCGAGCTGGTGCGCCAGCGCGGGCCAGTCGACGTCGCCCTCGGCGACCTGGACCCCCTCGCCGTCGACGCCGAGGCCGTCGACGAGATGCAGGTGCACGGTCCACGGTGCGAGGTGGGCGACGGCCTCGGAGAAGGGGATCCCGAGGAAGGTCGCAGCGAGCCTGGTGTGCGAGACGTCGAGGGTGACCATCTGGTCGTGGGCCCGCGCGAACTCCGCCGTGTCGACGGGGTCGAGGAACAGGTTGTGGTACTGCTGTCCGCCCATGAGCCAGGGGAACGGCGGGAGCGTCTGGGCCGTGATCCGCACTCCGGAGGCGTCGAGACGTCGCAGGGCCGCCGCCACCCGGGCGTAGCGCGGTTCGCGCTCGGCGGCGGTGAGGTGGCGGTCCCGGGTGAACCCGCCCATCGTGACGACCATGACCGGGTCGTCGTCGAGGGTGAACCACCTCGACAGGGCGCGGGTGGTCTCGATGGTCCGTTGGACCTCGGCGATGGACCGCGTCCACCTCTCGTCGTCGGGCGTGGCGAGGTCGACGAGGAAGTCGCCCGAGAACAGGTCGGGCAGGTGGGTCGTCAGCCCCATGGCCAGCCGGCCCGCGCCGGCCAGCAGCCGCTCCGGGAGGTCCTCGAAGAACGCCGCCGGGTCGAGCTCGAGGTCCTTGTAGGACAGGTGGAACTCGAGGAGGTCGGGGGTGGTGTCGGCGACGAGGGCCCGCCAGTCGTGGTAGCGCACCGGCAGCCCCCACGGCCGGCGGAAGGTGTAGGCCCGGGCGCGCGGCGCGGTGTCCGTGAGGTCGGTCGCATAGAAGAAGTCGCCGACGGCGACGTCCCGGTTCGCCGTGCGACCGAGCAGGCGCGGCAGGGAGTTGGGCTGGAGGCCGCGACCAGGGCTCTTGATGTCGACGTCGTCGGAGGTGATGACCTCGCCGGCCGAGACCGGACGGGCCGCGACGAGGCTCTTGGCCAGGTTGACCCGGTTCATCAGCTCGCCGGTGGACACGGCCCGGGCGGAGCTCGTCCCGAGAGCCTCCTCGAGCTCGCGGACCCGGTCGGCCATCTCGGCGAACTCGCCGGGCAGCAGCGAGACCCGGTGGTCGGTGCCCACCATGGCCTTGTCGGTCGTCAGGTGCTTCTCGATGATGCTCGCCCCGAGGCCGACGGCGGCGAGCGGCACGTGGAATCCGCGCTCGTGGCCCGAGTACCCCACCGGGCAGCCGCCGAGCTCGGCGAGCCGGGTGAGGTAGCGCAGGTTGACGTCCTTGAACGGCGCCGGGTAGGTCGACTGGCAGTGCATCAGGGCGTATGCCGTGCCGCTCGCCCTCAGCAGGTCGACGCTCTCGGTGATCTCGGCCTCGCTCGACATCCCCGTCGAGACCACGAGCGGGATGCCCGGGGCCGCGGCATACGACAGGAGGGTGTGGTTGGTCAGGTCGGCGGAGGCGATCTTGATCGCCGGGACGCCGTAGTCGACGAGCGCGTCGACGCTCGGGGCGTCCCACGGGGTGCACATGACGTCGATGCCACGCTCCCGGGCGTGGTCGAACACCTCGACGAGGCGCTCGGCGGGCAGGTTGACCCGGGAGAGCAGGTCAAGGGTGTACTGCGGCCCGAGGTCCTCGCCCGCGTGCGCGCCGGCGCCGGTGTTGCGGTAGAGGACGGACATGTCGCGCAGCTGGAACTTCACGACGTCGGCACCTGCGTCGGCGGCGAGGTCGACGAGGCGCCTGGCGAGGTCGACGGACCCGTTGTGGTTGTTGCCGATCTCGGCGACGAGCAGCACGGGGTTGCCGGAGCCGACCAGATGGCCGCCGATCTGGAGGGCGTCGCTGCGGTTGACGGCGATCGCGACGACGTGGCCGCGCTCGTCGACGAGGGGGACGTGCTCGACGACGGCGGTGAACAGCGGCCGGACCTGGGCGGGGGTGGAGCTCGCGGGCGCCGAGCGGGGGGTGGGGTTGGCGGCCTCCGAGCACGGCCGGGTCAGGTCGACGTGATCCTGGCCGGCGAGCCAGCGACGGACGTCGCCGTCGGTGAGGGCCCCGAGAAGGTGGCCGTGCTCGGAGACGACGAAGACGATGCGCTCCTGGTTCGCCGTGATCTTCTCGAGCGCCCGCAGCACGGGGTCCTCGCCGTAGACGACGTAGGGCGCCAGGTTGCGCACGATGATCATGACGTGGGGTCTCTCGTGGTCCGCAGCGATCGCAGGGTCTGTTCGGCGACGGCGAGGTCCACCTCGCTGTCGATGTCGATGCCCTCGACCTCGGCCATGACGAACAGGGCGACGCGGCCGCCGATCCGGTTGTCCTCGCGCTCGTAGACCTCGGTGCGGGTGAGGTAGAGGGACCCGGTCTCGCGGTGGTGCAGGTCGCCCGCCCGAAGGTCCTGGCGGCGCGGCCGGCGGGTGACGTCGATTTGGGGCTTCATCGAGAGCCTGCGGGCGCGC
>CAYPYK010000055.1:0-3424 GCA_964414665.1 uncultured Intrasporangiaceae bacterium | reverse complement strand
GTCGTAGTCGGCGGTGGGCGGGTCGCCCGGGTGCCAGACGAAGGGGGTCTCGGTGACGACGCCGACCATCGAGTCGGCCCCGCTGGCGGCGAACTGCGCGACCGCGCGGTCGAGGGTGCCCGGCAGCCGGATCGGGGACGTCGCCTGGAGGAGCATCACCGAGTCCGGCGGGGCTCCCCGGGCGGTGGCCTCGGCGATGGCGTGCCGGACCACCGGCTCGGTCGGGGTCGTGTCCTGGGCCAGCTCGTCGGGCCGGTCGACGACGCGCGCACCCGCGGCGCGGGCGACCTCGGCGATCTCGGGGTCCTCGGTCGAGACGACGACGTGGAGACCGGGGGAGCACGCCAGGGCCTGGCCGATGGTCCACTCGATGAGCGGGCGGCCGGCGACGAGCCGCAGGTTCTTGCGCGGCACGCCCTTGGAGCCGCCCCGAGCGGGGATGACGCAGAGGATGCTCACGGGCCACCCTCGGCGAGGTCGCGCACCACCTGGGCGACCCGCGCGGCCGGCTCGACCTCCGAGCGCGATGGCGCAGCAGTCGGCGGCATACCCCATCGGCTCATGCCGTAACGCTCCCAGAACTCGGCAAGCCAGGCGGGAGGATCGCTGAAGTGCACCCAGGCCGGCAGCCCCGCGGCGGCGGCCTCGAGCACGCCGGTCGAGAAGACGCTGACGACGGGCGCGCCGAGCTCGGGCAGGGGGGTACCCGAACGGTCGACCGCCACCCCGGCGCGCTCCAGGCGGCGGTGGGTCGCCCGGGAGCGCCGGTCGGTCTCCGCCGGGTGCGGGCGGTATGCCGCGTGCTCGGTGGTGCAGAACTCCTCCGCCGCCCGGGCGAGGTCGCGGTGGCGGAGCTCGGCCCCGTGGAGCTGGCCGAGGTAGACGGGCCGTGCCCCCTCGGCCGGTGCGCCGGCCGCCCGAGCGGCGGCCTCCCACAACAGCTGGGAGCCGGCAACCTCTGCGGTCACGTCGTCGCGGCCGCCGGCCCAGTACGCGGCGTCCGCCTCGCTCCAGGCGAGCAGCGTCGTCCCCTCGGCCAGGGGTGGCGCGTGTGGGGTCAGCAGGCCGTGTTGGACGGTGACGAAGCGGGCGCCCCGCCGTCGGGCCACCGCATGAGCCATGGCGCCGACGCGGAGGTAGTGGCCGATGGAGACCACCGTCGTGCCCGCGCCGACGGCGTCCCCGACGGCGTGCAGTTCGTCCTCGACGTCCTCGGTCCACGTCCCCTCCCCGAGGAGCGGCCGCACCCCAGCGGCGGAGAGCACGGTGACGTCGGCCGGGTCGAGGTGCCGCAGGGGTCCCAGCACGGCTGCCACGGCGGTCGGGGTGAGCGCGTCGAGGACGGCGACGACCCGAGGGTCCGTCCCGCCCCGGGTGACGACGACCCGGTCCGGGGTGCCGGGGAGCGCCCGCGCCCCGGTCCGGTCGACCAGGCCGCGGACCCGCCGGGACAGCGGGCGGGACGAGTCCTGCCAGCGACGCCAGTCCGCGAGGCTGCGGGGATGGGTCAGGCCCACAGCGCCTCCAGCTCGACGGCCCGGTGGTCGAAGGTGTGGGCGGACAGGGTGTGGGCGCGGGCGCGCTCGCGGACCCGGTCGGCCCACCGGGGGTCGGCCAGGGCGTGCGCGACATGCTCGGCCGCCTCGTCGGGCGATCCGAAGACGAGCACCTCGGTGCCCGGCTCGTAGACGGCGTCCACGTCGGCCCGGTCGACGAGCTGCAGGCCCCCGACGCCGCAGATCTCGAAGGTCCGCATCGTGAAGCCGTCCTGGTTGTGGTGGATGTTGACGTTGGCGGCAGCGCCGGCCATCAACCCGTAGGCCTGTTCCCTCGGCACGTCGGGCCCGGCGGGCAGGGGCGGCCGCCGCGACCCCCAGGTGCGCGCCCGGTCGCGGACGTGGTGCGACCAGTCACGGCCCACGGCCCGCACGGGCAGGCCGCGCTCATGGAGGGCGAGGAGCAGCTGCTCGCGGTTGGGGTAGCGCGCGCCGAGGAACAGGACGTCGCCCGAGGGTGCAGCCGTGAACTCGAGGTGGCTGTCGAAGGCGTTCTCGAGGTGGGTGACCGGCAGGCCCTGCGCCGCCAAGGTGGCGACGTCGGCGCGGGAGTAGGACGTGAGCAGGTCGACCCCGGCGAGGACGGCCGGGTCGTGACGCATCCTGCGCAGCTCGTCGTAGAGCCAGAGGTGGCTGCGGGCGCCGACGGCGCGGGCGCTCTCCCAGAACGCCGGGCCGAGGACGTCGGCCTTGATCGCCAGCACGAGGTCGGGCCGGGCGTCGCCGAGGACCGCCAGCGCCCGGCTCGTCGCGGCGCGCTGCTGGGCGCGCCGGCCGACGTCGGTGCCCGCCCGTTCGGGCAGCTCGTAGACGAGCTTGGTCCGGGCCTTGCCCCAGGTGCTGCCGTGGTCGTCGTAGTGGTGGACGGCGACGTCGTGCCCGCGGCGGCGCAGCGCGTCGCCGACCACAGCCGTGTAGCCGTGGAACAGCGGCCCGACGACGAGGATGCGCAGTGGACGCCCCCTCACCGCGGCCTCCTCCTGACGAGCGCGAGCTCCTCGCGGGCCGTGGCGAGCGGGCGCACCGGGCGTCCGAGCGCGCGGCGGCCCACGTTCCACACGAGGTTCGCCCCCGTCGCGGCGGCCAGCGCGGTCCGCAGCCGCCGCTCCCCGCCATAGCGCGCGGCATACCGGAACCTCGACTCCACGAGCCAGGTCCGCCGCCGCTGGGGGTCGCTGGACCCGCCCCCGGCGTGCGCGACGCTGACCGTGCCGGCGAAGACCGACGGTATGCCGCGCTGGCGCAGGCGCCGCTGGAGGTCGACCTCCTCGGCGTTCATGAAGTAGCCCTCGTCGAAGCCCCCGGCCTCGCGGAAGACCGCGGTCGGCAGGAGCAGGGCCGCACCGACGAGCCAGTCGACCGACGTGACGGCGCCCGGGACGGCACGGGTGTCGTGTCCGACCGCCTCCCGGAGGGCGGGCAGCCCGCGGAGCCGGGCGAGCGGGGTGAGCCACTCGACCGCCTGGTGCGCCGTCGTCGGGAAGTGCCGTCCCGACCAGCTGGGGGCGCCGTCGAGATCGGTGACGAGGGGGCCGACCACGGCCGGCTGCCACGGCTGGGCGGCTCGGCAGAGGTCCTCGACGAACGCTGGGCCGACCACGAGGTCGCTGTTGAGCACGAGCAGCAGGTCATGCTCGGCGAGCGCGGCGCCGGTGTTGACGGCGGCCCCGAACCCGCCGTTGGTGTCGCGGCGGACCACCCTCAGGTCGGTGACCGTGGTGCGGTCGGGAAGGTCGAAGGGCGTCAGCAGGGGCTGTGGCGAGGCGTCGTCGACGACGACCACCTGGACCGGCCGCTCGGTCCGCTGTCCGGCGAGGGCGGCCAGCAGGGCGGTCGTCGCAGCCTGGTCGCCGTAGTGCGGGACGACG
>CAYPYK010000054.1:0-15894 GCA_964414665.1 uncultured Intrasporangiaceae bacterium | reverse complement strand
AGGCGAGCGACTACAAGATCAGCCCGTTCGAGGTCGAGTCGGTGCTCATCGAGCACCCGGCCGTGGCCGAGGCGGCGGTGGTTCCGGCACCCGACGAGCTGCGGCTGGCGGTCCCCAAGGCGTACGTCGTTCTCGCGCCCGACTTCCAGCCCGACCAGGACACGGCGCGCTCGATCTTCGCGTACGCCCGACAGCATCTGGCGCCCTGGCAGCGGGTGCGGCGCCTCGAGTTCGGCGAGCTGCCCAAGACCATCTCGGGCAAGATCCGCCGGGTGGAGCTGCGCGCCCGGGAGGAGCAGATCGCCGCCGGCGAGGTCACCGGCGTCGGCCGTGAGTGGCGTGAGGACGAGTTCCCCGAGCTGCGCGGCTGACTCCTACCCGGGCCCGGTTCCTCGCGGCGGACCGGTCAGGGAACGGCCGCGACCGACTGGACGCTGAGGCTGGCGTCCGAGACGCAACCACGTTCGGGGTCGGCCGAGCGGGTGTCGATGCGGGTCCCGTTGATGAGCGAGACGTCGTCGTAGACCGGCCGCCCTTCGATGATGTTGTGGAACCGGAACCGGGTGAGCGAGGTGAGCCGGCAGTCCGTCCCGTAGGTGACGATGTCGAACGCGGACGGCTGGCCCACGAGCTCGGAGCCGTCGTCGGCGGCGATGTAGTGGCTGAGCGGGCCGCCGCCGGTGAAGGTGCCGACCTGGATGCGGTTGCCCTCGAGGTCGGGGCTGTGAATGTGCCCGTTGGCGACGACCGCGCCGAGGCCGAGCCCCTGGACGGCCCACGGCTCGTGGCTGATGACGAGGTCGAGGGGGGCACGGTCGGCATACGCCTTCTGGAAGGCCTCCTGAGCCGGCTTCTCCTTCTGCGGGGAGTTCTTGCCGTCGTCCCCGAACCATCGCGGGTCGTTGAACCCGGCGATCCGCACGCCGTGCAGGGTGACTTCGGTGTAGCTGTCGGCGGTTGGCTGCAGGAGGACGACGTTGCTGATCCTGCGCATCCGGTCGAGCAGCCCGGTATCCGTCGGTGACGACGCGTCGTGGTTGCCGCGCACGAAGATGTAGGGGACGCCGAGCGAGGCGATCCCGCTGAACATCCCGACAGCCTCGGCCTCCTGCGCGGTGCCGAAGTCGACGAGGTCCCCGAGGTCGACGACGGCGTCGATCTTCTCGTCCGTGACGATCGTCTTCATCAGCGAGTACTGGTTGCCGTCGTGCAGGTCCGAGACGAAGAGCAGGCGCAGCGCCACGGGCTGGTCGAGCGTTGTCGGCGTGTAGTTCTGCTGGAGGGCGGTCGAGAGGGCGATGAGGTTGCGCAGGTACGGGGTGACCTGCGATGACCGGGCCGCGACGTCGGAGAGCAGCGACCGGTTCTGCTGGACGATGCCGAGGACACCGGTGCCGGTGAACGACGCCTGACGGGACGGCTGGTATGTCTGGGTGATGGAGGTCGCCATGACGATGGCGGCGACCGACCACGCCCCGGTGGACAGGGCGATGAGCCGGAACCACGGGCGGCGGCGAAGCAGCGCGGCATACAGGAGGGCGCCGAGCAGGGCCACCAGCCCCGACCCGACGGCGAACCGGACCCCGAGCCCCACTGCCGCGGTGTGGATCGCCGTGTCGAGCTCTGCCGCGGAGGGCTCGAGCGAGCTGAGCCCGATGTCGGGCTTGTTGAGCAGGACGGCGATCTCGGCCTTGACCTGGGGGTCGACGTCGACGCCGGGGGCCACCCCGGCGAACCCCATCTCGATGTTCCCGAACACCGTGCTCGCCTGCAGGCGGGAGTGCTCGAGCACGTTGGGGCTGAGGCTGAGCGAGGCCCGGTAGTACTGCGTGTGGGTCGTCACCGGCGCGACGGTCGTGGCAACGACGCCGCCGGCCAGGCACGCCAGGGTGAGCCCCAGGACCCCGAGGGTACGGCGCACCCACGGGCGCCCCAGGTCGTGTCCCGCGGCATACCAGACCTCGACCGCGACGACCACCGGCCAGACCACCAGCGCCCCCGCCACCAGCCTCTCGAGCAGGCCGAAGCGGGACCATCCCGCGACCATGGCGAGCGGCAGGGTCGAGACGGCCAGCCCGAGGACGAGCGTGGCGACGCGGGCGACGCGGGGACGCAGCGGCGGGGCGGCGTCGTGGTGGGCGGCGAACCAGGGCCACGCCGCCAGCAGGGTGAACGCGATCCAGGTGGCGGCGACGTGGGCGGTCGAGGACTCGGTCCGGGACGGCTGGGGCAGGGCGGCCGCCGCGAGCGTCGCCACGCCGGCGAGCCCGAGCAGCCGCCGCCCCCACGGCCGGGCCGCCGTCCCGAGCGCCCAGGCGGTGCCGACGTGGGCCACGCCGGTGATGACGAGGGCGGCGGTCATGGCGCTGCGGTGCGGCGTGCCGGTCGAGGCCAGCGCGCTGATCGAGTCGCGAGTCGGGTCGAAGCCCGCGCCTTGCAGCCCGGCGGCCAGCGTCCACCCACCGATGAGCGCCACGGCGGCGACCGTGGCGCTCGCCGGGGCGAGGCGCACCGACCCCGCGACAGCTCGGCCCATGCCCCCCACCATAGGCTTCCCGTATGTCGTCCCCCGGCACCTCCCCGCTCACTGACCTGCGCTTCGACGCGGTGCTCTTCGACATGGACGGCACTCTCATCGACTCGATCCCGGCGGTGGAGCGCAGCTGGCTGACCTGGTGCGCGGAGTACGGCGTCGACCCCGTGCGGCTCCTCGGGTTCCACGGCGTCCCGGCTGCCGCCGTGATCGCCGGGCTGCTCCCGCAACGCCAGCGCGCGTCCGCCCACCTGCGGATCCGTGAGATCGAGATCGCCGACACCGAGGGCATCCGCCTCCTCCCGGGCGCAGCCGAGCTGCTGGCCGACCTCGAGTCCTCCGGGGCGGCCCACGCCATCGTCACGTCCTGCACCGACGACCTCGCGGCGGCACGCATCGCCGCCACCGGGCTGCGCGTGCCGGAGGTGGTGGTGACCGCCAGCGACGTCACCGTGGGGAAGCCCGCGCCCGACCCCTATCTCGAGGGCGCCCGCCGGCTGGGCGTCGACCCGGCTCGGTGCCTCGTCGTCGAGGACGCCGGCGCCGGGATCGTCTCGGCGCGGGCGGCGGGCTGCGCAGCGGTGGTTGCCGTGACCTCGACGACCGGGCGAGCCGAGCTCGAGGGGTCGGCGGACGTGGTCGTCGACGGGCTGGACCAGGTGTCGGCGGTGGTGCGCCCGGACGGTATCCAGGTGACGGTCACCGGTTGAGCGTCGCGGGGCCCGCTCGTCGAGCAGGCAGGTGACCCGCCGGTCGGGTCGGCTGGCTCAGAGGTACTGGCCGGTGCCTTCGGTCGGGCGAGGGGCGCCGGGCCCATGCACGTGTCCCCCGGTGGGCCTCCCGGAGGCGTCCGGGCCCGGGTGGGCCGTTCCCGGCGGCAGCGCGCGCATCTGCTGGAGCTGGGCCTGGGCCGCCATCTGCTGGGCGACCAGGGCGGTCTGGATCCCGTGGAACAGGCCCTCCAGCCAGCCGACCAGCTGAGCCTGGGCGATCCGCAGCTCGGCGTCGCTCGGGGCGCCGTCGGAGAACGGCAGGGCGATGCGCTCGAGCTCGTGGACGAGCTCGGGGGCCAGTCCGTCCTTGAGCTCGGCGATCGAGCGCTCGTGGATCCCGGCCAGGCGGGCCCGGCCCTTCTCGTCGAGCGGCGCGCTGCGGACCTCCTCGAGGAGCTGCTTGATCATCGAGCCGATCCGCATCACCTTGGCGGGCTGCTCGACCAGGTCGGCCGGGTTGGCGGGCTCCCCGTCGTCGCCGGGCGGGTCGACGACGCCCATCCCCTCGGGGGTCACGACGACGATCCGGTCGCTGCCGGGGCGGTCCTCGTCCCCCCGGTCCTCGACCTCGTGCGGGTGCTCGCTCGGTCCGTCTGTCATGGGCCCATCCTGCCGCATGCGTTCCGGTGGGGAGGGGGCGGCAGCCGGCCGTCCCGGACCGATGCCGGGGCCTCCTCGCGCCGACCCGGCCTGCGTCGCCCGCCGGTCACCTGCGGCGCCGTGCGGATCTCGGCACCGGCGATCACGGCTGGCAGGAGGGGCCCGGCGAGGAGCTCGGGTGCGAGGCGCGGGTGTGGGCGCTTCGGTCAGCGGGCCGCGACGACCGCGGCGAGCGCGAGCGCGCCCGGGACGGCCTGGACGAGCAGGATGCGCCGGCTCACCGTCGCGGCCCCGAACAGTCCGGCGATGACGACGCAGACGAGGAAGAACACCCGCACCGGGTGCCGCACCGGGTCGCTCGCCACCAGGCCCCAGACCAGCCCGGCCACGAGGAACCCGTTGTAGAGGCCCTGGTTGGCCGCGAGCGCCCCGCTCTGCTCGGCGAAGTGCGGCTCCGTACCGAAGACCCGGTAGCCCACGGGGGTCATCCACAGGAACATCTCGAGCACCACGAAGCCGACGTGCAGCAGTGCCACGAGGGCGACGAGAAGGGTGGCGAGGGTCGACACCGCCCCAGTGTCGCACCCGGGACCCCCGCCCCCAGGTCACAGCTTTTCCGCCCCATCAGGGAAACCACCACTTCGCAAGGGAAGTCTTCCCATGCCAAGCGGGGGTTTCCCATGCCATGTGGGGTCTTCCCATGCCAAGCGAGCCCGCACCGGTGGCGCCGGGTTCAGGTCGTCAGCAGGACCTTTCCCACGTGAGTTCCGGCCTCGAGCTCGGCGTGCGCCCGGGCCGCGTCGGCGAGCGGGTGGCGCGCGGCGACGACTGGGCGGACATCGCCGCTGCCGACGAGCGGCCACACGTTCTCGCGCACGGCCGCGACGATCGCGGCCTTCTCGGCGAGCGAGCGGCCACGCAGGTTCGTCGCGACGACGGCCCCGCGCTTGCGCAGGAGCGCGCCGATGTCGAGCTCGGCCCTGGTGCCGCCCTGCATGCCGATGATGACGAGCCGGCCATTGGTCGCCAGCGCGGAGACGTTGCGGGACAGGTACTTCGCACCCATGATGTCGAGGATGACGTCGGCCCCTGTGCCGCCCGTCTCGGCGAGGAGCCGCTCGACGAAGTCCTCGTCGTGGTAGTTGACGAGGATCGCGGCGCCGAGCTCGCGGCATACGTCGAGCTTGTCCGCGGACCCGGCCGTGACCGCCACCCGGGCACCGAGCTCGCGCCCCAGCTGGATCGCCATCGTCCCTATCCCGGAGCCGCCGCCGTGGACGAGCAGGGTCTCCCCGCGCTGGAGCTTCGCCGTGAGGACGACGTTGGACCACACGGTGCAGACGACCTCGGGAAGCGCGGCGGCGTCGACGAGGGAGATCCCGAGCGGGGCGGGCAGGACCTGGACGTCGGGCACGCACACCTTCTCGGCATATCCGCCCCCCGCGAGCAGGGCGCAGACCTCGTCCCCGACGGCCCAGGCGGTGACGCCGTCGCCGATCGCGTCGATGGTCCCGCTCACCTCCATGCCGAGGATCTCGGACTCGCCGGGCGGCGGCGGGTACAAGCCCTGGCGCTGAAGGAGGTCGGCCCGGTTGACGCCGGCCGCCGCGACGGCGATGCGGACCTGCCCGGGGCCGGGCTCGGGGTCGGGGGCGTCGGCGAGGACGAGGGCGTCGAGGCCGCCGAACTCGGGGAGGGTGATGGCCTGCATGGGTCCAACCTAGGCGGAAGAGGCCGATCGCTGAGCACCGCGGGGGGCGGCGGGTGTCCGGATCGCGAGACGTACCTCCATGCCGTTTGATGATCGATTCGATAATCCTGCATTATGTCTCGCATGAGTCGCCCACGCCGCACCTGTCCCCCCGGGCCCGCCCGCCCGGGGCGAATGCCGGCGCGAATGCGCGGTGCGGGCCTGCCCTGCTGTCGTCGCTGACCACGCCGACCCGTCGCTGACCACGCCGACCCGCCGCTGACCACGCCGACCCGTCGCTGACCAGACGCCGACCCGCCGCTGACCCGCCGCCGACCCGCCGCTGACCCGCCGCCGGCCGGTCGCCACCCCAGGCGCCCGACGCCACCGCATCGCCCTCAGCTCGACCGACCACCTCGCCGCACCCGCCGGGCCGGAACGCTGCCCGCAGCAGGTGCCGCTCGCCGCCCTGTCGACCACCCAGGACCCGAGGACCACCCACCATGACCACCACCTCACGGCACAGCCACACCTCCCACGCCGAGGCCCGCCCGCCCGCCGAGGGCCGCTCCAACGGCCAGTGGGCGATCGACGGCCGCACCCCGCTCAACGCCGCCGAGGCGTTCAAGGCCGAGGACAACGGCCTGAACGTCCGCGCCCGGATCGAGGAGGTGTATGCCGTCCAGGGCTTCGACTCGATCTCCGAGGACGACCTGCGGGGCCGGTTCCGATGGTGGGGTCTTTACACCCAGCGCCGCCCCGGGATAGACGGCGGGCGCACCGCCCAGCTCGAGCCGCACGAGCTCGAGGACCGCTACTTCATGCTCCGGGTCCGCATCGACGGGGGGGCCCTGTCCACCGCGCAGCTGCGGACGGTGGCCGCCATCTCCACGGAGTTCGCTCGCGGGACCGCGGACCTCACCGACCGGCAGAACGTCCAGTACCACTGGGTCCGGATCGAGGACGTGCCGGAGATCTGGCGGCGCCTGGAGGCGGTCGGCCTGAGCACGACCGAGGCCTGCGGCGACACCCCCCGCGTCGTCCTCGGCTCGCCCGTGGCCGGCGTCAGCGCGCAGGAGCTCATCGACCCGACACCGGTCATCGACGAGATCACCGGCCGGTTCGTCGGCGACCCCGAGCTGGCCAACCTGCCGCGCAAGCTCAAGACGGCCATCACTGGCCACCCGAGTCTCGACGTCGTCCATGAGATCAACGACATCTCCTTCGTCGCCGTCGAGCACCCCGAGCTCGGGATCGGGTACGACCTGTGGGTCGGCGGCGGGCTGTCGACGGCGCCACGGCTCGCCGAGCGGCTCGGGGTGTTCGTCCGGCCCGACGAGGCCGCCGAGGTCTGGCAGGCCGTCGTGCTCCTCTTCCGTGACCACGGGTTCCGGCGGCTGCGCACCAAGGCCCGGCTGAAGTTCCTGGTGGCCCAGCTCGGGGCCGAGCGGTTCCGCGACCTGCTCGAGAGCGACTACCTCGGTCGCCGGCTCCCCGACGGCCCCCCGCCGGCGCCGGCGCAGGGCTCGGCGGACCATGTCGGGGTCCACCCGCAGAAGGACGGCCGCGTGTATGTCGGTGTCGCCCCCACCGTGGGCCGCCTCAGCGGGCCGACCCTACAGAGGGTCGCCGAGCTCGCCGAGGCCGCCGGCTCGGCCCGGGTCCGCCTCACCCCCCACCAGAAGCTCCTCGTCCTCGATGTCCGGCCGGAGGCCGCCGACGTCCTCGTCGCCGGGCTGGGTGGGCTGGGGCTGCGCGCGAGCCCCAGCACGTTCCGCCGCTCGACGATCGCCTGCACGGGGATCGAGTACTGCAAGCTCGCCATCGTCGAGACCAAGGGCGCGGCGGCCCGGGCCGTGGACTCCCTCGAAGAGCGGCTCCGTGACGTCACTCTCGACCGGCCGATCAGCCTGCACGTCAACGGGTGCCCCAACTCGTGCGCCCGCATCCAGACCGCCGACATCGGTCTCAAGGGGCAGATCATCACCACCGACGACGGCGAGCAGGTGCCGGGGTTCCAGGTCCACCTCGGCGGAGGCCTGGCGAGCAGCGACCGGGACGAGCCCGGCCTCGGCCGGACCGTTCGGGGCCTGCGGGTCAGCGCCGACGAGATCGCCGAGTATGCCGAGCGCGTCGTCCGGCGCTACCTCGCCACCCGCGAGGACGGCGAGAGGTTCGCGACCTGGGCACACCGCGTGGGCGAGGAGGAGCTGAGATGACCAGCCGCGACGCCGCCGGCTTGCGCGGTCTGGCCCGGTGGGCCGCCGACGCCCTCGCCGACGCGAGCGCCGACGCCGTCCTGGCCTGGGCGGCCGCCGAGTTCGGCCCCCGTCTCGCCGTGACGAGCAGCATGGCCGACGGCGTGCTCCCGCACCTGGTCTCGCAGCACCTGCCCGGCGTCGACGTTCTCTTCCTCGACACCGGCTACCACTTCGCCGAGACCATCGGCACCCGCGACCGGGTGGCCTGGGAGCTCGACGTCCGCGTCGTCAACGTCACGGCGAGCCGCAGCGTCGAGGACCAGGACGCCTTCCTCGGCCCCCGGCTCCACGACCGCGACCCCGCCACCTGCTGCCGCCTGCGCAAGGTGGAGCCGTTGGCGCGGGCGCTCGCGGCATACGAGGCGTGGGTGACCGGCGTACGGCGCGACGAGACCACGCACCGCGCCGCCACCCCACTGATCTCGTGGGACGAGCGCAACCAGGTCGTCAAGATCGCCCCGCTGGCGGCATGGTCCGAGGACGATGTCCTGGACTACGCCGAGCGCCACCAGGTCCCCGCGAACCCCCTTCTCGCGGAGGGCTACCCGAGCATCGGCTGCGCTCCGTGCACCCGGCCGGTCGCGCCCGGCCACGACCCGAGATCCGGCCGCTGGGCGGGGTTCGCCAAGACCGAGTGCGGGCTGCACCTATGAGCGCGCCCACCCTTCTCGGCCTGCGGCTCACCGGCCGGCTGGTCGTCGCCGTCGGTGGCGGCGTCGTCACGGCGCGCCGCGTCACCGACCTCGTGGCGGAGGGCGCCGTCGTTCACGTCGTCTCGCCGCACCTGTGCGAGGACCTCGTCGACCTCGTCGCCGCCGGTTCGATCACCTGGGTGGACCGGGACTACCTCGGCCCGGAGGACCTCGAGGGCGCCTGGCTCGTGCACACGGCCACCGGTGACGGCCTCGTCGACGCCCGGGTCGGCCGCGACGCCGAGGTGCTGCGGGTCTGGTGCGTGGACGCCGCCGACGCCGGGCGGGCCAGCGCCGAGGTGCCGGCCCGCGCTCGCGTGGCGACCCCGGACGGCCCGGTGAGCCTGGCCGTGCACGCCGGCGGCGACCCCCGCCGTGCCGTCGCGATCCGCTCGGAGCTGGTGTCCCGGGTCGAGAGCGGCGCCATCGACCTGCGTGCCCGCCGCCCCCGTGGCGGTGCGGGCTGGGTGGCCCTGGTCGGCGGCGGTCCGGGGGCCGTCGACCTGGTCACCGCCCGGGGGCGCACCCTGCTGGCGGCCGCGGACGTCGTCGTCGCCGACCGGCTCGGCCCGACGGCCCTGCTCGGCGACCTGCATCCCGGGGTGCGGGTCGTCCACGTCGGCAAGGCTCCGGGTCACCACCTCGCCACCCAGGACGAGATCAACGCGATCCTCGTCGAGGAGGCCCAGCGGGGCCACGGCGTCGTCCGCCTCAAGGGCGGCGACCCCTACGTCCTCGGCCGAGGAGGCGAGGAGCGGCTCGCGTGCGAGGCGGCCGGTGTCCCGGTCGAGGTGGTGCCGGGCGTGAGCAGCGCGACCTCGGTCCCGGCCGCGGCGGGCATCCCGCTCACCCACCGTGGGCTGGCCCGCGGCTTCACCGTCGTCACCGGGCACGACGAGATCACCGCGCTGCCCATCGGGAACGACCACACCGTTGTCGTCCTCATGGGGGTGGCGTCGCTTCGGCGGACCGCGGCGCTCCTGGTCGGGCACGGCCGCGACCCGCGGTGCCCCGCTGCGGTCGTCGAGCGCGGGTATGCCGCGGACCAGCGAGTGACCACCGCAGCGCTCGAGGACCTGGCCGAGGCGGCCGAGGCGGTCGGAGCCGGCTCTCCGGCGGTCGTGGTCATCGGCGATGTCGTCACGCTGAGCCCGCGGTGGCGGCCGTGAGCGGGCGCGGACCCGCCCGGCCGCTCGTCGTCGCGGCCCACGGGACGGCCGATGCCGGTGGACGCCGGGTGCTGCGGTCGGTACGCCAGGCGGTGGCGGCGGCTCTGCCCGAGGTGCCGGTACGGCTCGGCCACCTCGAGCACGCCGGCCCGGCGCTCGAGGAGGCCGTGTCGCCGGGGGAGCGCGCGATCGTGGTCCCGCTGTTCCTCGCGAGCGGCTACCACGTCACCAGCGACCTGCCCGGGCGACTGGCCCGGCACGCGCCCGACGCCCGGGCGACGGAGGCGCTCGGCTCCGGCGAGGTGGTCCGCGACGCGCTCGCCGCGCGCCTGGCGGCGCAGGGTGCGCGGGCGCCGGGGGTCGGGGTCGTGCTGGCGTCCGCGGGCTCGGCGGACCCTCGGGCCCGCAGCGAGATCCTCGACCTCGCCGCTGCCTTGGAGGACGCGCTCCGCCGGCCGGTGCGCATCGCCCTCCTGGGCGGCGCCGCCCCCGGGCTTCCCGAAGCCGTGAGTCGGCTGCGTGCGCAGTCATGCCATCGGATCGTCGCGGCGGCGCACCTCATCGCGCCGGGACTCTTCTGGGACAGGCTACGGGCGTCGCTGTCCCAGAACGGGATCGATGCGACAACGCCTCCGCTCGGTCCGGACCCCCGGCTCGTCGACGCGCTGGTGTCCCGCTACCGCGCCGTCGCCTGAGGGCGGCTCAGGGGGCCACCTCCCGGCGGAGGCGGTCGAGGTCCTCGCGGGTGTCGACGTCGGCCGACTGGTGTGGGCCGACGAGGACCCGGTCGTGGTGGAGGTTGAGCAGCGTCCGGGCGGAGAGGCCGCGCGGGTCCGGCGGGATCGCCGCGCGCAGCGAGTCGGTGCGGTATGCCGCGAGCAGTGCGTTCGCGTAACCCTCGTGGTCGGTCCCGACGACGGCAACGACCTCGGGAGCGGCCGTCTCGAGCGCGGCGGCCAGGCGCAGCAGGGACGGTCCGGCGAACGGCATGTCCCCGGCGACGACGACCGTGAGGTGTGTTGCGACGTCGGCCAGGCCCGCCGCGACGGCCGAGAGGGGGCCGGCGCCGGCCGGTCGCTCGCGTGTCCACGTCACGGCTCGTGGGGTCTCCCGGTGCGGACCGACGCAGACGACGGGCCAGCTCGCGGGCATCCCGATGAGCAGCAGGTCCAGAACGGTCCGTCCGGCGATCGAGGCGCCGAGCTTGTCACCCCCGAACCGCTGGGACGACCCGCCGCAGAGGACCACAGCGGTCACCTCGCTGCTCATGCCCGCCCCTTCAGTCGACGCGTGAGGTCCCCGGCGGCAACGGTCACCGCCTCGACGAGGGCGGAGACCTCGTCGAGGCCGACGCTCGCGCCCGGGTAGGTCACCGCGACCCCGGCAGCAGGGTATCCGTTGTGGTCCAGCACCGGCGCCGCCACCGAGTTCAGGCCCGGGGTGATCAGGCCTTCCTCCACGGCATACCCGCGCCGGCGCACCGCCGAGAGCTCGCGGCGCAGCGCCCCGACGCTGGCCGGGCCGCGGCCGTCGCGCAGGACGAGGGCCTCCCGCCCCGGGAACAGCGCGCGGACCTGAGCCGATGGGAGCTCGGCGAGCATGGCGAGCCCGGTCGCCGTGAGGGGGGCGGGCAGGCGCACCCCGACCTCGGTGACGAGCAGCGGCCGCCGCGGGGAGCGCTGTTCGATGACGTAGAGGACGTCCCGGCCGTGGAGGACCGCGAGGTGCGCGTTGTGGCCGGTGGTGTCGACGAGGCGGTCGACGGTGCCCCGGGACAGCCGCTGCAGCGGTGCCTGCCGCTGGTAGGCGCTGCCCAGCTCGTACGCCGCCATGCCCAGCCCGTAACGCCGCTCCTCGGGGAGGTGGCGCGCGTAGCCGCGGTCGACGAGCACCCCGAGCAGGTGGTAGACGCTCGAGCGCGGCAGCCCCAGCTGGCGGGCGATCGCGGCGGCCGGGACGGGCTCGCCGTGCCGGGCCAGCACGCCGAGGATGTCGAGAGCGTGCCCCGCGGCGGGCGCGGCCCCCGGCCGTCGCCGCAGGTCGGAGGCGGACGTCATGGGCGTCACCCTACGGTTCCCCGCGGGGGCGCCTCCTCCGTTCGGCCCATGCCAGCGAGGCGAGGACTTCCATAGCGTGGGGTCATGCCGCGATCCCCTCGTCGCTGGCCGCTCGTCGTCGCTGGTGCACTGGCCCTGGTGCTGGTCCCGGTCCCGTCGGGGGCGAGCCCCCGCACACCGCGACCGCACCTCTCTGCCGTCGCGGCCGCATCGCCGGGCTCCGTCCGGCTCGACTCGTCCCAGACCCTGCAGGCCGAGCACCTCGCGCCCGCCACCTCTGCGCTGCCGAGGGTCGCCGTGGTCACCCGGCTCCCAGCCCCCGTGCCCGTGCCGGGGCGGATCCGGCCGTACTACCCGTGGTTCATCCCGGGCAACCTCGCCGACCGCGGCCACGACCCCCGGCTGGGGCACAGCTACAGCGCAGAGGTCATCGACTCCAGCGGGTCGGTCATCTGGTCCCGCTGGCCGCACGTCTCCTACATGCCGGCATCGACGAACAAGCTCATCACGGCATACGTCGCCCTGAAGTCCCTCGGCGGCAGCTACCGGATCGACACGACGACGCTCCAGGACCCCGCCGCCCCGTGGTACGTCTACCTCAAGGGCGGCGGCGACCCGAGCCTCACCTCGACCCGGCTGCGCGCTCTGGCCGCATCGACCGCGACGGCGGTCAAGGCCGAGGGCCGCACCGCGATGACCCTGCGCTTCGACGACACCCTCTTCCCGGCGCCGACCAGCGCGACGGGATGGAAGTCGGACTACGTGCCCGGCGAGGTCGCCCCGGTCCGTCCGCTCGTCGTCGACAGCCACAACGTCGCGGACACGGCGAAGGACGCGGCGAGCGCGTTCGCGTCGATGCTGACGGCGCAGGGCATCACGGTCCGCTCGACCTACCGGACCGCCGCCCCCTCGAGCGCTGTGGTCCTCGCCACGACGTCCTCGGACAAGCTCCAGGCGATCGTCGCCCGGATGCTCAACGTCAGCCAGAACGACTATGCGGAGATCCTGTACCGCCTGGCCGCGCACGCCCGAGGGCGTGCGACGAGCTGGACGGGCGCGCGGCAGAACGCCCACGAGGTCATCGCCGCCAACGGCATCCCGAGCGCCGGCTGGGTCGTCGAGGACGGCTCCGGGCTCTCGCGCTCGGATCGGGTCCCCGCCGACATGCTCGTCCGGCTGCTGCGGACCATCGACAACGACCCGAGTGTCCAGGGCACGTTCTTCGGCAGCGGCTCACTGCCGGTCGCCGGGGTGTCGGGCACGCTCTCCTCGCGGTTCCGCACGGCGCCCACCGTCTGCGCCCGCGGCATCGTCCACGCCAAGACGGGCAGTCTCAGTGACGCGACGGCGCTGGCCGGGCTGGCGATCGGGCTCGACGGCCAGCGGCGCTACTTCGCCGTCCTCGACAACTACACCCCCAGCACCTCATCGGTGCGCACGGCGATCGACGTCATCGCGGCGACGTCGACCGGCTGCTTCTGACGTCCCGCTCGGCGAGGGGGCCGGGCGGGCTCAGAAGCGCAGGGTCACCTCGGACCGGGAGGCGTGGGCGGCGTGTCTGGGATACCAGACGGAATGCCGCGCACGGGACGTCTTCGGGGCGGTCACCGGGGGTGGAATGGAGGGCATGACAGAGCCCAGGGTCACCGTCGGCATCGCGCCGCTGACCATCGAGCAGGTTGTGGCCGTCGCCCGTCGAGGGGCTCCGGTCGACCTCGACGCGGAGTCGCTTGACGAGGTGCGGCGCACCCGGGCCGTCATCGAGGCGCTCGCCGACGACACCGTGGCCCACTACGGCGTCTCGACCGGGTTCGGGGCGCTGGCCACCAAGCACATCCCGGTGCAGCTGCGCACCCAGCTCCAGCGCAGCCTCATCCGCTCCCATGCCGCCGGCGCCGGGCCCGAGGTCGAGCGCGAGGTCGTCCGGGCGCTCATGCTGCTGCGGATCTCGACGCTGGCCACCGGTCGCACCGGGATCCGGGAGGAGACGCTCATGGCATACCTCGCCATGCTCAACGCCGGGATCACCCCGGTGGTGCACGAGTACGGCTCGCTCGGCTGCTCCGGCGACCTCGCCCCTCTCGCCCACTGCGCGCTCGCCCTCATGGGGGAGGGCTCGGTGCGCGACCGGGACGGCCGGCTCGTGGCCGCCGCCGACGCCCTCGCCGCGGCGGGTCTGGCTCCGGTCGAGCTGCGCGAGAAGGAGGGGCTGGCCCTGATCAACGGCACCGACGGGATGCTCGGCATGCTGTGCCTGGCCATCCACGACCTGCGGGCGCTCGTCACGACCGCCGACATCGCGGCCGCCATGAGCATCGAGGGGCTGCTCGGGACCGACGACGTCCTCGCCGCCGACCTGCTGGCGCTCAGGCCTCAGCCGGGCCAGGCCCTGTCCGCCGCCAACATGCGGATCGTCCTGCGGGACAGCCCCATCCGCGAGTCCCATCGCGACCCGGAGGCATGCACCCGGGTCCAGGACGCCTACTCGCTGCGCTGCGCCCCGCAGGTCGCCGGGGCGGTGCGCGACACCGTCGACCACGCCGCGCGGGTCGCGGGCTACGAGCTGGCGTCGGCCGTCGACAACCCCGTCGTCACTCCCGACGGGCGGGTCGAGTCCAACGGCAACTTCCACGGCGCACCGGTCGCCTACGTCCTGGACTTCCTTGCCATCGCGGCGGCCGACCTCGCGTCCATCGCCGAACGCCGCACCGACCGCTTCCTCGACGTCGCCCGCAACCACGGGCTGCCGCCGTTCCTCGCCGACGACCCCGGCGTGGACTCCGGGGTGATGATCGCCCAGTACACCCAGGCGGCGATGGTCTCGGAGATGAAGCGGCTGGCTGCTCCGGCGTCGGTCGACTCCATCCCGAGCAGCGCGATGCAGGAGGACCACGTCTCGATGGGCTGGTCGGCCGCGCGCAAGCTCCGCCGCTCGGTCGACGCCCTCGCCCACGTCCTCGCCATCGAGCTCGTCGTCGCCGCCCGCGGCATCCAGCTGCGGGCACCCCTCGGCCCCTCGCCGGTCAGCGCCGCCGTCATCGCGGGGCTCGGCTCGGTGGCGGACATCCACCCCGGGCCTGACCGGTTCGTCGCACCCGACCTTGAGGCGGCATACCTCGCCGTCCACGCCGAGCAGGTCGTGGCGTATGCCGAGTCGGTCGCCGGGCCGCTGCACTGACCTCCCCGCCCCAGCCACCCACTCCCGAAGGAGACCCGACATGGAAGGCGCCCGCCCCGTCCGCGCACCCCGCGGCACCACCCTCACCGCCCGCCAGTGGTCCACCGAGGCGCCGCTGCGGATGTTGATGAACAACCTCGACCCCGAGGTGGCCGAGCGCCCCGACGACCTCGTCGTCTACGGCGGCACCGGCCGGGCCGCCCGGGACTGGCGCTCCTTCGACGCGATGGTGGCCACCCTCACCGACCTGAGGGCGGACGAGACGATGCTCGTGCAGTCGGGCCGGCCGGTGGGGGTCATGCGCACCCACGAGTGGGCGCCGCGGGTGCTCATCGCCAACTCCAACCTCGTCGGCGACTGGGCCACCTGGCCGGAGTTCCGGCGCCTGGAGCATCTCGGCCTGACGATGTACGGCCAGATGACGGCCGGCTCGTGGATCTACATCGGCACCCAGGGCATCGTCCAGGGGACCTACGAGACCTTCGCCGCGGTGGCCGAGAAGCGGTTCGGCGGGACGCTCGCGGGCACGGTCACGCTCACCGGCGGCTGCGGTGGGATGGGCGGAGCGCAGCCGCTCGCCGTCACCCTCAACGAGGGCGTCTGCCTCATCGTCGACGTCGACCCGGCCCGTCTGCACCGGCGGGTCCAGCACCGCTACCTCGACGAGGTGGCCGACAGCCTCGACGCGGCCGTCGAGATCGCCCTGCGCGCCAAGGCCGAGCGGCGCGCCTGGTCGGTCGGCGTCGTCGGCAACGCGGCGACCGTGTTCCCCGAGCTGCTGCGCCGTGGCGTGCCGATCGACATCGTCACCGACCAGACCTCGGCCCATGACCCGCTGTCGTACCTGCCCGAGGGGGTCGACCTGGCCGACTGGCCGGAGTATGCGGAGAAGAAGCCCGAGGAGTTCACCGACCGGGCCCGGGCCTCGATGGCCAAGCACG